>CBINOW010000009.1:0-58425 GCA_966252395.1 uncultured Oleiharenicola sp. | reverse complement strand
TGCAGACGTTGCAGCCGTGGTTGGCCTGCACGGAGGTCCAGCACTGGATGGCGGTCGCGTCGAGGTGGTTGGTCGCGACGAAGTCGTCGAGCACGATGCCGAGGCGCGCCATCTGCGCGAGCTTGGCGGGCGGGACGGCGGTGGCGTTGGCGTAGGCCTTGATCTCATCCACCTTGGAAAGGAGGCGCTTGTCGGCGTCGGCGATTTTGCCGGCGGCACCGAGGATCTCGGAGAGGTCCACTGTGGTGACGCTGATGCCGTTTCGCTCGAGAATCTTTTCGGATTAGCGGACGGTGTTGAACGCACCGGGGCGCGCGCCGATGGCGCCGAGGCGCACGCCGCGCAGACCGCGGACGACGCGGCACACGGCGACGAACTGCTGCAGGTCCGCGCGGAACGAGGCGTCGAGCGGGTGGACGACGTGCTTGGTCGTGAGCGAGTAGGCGATACCGGCCTGGCGGAGATTGTTGCAGACGGAAATCTTGCCGCAGAAGGCATCGCGCCGGCGGATGACGTCGAGCTTGTCGAGATCGTCGGGGTAACCCTGGACGAGGATCGGCACGTTGAGGCCGGAGAGTTTCATCACGTCGGCCACGCCCTTCTCGTCGCCGAAGTTCGGCAGGCACACGAGCACGCCGGCGATCTGGTCGCGGTGGCGCTTGAAGAGGTCGGCGCACTTGCGCGCGTCGTTGTGGGTCTCGACGCCGCCGAGCTTGGTCTCGGCCGGGTCGAGCATGACGGCCTGAAGGCCGAGCTCGCCGAAGAGCTTCACGATGTCGGCGCGCGCCTCGGGCACGAGCTTGTCGGGGAAGAAATCGCGGTTGCCGAAGATGACACCAAGGGTAAGCGGGGCAGGTTTCATGACGTTGGGGAAAGGGACCGGGCGGGAGCCATCCGGCAATGGGTTTGATAGAGTAGCACAGGTTTAGGCAATGCTTCCTCCGGACTGCGCTGAAGAATCAACCATATCATAACATGGGAGGGTGGAACCGGGCCTCCGGAGCGGTTGGTTTGAAGTCGGCGGCATGCCGCGGCGGCGGCCTGTCCCTGCGCTCCCGCGCAGGGCTACAACGAGCGTCTGGCTCCCGCGCTCCACCTGGTTCACGGCCGCACCTCCACTATGACACGCTGGTAGCGCGTGAGCCGAGGGGTGCCGTGGTCGGTGACGGCCAGGATGACGTGCATCTCCCCGGTGCCGGGCGGCATGACGCGGGTGGTGGGCACGGTGAACGAGGCCTTGGGCTGGTCGAAGTTGCGGATCTCAAGCGGCTGGCCGGAGCGGGCGCTGGAGAGCGGGAAGGTGCCGGCCTCGTTGTAGTAGAACCACTCGTAGGAGAGCGCATCGCCATCAGGATCGGTCGTGCCCTCGGCGCTGAGCTCGACGCGCTGGCCGGGCTTGGCGGTGAGGCGGGCGGCGTGGCCGAGCTTCGGCGCGGGCGGGTGGTTCGCCTCCTTGTAGGGCTTGATCGTCCAGTCCATGCGCGCGGCGAAATCGTTTTGGTAGGCCTCGCGCCAGCGCCAGATCGTGGCGTGGTTGGTGTCGTGCCAGCGGCCGTCGGCGCCCATGACCTCGTCGTCGGCGTCGGTGTAGATCGGACGCGTTTCCGGCTGCGCGTGCCACTTCATCGGGCGCGGCGTGTAGAGTTCGTAACGGCCGCCCCACCCGCCCCAATCCGGGCGCTCGGGCTCGTTGAGGCCGTTGGTGATCAGGCCGAGGAAGCTCGGGGTGTCGCCTTCCATGAGATACTCCCAGTGCGGATACTGCGCGCCGAGCGGACCCTTCTTGCGGATGGCGCGCTCGAGCCACTCGTTGGTGACGAGGGTGAAATCGGCGCCCGGGCAACGGGCGTGGAAATAATCGCCGCTGATGCCGCTCCACGTGGCGTGGTGGTAGGCCCCGCCGGCGCTGTAGCCGGGACTGACGACGTAGAAGAGACCGGGGAATTCCTTGCGCAGCCACGGGCCGGAATCGTCCTGATCGGAGATCGCATAGACGCGGAGCTTGGCGACGGCCTTGGCCAGCGCCTCGGGTGAACGCGTCTGGCGAATCTTCCAGAGCGCCTGGCCGAGCACGTTCGGACCGCCCCAGACCGGGACCCAGAGCGGACGCGGGTCGTCGCGGTCGATCGCACGGATCAGTAGCTCGGAGCCGGGCGAATCATGTCCCTCGCCCACGGCGAGCATGCCGTAGGTCGGCAGGCCCTCGCTGACGCGTGCGAGGAGTTGCTCACCGGTCGGATAGCCGGGCTCATGCAGCTCGAGGTTGTCGCGCACCTTGCCGTAGGCCTCGACGATGCGGCGGATGGTCTGCGGCGCGACCTTGCTGCGCTGGTGGATGGAAGTCGTGGCGATGAGGCCCTCGACGTCGAAGTGGTTCGCGTAAGTCAGGAACCGCACGAGCGACATGGCGTCGTCGGGCTCGTTTTCGATGTCGGTCAGGACGAAGACGCGGGGTTTCTCGGCGGCGAGCAGCGGCAGGCAGCAAGTCGCGAGCAGGAGGAAGGAGCGCAGCAATTTCATGGGAGAGGTGGGTCAGGGATTCACCGTCACGATGACGCGCCGATAGCGCGAGAGGGCGGGCGTGCCCTTGTCGGTCACGCGCAGGATGAAGTGGAGCGTCTCGGGCTTGGTGACCTTGGGCGCAGTCACGCTGAAGCGGTCCGCGTTCTCGGCCCCGCCGGAGTTGACCGGCTCGCGCCAGGACCCGGCCTCGGGGTAGTTAAACCAGAGGTAGCTGATGCTGTCGCCGTCGGGATCGCTGCTGCCGTAGGCGTCGAGGGTGAAGCTCTCGCCGGATTTCACGGTGAGCTGGTCGGGGTGGTTGAGCCGCGGCACGGGCGGATGGTTGGCCTCGGCCCGGGACTTGGTCGTCCAGTCCATGCGCGCCGCGAAGTCGTGCTGAAAGTCATCGCGCCAGCGCCAGAGCGTGACCTGGTTGCCGGTGAAGCTCTTCTCGGCGCGCTTCACCGCCCGCTTGAAGTCGGAAGGCAGGTAGGGCCGGTAGGTGTCGCTCGCGTTGGTCCAGATCGGACGCGTCTCGCGCTCGGGCACCACGACGGAGCTGCCGTCCTTGATCGTCTCGAAGGCCGGCGTGGCGAGTTCGTAGCGTCCGCCCCAGCCACCCCAGTTCGGATGCTCGGGGGCGTTCAGGCCGTTCGGGATGAGCCCGAGGTAGGCGGGCGTGTCGCCTTCCATGCCCCACGCTGCATCCGGGTAGGCGGCACCGAGCGGGCCGTGGCCCTGCTGGATGTGCTGGGCCAACCACGGATTGCTGACGGTCGTGTTGTCGATGCCTTCGTGGGTGTTGTTGATCGCGATCCAGGTGGCCTGACCGTATTCGTCGCCCGGCGTCACGATGTAGAACAGCCCCGGAAATTCGCGGCGCATCCAGGCGCCGCTGTCGTCCTGGTCGGAGATGGTATAGACGCGGAGCTTGGCGACGAGGCGCGCCACTTCCGGCGCGGGCCGCGTGGCGCGCAGCTTGTGCAGGGCCTGCGCGAGCGTGTTGGCGCCGCCCCACACGGAAACCCAGAGCGGACGCGAATCGTCACGGTCGAGCTGTTGGATGATCCAGTCGGAGCCCTCGGAATCCCGGCCGTCGCCCACCCCGGTCATGCCGTATTTCGGCAGGCCGCGTTTCACCACGGCGCGCAGGGCGTCGGCCGTCGGGTAACCGGCCGCATGCTGCAGCAGGTTGGGCTGCACCTTCGCGTAGGCGTCGAGAATGGTGGCGATGAAGTCCGGGCGGATGGCATTCTGCTGCCAGCACGAGGTCGTCGCGACGATGCCCTCGACGTCGATTTCGTTGGCATAGAGCAGAAGCCGCACGAGCGATTGCTCGTCGTCGGGATCGGCGCCCATGTCGGTGAGGACGATGACGCGGGCCTTCTCGGCGGCAGTCAGGCCGATGGCCGCGACGCAACAGAGGAGCGATAAGCACAGCAAGCGCAGGGTGGTTTTCATGGGGACAGTCATTCGAGAGGAGAAGGCTCAGGGGTTCGTCTTGGGTTCGACCGGGGCGGGGTTCGCCGCCGCGGAGGCCGGCGGCAGCATCCAATCCGCCCGGCGGGCGAAATCAGCCTGAATATCAGGCAACCACCGGCGGACGCTTTCCGAGCCGGGGCCGTCAAACCAGTGGTTCCGCGCCGGATCGCGTCGGACATACTGCCCGCCCCAGCCCGGCTGGTCGGGTTGCTCGGGATCGTTGAGACCGCGTTGCGCGCTGAACAGATGCAGAAAGGCCGGAGTGTCCCCCTCCTGCATGCCGGGGCTGTCGGGGTGAAAGCCGCTGCGCGGGTAGATCGCGCCCAAGGGACCATGCCCTTCGCGAATGTGCGTGTTGAGCCATTCCAGGCTGCCCCAAGGAGATTTCTGCGCGAACATGCCGGTGTAGGTTTCCTGCGAGACGATGATGAACAGCTCCGGAAACGTCTCCAGCAGCCAAGTCCCCGAACCGTCCTGCGCGGGCTTGTCGCCCAGCCCGATCATGAAGAGACGCATCCGGCCGAGAAACCGCTGCAAGTCCGCGGGAGCGCGCGTCTGCCGCACCTTCCAGACGGCCTGGGCCACATCGGCCGGCCCGCCCCAAATGCCAATCCACACCGGCCGCGGGTCGGGCTGGTCCACGATGCGGATGATCGCCTCGGAAGCCTCCGTGTCCTTGCCCTCGCCGATCACGTCGCCGACGGGTTTGCCCCAAGTCCCCGAACGCCCCTGCCAGGTCACGGCGCGCAACCGGGCGGCCGGCGGATAACGCGGGTCATGCCGGCGAAGATTCTCGTCCACCTGATCATAGAGCTCCAGCAGCTCGAGGAGCGGCTGTTTGTTCGCGACGTTGGCAAAGGTGCCCGACGAGGCGATCAGCCCCTCGATCTCGAGATCGTTCGCATAGAGCAGCAGCCGGACCATGGACTGGATGTCATCGGGGTCGCTGCGTTTCTCGACCGGACCGTGGCCGGCCCCGCCCGGAATCACATCAAGCGGCGGAAAATCTGTCGTGATAACCAGGCGTGGAACGAGGGGCCTTGGCGCAGCGGGCTCAGCGCCGACGGAAAACGGCGCGGCGATGGCAACGAGCAGCACATTCAGGACGGGAAACCGGGTGTTCATGGAGCGGGATCTCCTCCGGCGAGGCGCCGTTTCCACCCGGGATAATCCTGCTCCAGCAGCGGCACCGGCCAGTCCCCGTGGTAATCGTAGCCGCTGCGGCGTTCGCGGCCGACCTGCATGAAGTCGTAATGAAAGACGGAATCGCGATCGAGGTAGAGCGGCCGGTTCGTGCCGAGCTCGTAGAAGCGCGCCCACAATGGCGGCGCGGCCGGGTCCGGCACCAGGCTGCGCTCATCACGCCCATCGGCCCCGCGCCGATGCTCCAGGCGCTGGCCCGTGATCGGCACGGCGCGCAGCCAGGCCACGGCACCCTCGACCGCGGCGACGATCTCCGGCGTGGGCCGCTCGACCGACATGAGGAAACGCACGATGCCGACAGACTCGGCGCCGGACAGCGAAGGCGGCTCGTATTTGCGGGCCCAGGCGGGAGCGAGGGTCTTCTCATCATGCTGGGCGCACCAAGCGGTGAGCCGGCCGTCCTGCCGGACCTGCATGCGCAGGATGGCTTCGATACCCCGCTCGACCGCGGCCGCCGCGCGGCTGCGCCGCGCCTCGTCCACGAACGCATAGGGAGATTGCCCTCGGGCCACCCCGTTCAAGACCTGCATCACGCGGATCATGGCCCCGTCGTTGAAGGTGATGTGGTCGTAGTATTCCCCCCGCAGCGGCCAAAACTGCGGCCAGCCGCCGTTGGGGTATTGCGCGGCCAGCAGATAATCAACCCCGCGCAGAAACGCGTCGCGGTAGCGGGCGTCGCCGGTCGCGGTCGCGACCCGGGCGAGGAACTGCATCGGCACCGTGGTGGCATCGTTGTCGAGGCTGTTGGCACGACCGCGACCCTCGGGCGGAATGTCCGCCGGCGTGCGCGGCGGTTGGGCGAGATTCGTGCTCTTGGGCCAGCCGCCCTGCGACGATTGATAACGCAGGACGCTGTCCGCCACGGCGCGCGCCGCGGCGGTGCCATACCATTCCGGCGGGTGGCGCAGGTAGTCGCTGCTCCACCGCGCCGGCGGCGGCGCGGGCGGGACAAAAGGCGCGGCCAGGTGACGCTCGAGCGTGGCGGCGATCTCCGCGTGCGGCGTGGCGGCGGGCAGAAATCCGATCACGCAGACCGGCTCGGTGCCGCTCATCCCGCGAATCTGATATTTCTGCTCCGGACCGGCGCGGCCGAAGCTGTAGAGGTCCATGTTGTGCAGGCCGCCGGGGCGAATCTGGCGGTGGTTCTCATTCGGCGCATCGTCGTCGGGCGTCTTGGCGAGGAAGAGCACGTGCGCGGCCTTGGGGTCGCCAAGGTAGAACCACTCGGGCGAAAAGTCGGCGAACTCCCCCTTCGGCGCCCGCTTCACGCCGTCGGGCGCAACGAAGTAATCCGCGGCGTCGGCCGTGCCGCCGGCCACGGCCTCGAGGATGAAGCAGTAGTCGCCCTTCGCGCGAAGGACCTTGAGCGCGACGCGGTCGGGGAAAAACCAATACTGGAAGGTGAAGTCCGCGTTCGCCGACTCCAGCACGACGAAGTCCCCCTCGGTGCGGCCGTCCACGACCTTCGTGGTCGAGCCGCTGTTCACGCCGGCGTGGCCGAAGCCGCCGGCGCTGTTGGGAAAACCACGGAAGTTGCCGTTCGGTCCCGGCGGCAGGTAGGACGCGATCCAATCGTTGCCCTCGGAATCGAGGAAGCTCTTGAACCCGGACACGCCGTTGTCCTTCTCGAAGTAAACCGTGCCCATGGGCATCTCGATCCGGTAGCACCCCACCCCGCCCCAGGTGACTTCGCTCAAGCGGACCGGCGCGGTCGAGACGGGCACGGGCGAGATCCGCAGGTGGTCGAGGTTGGCCAGACCCTCGGCCCCGAGGGCCGTGAAGCGGATGACATTTTTTCCCACGGCCAGGCGAAGCGGCTGCGGAAAGGCGAGGTAGGTCCACTTTGTCCAGAAACCCGTGGAGCCGAAGGGCAGCTCGGCGACAGCCACATCGCCGTTGAGGCGGACCTCCGCCATACGGGTGTCGTCCTTGCCGTGGGCATACCGGGCCTCCAGCAGGTAGGATCCGGTCTCCGGCACCTCGAAGCTCAGCTCCACGAAGCTCCCGGCCTTGTTGTCGGCATCGACGTAGCCCGTGCCGGTGAAGCCCGTGTGCGGCCCGGGGTGCTGCGCGATGAAGTTCCAGCAGCTGTGGTGGTCTACCTTGCCTTGGAACAGACCGTCCTCGGCCTCGAGCACGACGATGCGCGGCAAGGCACCCGCGGGCACTTCGCGGACTTCGGCCACTTTGAGATAATCCACGTTGCCCAACCCGCCGTCGGCGAGGGCCGTCAACCGGATCAGATTCCGGCCCTGCGTCAGGTTGACCACGGCGGAGTCGGTGTTGAAGGCGGGCAACGCCTTGTTCTGCGGCATCGGGAGAATCGGACCGTCCTTGCCGTTGATCCACAGCTGCCCGGGACGGTTGTCGGGCTTGATGTGCGTGTAACGGACGGTGACACGGTGCGGACCGGTCCAGAGCGCATCGTAAGCCACCTCGATGAAGCTCCCCACCTGGTTCGGCGTGTCCACGAGGCCGGTGCCCGAGTAGGTCGAATGCGGCTCGTCGGTCAGCATCACGTGGTGCCAGCAACTGTGTTGGTCCACCCAGCCGCTGAAGGTGCCGGACTCGGCTTCCACGATGAAAGACGAGGCCGCGGCAGCGGACGCAACCAAACCGGCGGCCAGCAGCACGAGTCTGGAATGAGCGGGAGGCATGATGAACAGGCTGGCTACAGGAGAAGGGGCAAAAGGGTCAGCGCGGCGTGGCCGAACCATTGGCCGGTATGCGACAACGCTCCAAACGCTGCGCGAAATCGCGGAGGAAATCTTCGCGCCACTGGTTGATGGTGCGGGCGCCGGGGATCGCGCCTTCGCGCAAGTCGGGCGAGGGATCGTCGGTCCACCAGTTGGGCAGCGCGGGATCGGGGCGCAGCGCCAGCTCGGGGGTCAGCGGCGCGGACGTGATCTCGCCCTTGAGGCCGTCGAGCGCGGGCACGTTGCTGCGGATCGTGTAGCGGTAGAGCTTGGCCTCCTTCGGGCAGAAGCGGAAATGCACGGCGCCAGTGCCGTCGAAGTGGCCGACCAATTTCTGGTTCTCAATCTCCATCCGGGCCTCGGGCGCGGCCGGGGCGCCGGCGCCGAGCGGCAGCACGAGTTCGAGGATGCCGCAGTGCTCGACGCGGTCGGCGGCGGTCGTCAGCCGGTCGAAGCGCACATAGGGCCGCGTCCAGGCGCGCACGTAGCGTCCGCCCCAGCCGGGCTGGAAGGGCATCTCAGGGTTGCCGCGCAAAAGCCAGGCGACCGTCGGCGTGTCGCCCATCTTCAGGGCGGAGCGCTTGCGGCCCTCGAAGTGGATGCCGTGTGCGAAGAAATTTCCCAGCGCGCCGCGCGCGGCGGCATGGGCCTCGGCAAAGGCGTCGGCGTTCAGGTCGCCGGCCTGGTTGCCGCCGATGAACCAGCCGTAGTAGGTCGTGTTGGACTCGATCATCCAGAGCGTCGGATGCTGCGTCGCAAGGTAGTGGTAGGCATCGGGGCTCCATTTCTTGTTGGGGCCGCCGATGTAATACACGCGCAGCTTGGGCAAGATGTCGGGCGCGTCGTGCAACGCCTGCGCCAGATCCTCGATGCCGCCCCAGACGAGCACGTGCAGCGGACGCGGGTCGTCGCGCCGCGCGCATTGCACGATCCAGTCGGAGCCCTCCGTCGGGCGTCGCACCCCGGCGTAGGGGGCGGTCTCGGTTTCGCCCTGCTTGGTGATAGCGCGCAGGGCATCGGGCGTCGGGTAGCGCGCGGACCAGGTTTTCAGGTTCGGGTAGTCGGCCGCATATTTCTCGATCACCTGCAGAATGTGTTCCTGGCGGCCCGCGCCGTAGGGCGAGGCGATGAGGCCCTCGAGGTCGAGGTCGTCGGCGTAGAGCAACACGTGCACGAGCGACTGGAAGTCGTCGAAATCCGTGCCACCGATGTCGGTTGAAACGATCACCCGGTGGCGGGCGGGTTCGGGCGCGGCGGTCAGCGCGACGGCGAACAGGAGGGAAAGCAGGCTGGTCGCAAATGTTTTCATCAGGCTTCGCGTTGGCGGTTGTTCATGCGGTCGAGGGCGACGGCGAGCAGGATGACAACGCCCTTGATGACCTGCTGCCAAAACGGGGAGACATTGAGCAGAAACAGGCCGTTGTTGAGCACGCCGATGATCAGGCAGCCGAGCACCGTGCCCAGGATAGTGCCTCGCCCGCCGGAGAGCGACGCCCCGCCGATCACGACCGCCGCGATGGAATCCAACTCGTAGCCGAGGCCGGCGTTGGGCTGGGCCGAGTCGAGACGGGCCGTGACAATCAGGCCGGCCACGCCCGCCAACGCGCCCGCGAGGGTGTAAACCGCGAGCCGGATGCGGTCGATGCGCAAGCCCGAGAAGCGCGCGGCGGTCTCGTTGCCGCCGACCGCATAGACCTGGCGGCCGAAAACCGCATCGCGCATCACCAACGCAAAGGCGACCGCGAGCAGGCCGGAAATCCACACCGGCAGCGGCACACCCAGCAGGGTGCCCGTGCCGAGAAAACCGAAGGCGTCACCGAGGCCCGTGATGGGAAATCCGCCGGTCCACAGCATGGCCAGGCCGCGGGCGATGCTGAGCATGCCAAGCGTGGCGATGAACGACGGCAGGCGGAGGCGCGTGACCGCGAGGCCGTTGCCCCACCCGAGCAGCGCGCCGACCGCCACGCCCGTCACCACCGCGCCCCAGGCGGTGAACTGCAGCTTCACGCCCAGCGGCGCCAGCGGCAGCCCGTTCTTCAACAGACCGGCGGCCACCGCGCCCGACAACGCGAGCACCGCGCCGATCGAGAGATCGATGCCGCCGCTGACGATGACCAGCGTCATGCCGATCGAGAGGCAGAGGTTGACCGAGATCTGACGGAGGATGTTGAGGCCGTTGTCGGTCGTGAGGAACTTGTCGGAGAGCAGGCTGAGCGCGACCACCATGGCCGCCAGCGCAAGGAGCGACTGGAACCGGGAGAGGTTTTGCCTGGAAAGGAGGGCTGTCATCGGGCCGGGCGCGCCTCCGCCAACAGCGGGATGAGCGTGAGCAAGGGTCCACCGGCCACCGGGTCGGCCGCCTCGGCGCAACCGACGAACCCGATCCGCGTCCCCAGGGTCGCGAGCCGGCGCAGCTCGGGCTGCACGCGCTCCTCGACCAGCCGGTTCAGCTCGGCGGACACGGCGTTGAAGTCGGCGAGCGAGGGAAAGTCGTTCAGATCCAGCAGCCCCGGGCCGTCGCGCACAGTGTTGCCGAAGATCGCGCCCGTCTTCAGCGCAAATGTCGCGCCGTCCGCGTCGTCCAGCGCCACGACGATGACGCTGCGCTCCACGGCCACGACGCGACCGGTGCCGCGCACATGGTAATACGCCGTGCCCAGGCCGCGCGCGCGGGCATGGAGCCGGGCCGCCTCCGCCGGGTCGCGCCGCAGGGCGAGCGCGAGCGCCGCGGCATCCACGGCGCGGGCGCGCGCCGGCGGCAGGGTCTCCGTCCAGAAGCGCGTGGCAAACTCCGCCGGATTGAAGGCGGCGGACGCAACGGGTGCAGACGCCGTCAGCGGCACCACCCGCCATAACGGGAAGAACCACAGCAGCGCCCCGCCCGCCAGTGTGAAGCCGGCAAGGCGGGCCCAGGGGAAGGCGGGCGCCGGATTCGACGGGCTCACCGCCCGCGGATCAGGGTTGGCCCTTGCGCCCATAGTCGCCGAATTTCGCCACGTTCGCCTTGGTCACGAGTTCCACCGCGACGGGCACGCGCTGCGGGAAGTTGCGCTCGCCCTTGAAATGCTTGTCGGCGTTCTCCGCCGCGGTGCGGGCCATGGTCTTGGGGAACTGCATGACCGTCGCGGTGATCTTGCCCTCGGCGACCGAGCGCACGACGTCATCGGCGCCGTCGAAGCCGAAGACCTTCACCTTGTCGGCCTTGCCCGCGGCGAGCAGCGCCTGGTAGGCGCCCATGGCCATGGCGTCGTTGCCGCAGAACACGGCGTTGATGTCGGGGTGCGCCTGGAGAATCGCCTCGAGCACCTCGAGCGCCTTGGTGCGGTCGAACTCGGCGCTCTGCTGCGCGACCATCTTCAGGCCGGGGAAACGGTCCACGACGGAATGGAAGCCCTTGGAGCGGTTCCAGGTGTTGGTGTCGGCCACGATGCCGAGGAGCTCGGCGTATTTGCCCTCCTCGCCGACCTGCTCGACGAAGAACTGCCCGAGCGCGACGCAGCCGGAGTAGTTGTCGGAGAGGATCTGCGAAGTCGCGGCGTCATTCGCCTCGATCTCGCGGTCCATGCAGAACACGGGGATGCCCGCGGCCTTGGCGCGGCGGACGTTGGCGATGGAGCCCTTGGCGTCGGTGCAGTTGAACAGCACGGCGCCGTAGCCCGAGGTGATGAGGTTGTCGAAGTGCTGCGCCTCCTTTGCCGGGTCGTTCTGCGAGTCGAAGATCACGGCCTCGTAGCCGAGCTCCTTGGCGCGGTCGCGCGCGGTCTCGGCGAGCACGACGAACCAAGGATTGTTCAGCGTGGAAACGACGACGGCCACGCGTTTGGCCGCGGCGGGCGCCGCGGGTGCGGCCGCCGCCGGACCGCTGGCGGCGGGTTTGCAGGCGGCGAGGAACAGCAGGCCAAGCAGGAGGAATCCTCCGGCCGCGAATCGGAACGGGTGAGCGGGGGTCATGGGGAAGAAAGCGGAGCTGGGTTTATCGGAACCGGATGGGAAATGAAAGACCCGACGCCGCGACGGGGCTGCTACCGCCTCGCCGCGACATCGGGTTACCCCAACACAAACAGAAGACGCCACCCCGCCGCGTCCGGGCGCACCGCGCCGCATGCGGCGCGGTCAGCCGGCAGGACGGAGGGAAGCAGAAAGGGAAGGCCACGGTGCCGTTGGGGTGAAGGACGCGGGGTGAACGACGGCAGCTTAGCACATTCGTTTCCGGGTAGTCTTCCGGTGAATTCCCAATTTATCCCCGCATCCTAATACCCGGCCGACCCCGGTGGCGGGCCTCCGGTCGCGGAGCAGGGGCGGGTGCGTTCCGCGCACCGGACACTATTTTTCCGCAATCTATTCCGAAAAGGCCGGGAGAACTAAGGGAAGAATTATCCTATGCTCCGCGCGCCCCACCTGGATCAGCCCACCCACGGCGCGCCCCAACCACGCGACCGATCCTGTTTTACCGTTTAGGCATAACCCCTATGAACCAACCGACCGTAACTCCGTCGCGTCTCTCCGACGCTGCGCAGCCTGGCCTGACCAGCCGCTGCTTTTCCCCGTCCGTCGCCCGCACGCTACAGCTGGCCGCGGTGCTCGCGTTCTCCCCGGCCTTCGCCCTCGCCGCCGTGATCAGCGGCACCGTGAACAACAAGAACACCCAGAAATACCTCGACCGCGCCGTGGTCGAGGTCGTGGGCACCGGGCTCCGGACGCTCACCACGCCCGACGGCCGCTTCTCGCTGAGCGGCGTGCCCGCCGGCACCCACACCGTGACCGTCACCTACACCGGCCTCGACCCGAAGTCGCAGTCGATCACCGTCACCGACGAGCAGGCCGCTTCCGTCAGCTTCGAACTCACCTCCGATGTTTACGAGCTGGATGCCCTGGTGGTCACCTCGACGATCGAGGGCACCGCCGCCGCCATCAACCAGCAGCGCCGCTCCGAGTCCGCCCTCAGCGTCTCGACCATGGACGCCTTCGTGGACCAGTCCACCGGCAACCCGGGCGAGTTCCTCCGCAACATCTCGGGCATCCAGATGGACTACTCGCAGAACGAGCCGAACCGCATCCGCATCCGCGGCCAGGACCCCGTGCTCACCTCCGTGACGATGGACGGCAACGAGATCGCCTCGGCCGCCTCCTCCGGCACCACGCGCAACCTCGAGGTGGACCAGCTCTCCATGGCCGCCATCGAGAGCGTCGAGGTCTTCAAGGCCCCAATCCCCTCGATGTCCGCCAATGCCATCGGCGGCGCCGTGAACTTCGTCACGAAGAGCGCCTTCGACCAGAAGGGCCGCCGCGCCAGCGTGCAGCTGGGCGTGATGACCGACTCGCACGACTTCTTCGGCCGCTACGTCGGCCCCGGCCACAATGACTCCGGCCGCCAGGTCTCCGCCTACCCGGTCGGCCGCCTGACCTACTCGAATTCCTTCTTCGACAACCGCCTCGGCGTCGTGGCCTCCGTCGGTCGCGACGAATCCTTCATGCTCGGCTCGAGCACGACCCACACGTTCAACGTTTACAACGCCGCCGCCGGCAGCGACGCCATCACCCCGGCCAACGCGACGATCCTGCGGAATCAGCTTCTCATCAACCCGAACCGCCAGCTGCGCACGCGCTCGGACTACTCGCTGAACCTCGACTTCCGCCTGACCGACGAGATCACGCTGTTCCTGAAGAACACCTACACCCGCTACCACAGCACGAACCGCAACCACAGCTTCAACCTCACGCCGACCAACAGCCTCACCGCCTACACGCCCGACTCCACCCTGGAAAAATACACGACCACCAACGGTCGCGCCGACCAGGGCGTCAGCGTGTTCAGCAAATACACCGACTCCTGGCAGATCAACCCGGGCCTGAAGTTCAAGTCCGGCCTCTGGCAGGCGGAGCTCGTCGGCGGCCTCTCGAAGTCCATCAACCACTACCGCAACGACGACAACTTCGGCTCCCTCAGTATCTGGACCGCCACCGGCAACGGTTGGACCGTCACGACCCCGCGCGACAACGAAACGCCGACCGCCTTCGTGCAGAACAGCGGCCCGAGCGTCTATGACCTCTACAACTACTTCCCGAACCAGGCCAACCTCGCCTCCACCAACGGCGAACACCGTGCGAACCACGGCGGCATGGTCACGAGCAACATCCGCAATTCCTCCGAGGTCCGCTGGTCCGGCCGCCTCGACGTCCAGCGCGACTTCCAGCTCAGCTTCCCCTTCTACCTGAAGGCCGGCCTAGCCTACAACGAGACCATCCGCGACCGCTACAACACGCCGAAGCGCTGGTATTGGGTCGGCGATGACGGCATCCCCGGCACGGCCGACGATCTCACCACCGCCGCCCAGCTCGGCCGCTTTGCCGAACGCGTGCCGGTCACGCAGGGCCTGCCCGACTTCCACATCCGCGAAGCCGCCTACCTGAGCACGACCGAGCTCTTCCAGTTCTGGCAGAAGAACCCGCAGGTCCTCGTCGAGAACAAGGCCTACGCGCTCGACCAGTGGTATCAGAACCGCCGCAAGGTGAACGAAAAGATCACCGGCTACTACCTGATGGGCAGCGGCAACCCGATCCCGAAGCTCAACGTGCTCGCCGGCCTCCGCGTCGAGGAAACCGACGTAGCCGCCACCGGCATCCGCACGCTGCCGACCTCCGGCGCCTCCAGCGTCCTCCCGGTCGGCGTGGACGCCAACTCCGTCGCCGGCATCAACGCCAAGTATCGCTTCCTCACGAGCACCTCGAAATACCGCTCCGATCCGTTCCCCTACCTGCACCTGCGCTACGAGATTCTGCCCAACCTCCAGGCCCGCGCCAGCTACACCGAGGCCATCGGCCGCCCCGACTTCGCGCAGATCCTCCCCTCGCTCACGCAGGATGACACGCCGACCGGCGGCTTCGCCGGCACCATCACCTCGACCCGCGCCGGCCTGCTGCCCCAGCGCTCGCAGAACTTCGACTTCAGCCTCGAGTATTACACCAAGACCGCGGGCGAGTGGACCTTCTCGTGGTTCCGCCGCGACATCGACGACTACATCGCCAGCGCCACGGTGCCGATGACATCCGACCTGCTCGCCGAGCTGGGCCTCGGCTCCGAGTTCGCCAGCTACCGGCTCGCGACGAGCGACAACCTAGGCAACGCCAACTGGGACGGCTACGAGCTGAGCGTCCGCCAGCGCCTGAGCGACTGGGAGTTCATGCCGGGCTTCCTCCGCGGCTTCGAGATCTGGGCCAACCACACCCGCATCTACAGCATGGAGGGCACCTTCACCGGCGGCACCACCGGCGCGACCATCACCCACCTCGCCAACGTCGTGGACTCGCAGTTCAACGCCGGCGTCAGCTACCGCTCCCCGCGCGGCAAGCTCTACGTCCACCTGAAGACCAACTTCCAGGCCGGCCGCCCGACCGCGAACATCCTCGCCACCGGTCCCTCCAACCGCGCCAACCCGCGCCTCGAGGACTACCAGTTCTGGGACGGCGAGCTCACCTACACGCTCCGCCCGAACCTCCGCCTCACGGTCACCGCCCGCAACCTGATGGCCGAGCGGCAGAAGAACACGGAATACGGCCTCGTCCGCGCCCGCCAGCAGGACACCGGCATCTCGTGGATCTTCGGCGCCAAATACGATCTCTGAGCCGGGCCACGGCCGTTCTTTTTCACCGGGGCCCTGAAGCAATTCAGGGCCCCTTTTTTTCCAGCCAACGCTGCGCCTGTCTCAATATGGAGCCGGGGCGCCCTCGCCCCGGGGTTCGAAACCGCCCCGCTAACTCAGGACACGCGCTCCCGGCCCGCCGCTTGACCGCCACTCCGCCCGAAACTACAAATCCGCCTCATTCCGCCGGCTCCGGCCGGCTTTCGCCAGCATCCTAAGCATGCACCAATTCGATCCCACCCGACCGGACTTCACGCCCTACGGGTTCACCTGTGTGCGCTGGAGCCCGTCGCCGATGCGGCGGCCCGACCACCACAACGAGATCGAGCTCAACCTGCTCTACTCCGGCTCGGTGACCTACCTGCTCGGCGGACAAAAGGTGCGCTTTGAGGTCGGCCGGCTCGGGCTGTTCTGGGCGGCTATCCCGCACCAGATCATCGACTACGCCCCGCAGACCGAATACTTCGTCGCCACGATCCCGCTCTCCTGGTTCCTCCAGTGCGATCTCCCCGAGCGCCTGAACCAGCCGCTCATGCGCGGCGAGGTCATCATGGAACCCGACACCAAGCGCGCCGCCTTCGACAACGCGCTCTTTGCCGGCTGGGAGACCGACCTCGCCAAGGAGCGCGAGGACGCCAAGGACATCGTCATGCTCGAGATGGAAGCGCGCCTGCGCCGCCTCGCAGGCAGCCTTCCCTCGCCCTCGATCCAAAAGCGCCGCAAGCAGCGCCTCTCGCTCCAGGCCGGCGGCCTCAACAAGGTCGAGCAGATGGCCTGCTTCGTCGCGCAACGTTACACCGAGCCGCTTACCGTCACGGAAATCAGCCAGGCCGTGAGCCTGCATCCGAACTACGCGATGAACCTTTTCAAGAAGACCTTCGGCACGACGCTGATCGACTACCTCACGCACCACCGCATCTCCCACGCCCAGCGCCTGCTCGCCACCACCGACGAGAAGATCGTCGAGATCGCCTTCGCCTCGGGCTTCAGCTCGATCAGCCGCTTCAACGAAGCCTTCCGCCGCGCCTGCGGCTGCACGCCCCGCGACTACCGTGTCGAGCACGAGACCTCGGAGACCGACCGCGAGCGGACCGACGCGCGGGAGGATTGAGGGGGCTGCAGTTGTAGGGCGGGGTCTCCGAACCCCGCCACGAACGCGGTGAGGTTATCGAACCAGGCGGGGTTCGGAGACCCCGCCCTACAGCTTCGTTACAACCGCTGCACCCACTCGTCGCCGGCCTTCAGGTCGAAATTCCACGACTGCTCGCCCCAGCGCACGGTCACCGGGCCGCTCTGCGTCGCGCGCACGACGGCGTTCACCAGCTTCCCGTCGCGCCAGAAGACATCCACGCTGTAACCGCCGCGCGCCCGCAGCCCGCGCACCGCCCCTTCGCTCCACTGCGGCGGCAACGCCGGCAGCAGCCGGATCTCGGTGGCGGGGTTCGGAGACCCCGCCCTACAGGTGCTCTGCACCAGCAACTCCGCGATCACCGCCGGGCCGCCGAGGTTGCCGTCGATCTGGAACGGCGGATGCGCGCCAAAGAGATTCGGGTAAAGCCCGCCGGTCCACGTGCCGGGTTTTTCCGCCGGCCGGGCCGCACGCAGGTGCTGCTTCAACAAATCATGCGAGCGCGCGCCGTCGCCGAGCCGCGCCCACATGCCGAGCTTGAAGGCCGTGCCCCAGCCCGTGCCCTCGTCGCCACGCACTTCCAGAGTCTTGCGGGCGGCCGCCGCCAGGGCGGGATCGGACCACGCGGTGAACTCATGGCCGGGATAAAGTCCCCACAGGTGCGAGACGTGCCGGTGATGCGGGTCGGGCTCGGCGTATTCCTCCAGCCACTCCATCACGCGGCCGTCGCTGCCGATGCGCGTGGGCGCGAGCTGCGCCCGCTTGGCATCGAGTTCGCGGGCGAGCTCCGCATCCACGCCCAGCTCGCGCGCCGCGCCGGCCGCGGCCTCGAAGAGCGCACGCACCAGTTGCTGATCCATCGTCGCGCCGAGGCAGATATGGGCCTTGGTGCCGTCGGCCAGCTGGAAAGAATTCTCCGGCGAGTTCGACGGCGCAGTCACGAGCCAGCCGTGTTTCGTCTCGGCAATCAGCATATCGAGGTAGAACTGGGCCGAACCCTTCAGGATCGGGTAGGCGGTTTTCAGGAACTCGCGGTCGCGGGTGAACAGCCAGTGCTCCCACAAGTGCGTGCAAAGCCACGCCGACCCGGAGCTCGTCGAGCCCCACTGCGCCGACTCGCCGGGCGAGGTGAAGCCCCAGGGATTCGTGATGACGTGCGCCACCCAGCCGCCCGCACCGTAATAGGCCCGCGCCGTCTTCGCACCCGGCTCCACCAGCGAGCCGATCAGCGCGAACAGCGGGCGGTGCAGTTCCGGCAAGCCCGCCACCTCGGCGAGCCAGTAGTTCATCTGGACGTTGATGTTGAGGTGCCAGTCGCCGTTCCACGGCGTGTTGATGCTGTCGGCCCAGATGCCCTGCAGGTTCGCCGGCAACCCGCCCGGCCGCGACGACGAGATCAGCAGGTAGCGCCCAAAATCAAAATACAGCGCCGCCAGTCCCGGATCCGGCTGCCCGGCCTCAAACGCCAGCAGCCGCGCCGGCGCGCTCAACGCCTCGGCCGCGGGATTCACCGGCCCGAGCTGCAGCGACACGCGGTCGAACCACTGGCGGTAGTCGGCGACGTGGGACGCTCGAATCGCCGCGAAACCCTTGCCGGCAGCGCGCGCCACATCGTCAAACGCCGTCGCCATCGCAAATCGGGTTTTTCGGCCGGCAAAGCTGCGATTACCGATGTCAGTCACCCCGGCGACGTAGAGCACCACTTCGTTGGCGGCCCGCACCTGTAGCGTCGCCCCCTCCGTCCGCACGGTTCCACCGGTCGACACCACCCAAGCGTTCGCCGAGAAATGCACCCCTTCTCCCCCTAGCCCGTCACTCAGTGCGCCGTTCATCATGATGTGGGTGTTTGGCACCATGCTATCACCGGTCGCGGTCGTCGTGGCCCGCTCCGAACGGTTGAGGCTGACATCAAACGAAATCTGCCCCGGCTTGTCCGCCGTCAGTCGCAGCACAAACACCTCGTCCGGCGCACTGACGAAACCCTCGCGCGTGAAGCGCACCCCGCCCTGCACGTAGCTGAGCCGGGCCACAGCGTCGCCGAGATCGAGTTCGCGCCGGTAGTCCGTGAACGGTTCCGCGGCCGCGGCATGGACGAACTTCAACTTCAGGTCGCCGAGCAGCTGGTAGCTGCCGTAGGAAATCGTCGCGCCTCGTCCGCGCCCCGAGCCGCGGCCGGCGCAGGTGAAGCGCTCGTTCACAAGATTCTCCGCCTCGGCGTTCTTCTCTTCGAGCAACAGGCGGCGGATCTCCGGCAGGGCCTCGGCCGCGTCGGCGCGGTCCGCTTCCTGCGGCGAACCCGACCACATGCCGCTCTCGTTGAGCACGATCCGCTCCTCCGTCACGCCGCCGAAGAGCATGGCCCCGAGCCGGCCGTTGCCCAGCGGACTCGACTGCGTGAAATGCGTCGCCGGCTCATCGAGCCGGATGACGCGCCCCGCGGCGAAAGAAACCGAGAGGCAAAGCGAGGCCAGAACCGCGAGTCGGGGAAGATGCTTCATGGGGTCCCGCGACTAAAGCCGCGAATGCGCGGTTTTCACGCCGAATCCCATGGAGATTTCCGACAGCCATCGCCTCACGCCCTGCGCGTGATTCGGAACTGGAGGGCCGAGCTCCCGCGAGGCCGTTGTTCGCTACAGACAGACGGCTTCGCAGGAGCTCAGCCCTCCATCTGTCCATCAAGCGCTGATGCTTCGCGCTAGGCCCTGCCTTGGTGTTAAATCGCCAATTCCCCGTCACAATCCCGGAGCAATCCGAACGTGACCCCCACGCTCGTCACGCTTTGATGCCTTAACCCCGATGCGTCCCCGTCTCCTCTGTCTGTTCCTGTTGCTGGTCGCCCTGCTCCGCGCCGAACTCGCTTGTCCGCCGGTCTTCGGCGATCACATGGTGCTGCAGCGCGACCTGCCCGTCGCCGTTTGGGGCACGGCCGAACCGTCCGCCACGGTCACCGTGCGTTTCGCCGGCCAGGAGAAAACCACGGCGGCCGACGCCACCGGCCGCTGGCTCCTCCGCCTCGACGCCCTCCCCGCCTCCGCCGAACCGCGCGAACTCACCATTTCCGCCCGCAATCAAAAATCCGAAATCGAAAATCGAAAATTCCAGTACGTCCTCGTCGGCGAAGTCTGGTTCTGCTCGGGCCAGTCCAACATGGAAAAGCAGCTCGGACCGCGGCGTGGTCAGCAGCCGACCGACAACTACCAGGAGGAACTGACCCGCGCCGACTGCCCGCCCCTGCGCCTTTTCCAAGGGCTCCACGCGCTCAAGCCCAAGGAGGGTGACGTCACGCTGGTGTGGCGCCCTTGCTCGGCGGAGTCGCTGACCACCATGGAGTTTTCCGCCGCCGGCTACTACTTCGGCCGCGAGCTGGTGCGCGAACTCGGCGTGCCCGTCGGCCTGATCCATTCCAGCTTCGGCGGCACCCGCATCGAGGCGTGGATGCCGCCCGAGGCCTTTGAGTCCGACCCGGCGCTCAAGGGGTTGGAGACGGTCCCCTACGATTCATGGGTGAAGGGCGTGCAGGCGACCGAGCTCTACGCCTCGCGCGTGGCACCCTACGTGCCGTTCACGCTGCGCGGCTGGCTCTGGTATCAGGGCGAGGCGAACGTGATGAACGCCGAGCACCTCGACTACGCCGCGAAGATGCGCGCGCTCATCGCGAGCTGGCGCGCCGCCTGGGGCCGGCCCGACGCACCGTTCTACTTCGCCCAGCTCGCGCCCTTCACCTACTCGCGCATCAAAGTCTGGCCGAAGCAGCTCACCGGCGACTCCCTGCCCGCCCTCTGGGAGGCGCAGGTTGCCGCCCTCGCCGTCCCGCACACGGGCATCATCCCCACGACCGATCTCGTGGGCAACGTGAAGGACATCCACCCGACCAACAAACACGACGTCGGCCGGCGCTTCGCCCGGCTCGCACTGGCGGAGACTTACGGCCGCAGGGAGTCCGCCGTGCACGCGCCTCGCTTCCAGGCGCTGCGTCGCCCGTGGTTCAGCCAGAAGCTCGAACTCACCTTCACGCCGGCCGCCGGTCTCCGCAGCCGCGACGGCCAGCCGCTGACCCATTTCCAGATCGCCGGCGCCGACCGGAAGTTTCATCCCGCCGAGGCCATGCTGAAAAACGGCAAGATCGTCGTGAGCAGTCCGTCGGTGCCCAAGCCCGTCGCCGTGCGCTTCGCATGGGACGAAACCGCGAACCCCAACCTCGTGAACGCCGCCGGCCTGCCCGCGCTGCCCTTCCGCACTGACACCTGGCCGCTGGTGCTCGAAGTGCCGAAGGAGAAAAAGTAGGGCCGGTCTTCGACCGGCCGGGGGACACGCCCACGAAATCCTGTCATTCTGAGCGTAGCGAAGAATCCAGGAGAGACCGCACCTCGCTTCCGCTTACGCTGGATTCTTCGCTGCGCTCAGAATGACACGTAACGAAAGCGGCTTGGCGGGACGTAACTGGAACTTGTAGGGCGGGGTCTCCGACGGAGGCTTGGCGGAGATGGCGAAGCAACCCCGCCTTCATTCGAGAGCGGTGCTGTATTCGAGGCGGGGTTCGGAGACCCCGCCCTACAACGGATCACTCCGCCTGCCCGCGAAACTCCGGCTGCAACCCCGCGGCGGCCTTGATCTTCTCGCTCACCATCGGGCCGTTGTTTTCCCAGACGTTGCCCTCGCCGTTGGCGTTGCGCAGGAAACGCTCGGCCGGGCACCAGTTGTCGCGCCAGACGGTGAACGCCGTGCCCTCGTCGGCGTAGTAGTAGAACCAGTGCTCCGGGTCGTGCACCCACGGGCTGATCTTCACCTCATCGGCGACGTTCTCGCTGACGACCGTTCCCGGTTGTGAGGAGAGCGTATAGATGGCGGCGGTGTCGGTGAGGCGTGTCGCATAGCGGACGATGCGGTTGGCGCGGACGAGATTGTTGCGCATGGCGTTCGCCGTGCGGGTCCAACCCCAGCCGAGGCTGATGCCGGTGTAGGAGGTGTCGGTGATCTCGTTGTGCTCGATCACGGAGTCGCGCACGAAGCCCGCGATGAGCGCCACGCCGCCCCAGTCCTCGTTCGCGCAGTCGGCGAGCCGGTTGTTGGTGAAACGCAGCCGCGTGCCGATGAGCCTTTCGTCGGCCGGATTCCACGCGAGGTGCGTCTCGAAGCCGCCCTCGCCGAAGAAGCCGGCGACGAGGCCGTTGATGCCGATGTCGCGGAACAGACAGCCCGTCACGGCCGTATCCGAGACCGCGAGCCCGAGGTCGAGGCCGCTGGCGGCGGTGCTCTCGAAGCGGCAGCGCGTGAACGCGAGGTGTTGCGCGCCCGTGACGGTGACGGCCGCGGGCGGGCGCCCGATCCAGCCCTGGTTGTCGAGGCTGCGCCACTCGGGCGTGCCCTTGGGATTCAAGCCGTAGGCGTCGAGCAGGTAGAAACCGGCCTGCAACGGCACGTGACCGGAGTGCGACGGACGCAGCCACGTCGTGTGCGCGAAGCCGACGCCCTCGACTGAAAAATGCTGCACCGGCCGGTCGGCCGTGCCCTCGATGCGCAGCACGGTCTCAATCGCCGGCACGATCACGCGCGCCTTCATCAAGTCCTCGCCCGCGCGCGGCCAGTAGTAAACCAAGCCGGCCTCGTCGTCGGCGAACCACTCGCCGGGCTCGTCGAGAAATTCCAGGGCGTTGGTCAGGAAAAACGGCGCATTGCCCCGCTCGGCCGACATCACGGGCTGCGGCCAAGGATGTTCGAACTCCACGCGGCTCTCCGGCTCGTGGAAGGTCACGCGCGCCTGATCGCCGGCGATGTCGTGCGACCGCAAGCGCAACACGGCAATCTCCCACATCTGGAGCAAAATCAGCTCCACGCCGTCGAGCCGCGCCGGCATGGGCGTCGCGGCGGGAATCCACGCCTCACGCTTCGGGCGGTCCCACCCGGTGAGCCGGGTCATGTCGTTGCCGTTGGGCGTGCGGGCGCGCACGGCCTTGGTGCCCTCGACCCAGAGCTGGCGGAATTCGAGGCGACGGCCGTTGTGCCGCGGGATCGGCGCCACCCACACGCGGCCGCGCGCGGCCGCCGGGAGCTGCGGCGGCGCCTCGATCTTGTTTGTCCAACCGGTCACCGCCACTCCGCCGCCGAGCACGGGCTTCTCGCCGGGCGCGGCGGCCAGCACCGTCGGCGCCAGCGGCGTGCCGCTGTCCTCGGGCCGGATGAACAGCGGCTCGTGCAGCAGGTAATAGCCGTCGCGCAGGATGACGCGCACGCCGTCGTCGGCCGCGGGATTCTTGAGCCGGCGCATTTCGCGGCCGAGGCGCAGGGCCTTCGTGGCGGTCGCGAGCGGCTGCTCGCGCGTGCCGGGGTTGGCATCGCTGCCGCCGGGGGCGACCCAAAATTCGGCGGCGACCACCGCATCCACCGCGACCACGAGGAGAACAGAGAGGGAGAGCAGGCGTTTCATCCGGAAGAAAACTGGGGGTGACAGGCTCATTGCTCCGTGACGGCGCCGCGCGCAACGCTGAACGCTCGGCGCCCGAAAATTCGGGACGCAGGAAGACGGGTGGAACCTGCGCTCCGCGCAGGTTGTTGGAGGGCCAAGCTCCGGCGCGGCCGTTTTCCTTGGCGCGGTCTCGCGGGAGCTCGCCCCTCCATCATTGCTCCTCAATCCCCGCCGGCGTGCTCCGTGCGGTAGGTGCGCGGGGTGCAACCACTGGCGCGGCGGAAGGCCTCGTTGAACCGGCTGATCGAGCTGAAACCCGAGCTGTAGGCCACGTCCACGATCTTCTGGTCGGTGGTGGCGAGGAGGCGCTTGGCGTGGAAAACCCGGTGGTGCGTGATGTGGTCGATCAGCGTCGTGCCAAAGACTTTCTTGAAAAGCCGCATGGCCGAGTTCGGGTGCATGCCGACGGCCTTGCCGATGTCGTCCACCGTGATCGGCTCCAGGTAACTGCGGGCGATGTAACAGACGATCTGCTCGACCTTGTTGAGGCCGCCCATCTGGACCTTGGCCGGCGGGCGCAGGGCCGGACCGGTCTGGTCGGCCTCCAGCGCGAGGCCGAGGCGGCGCAGGCGGGTCTCCATCTCACGGGTGACGATCTCGCGGAGCACGCGGTGGTTCTTCTTCAGGTCCTGCTCCCACTGGGCGAACAACGCCGTGTCCATGGCCGTGCGCTCCAGGTGCGGCTCGGTCACGACCTCGCCGCGCATCAGCGGCTGCACCACGGCGTCGGGCAGCTGGCACTGGAGGAACCAGGCCAGGGGCAGGGTCGCCACGAAATACTCGGTGTCGGGGTCGTAATCGATGATCTGGTGGGGCATGGCCGCCCAAAAGGCCAGAAACTGCCCGACCGGAACCTTGGTTTTAACCCCCCCGATCATGTAGGTCACCCGCCCCTTCCGCAGCAGATTCAGCTGAATCTCGTTGTGGTGGTCCGGACTGGGCATCGGCGACGGATTCCACCGGACACAGGAGAGTCCGTAGGTGGTGAACTGGGCGCGTTCCGTCTCGAACTTGGCCATGGGTTAGTTTCCCGGAAGAAAAAGCGCAGAACACGGCGGAAACAAAGCCTAAAACATCCTATCATCCGCGCTCCACGCCAACTGCGCACCCCTGCGCCGCGGGCGGACGACCCGAAGCGCCACGGGTAACGGATGGCGGATTGCCCCCGTTTCGCCGCCCCGACACCCTGCCCCGCCATGAAGCCTTCGTCCCTGTTCCTCGGACTGTTGTCCGGCTGGCTCTGCGTCGTCAGTGCCCACGCCGGTGAGAAAGCGCTCATCGACACGAGCCGTTCGCCGCACGCGAAGTTTTACCTGCCCGACCTCGGCGACGTGCATTGGAACGGCGGCCTCCTCGGCGACCGCTTCGAGGTCTGCCGCACGGTGATGATCCCGCACATGTGGACGATCTTCGCCGACCCGCACGAGAGCCACGCCTGGGACAACTTCCTTATGGCCGCCGGCCTCGGCGAGGGCCGCGGCACGGGCAAGCCCCACGGCCCGCCCTTCAACGACGGCGATTTTCTCAAGTGGGTCGAAGCCCTCGCCCAGGTCTATGCCGTGACCAAGGACCCGGCGCTCGACGCCCAGATGGACCGCATCATCGAGGTCGTGGGCAAGGCGCAGCGCGAGGACGGCTACCTCCACACGCACAAGATCGTCCCCCAGCGCCGCGGCCAGTCCGGCGCCACCGCCAAGGAGTTCGAGGACCGCGAACACTTCGAGACCTACAACATGGGGCACCTGATCACGACCGCGTGCATCCATTACCGCGCCACCGGCAAGACCACCATGCTCGCCCTGGCCCGCAAGGCCGCCGACTACATCGACAATCTCTGCAAAACCCGCCCGCAGGAACTCGCCCGCAACGCCATCTGCCCCTCGCACTACATGGGCGTCGTCGAGCTCTACCGCGTGACCCGCGAGCCGCGTTACCTCGAGCTGGCGAAACAGCTCATCGAGATCCGCAGCCTCGTGCCGCCGGAGGTCGCCTCCGACCACAACCAGGACCGCACGCCCTTCCGCGAGGCCACGGAGGCCGTCGGCCACGCCGTGCGCGCCAACTACCTCTACGCCGGCGTCGCGGACCTCTATGCCGAGGACGGCGACGCCACGCTGCTGAAGCCGCTGCTGGCCATCGCGCAGGATGTCGCCGGCCAGAAGCTCTACATCACCGGCATGACCGGCGCGCTCTACGACGGTGCTTCGCCCGACGGCGCGCCCGCCAAGCTTCACCCGCAGATCAAGACCGTCCACCAGGCCTACGGCCGCGACTACCAGCTGCCCAACCTCACCGCTTACAACGAGACCTGCGCCACCATCGGTTACGGCCTCTGGATGTGGCGCCAGCTCACGCTCACCGGCGACGCCGCCTACGCCGACCTTTTCGAACAGACACTCTACAACGGCATCCTCCCGGGCATCAGCCTCGAGGGAAAAGACTACTTCTACGTCAACCCGCTGAAGAAACTGCACGACTTCGATGTCCCGCTCCGCTGGTCGCGCTCCCGCCAGCCCAACTACAAGTCCTCCTTCTGCTGCCCGCCCAACGTCGTCCGCACCATCGCCGAGGCGCACAACTACGTTTACTCGCTCTCGCCCGGCGCCGTCTGGGTGAACCTCTTCGCCGCCTCGACGCTCGACACGAAGTGGACCGACGGCTCCCGCATCAAGCTCCGCCAGGAAACCGACTACCCGTGGAACGGCGCCGTGAAGCTCGTCATCGAGGAAGCCCCCGGCGCCGAGACCACGCTCAAGTTCCGCATCCCCGGCTGGCTCAGCCCCGACCAAATCGCCGTGAAGCTCAACGGCGCGCCGCTCCCGTCCCAGTTTCAACCCGGCACCTACGGTTTCATCAAGCGCACCTGGAAGGCCGGTGACACCGTCGAGCTCGCGATGGATTTTTCGCCGACCCTCTGGGAGGCCAATCCGCTCGTCGAGGAGACCGTCAACCAGGTCACGATCAAATACGGCCCGCTCGTCTATTGCGTCGAGTCCAACGACCTCCCCGAGGGCGTCCGGCTCGAGGACGTCGCGCTCTCGCTCACCGCGCCCGCCGGCTTCAAGGCCCGGCGCGAAAAGATCGCCGGCGCCGACGTGCTTACCTTCACGCTCAACGGCCTCGCCCTCCCGCGCCGCGACTGGGTGAAGGGCGAACTCTACCGACCGGTCACGCCCGCCGCCCCGCGCGCGGTCACGATCAAGGCCGTCCCCTACTACGCCTGGGGCAACCGCGGCGACACCGAGATGAGCGTCTGGCTGCCGGCACGCTGACGCGGGAAAATTCCAGACGCCAAAGCGCCAAACACCAAAGAAACCCCAATTTAGAAAACCAGCCTGCCCTTTCGTCCTGCCCCATTTCCGCCGTTTATTTGGCGTTTGGACCTTTGGCGTTTGGCCTTTCAACGAATTTATGAGTTCCACCCCCGCCCCCTCCGCCGACACCGGCACCGTTACCTCCCAGCAATGGAAATGGTCCGCCCTCGCCGGCATGGCCTCCTACCTCGACGCCGGCTCCATCGTCGCCCTCGGAGCCAGCCTCGCCGCCTTTCAGGCGGAGTTTGGCCTGAGCCAAGGAGCCGTCGGCGCCATCCAGGCCATCGGGCCCAACGCCATCGGCTGCGCCATCGGCGCGTTCATCGGCGGATTCCTGGGCGACAAGCTCGGACGCAAACGCATCTACCAGTGGGATCTGCTGGTATATGCCGCCGGCATTCTGTGCGTGGCCTGCTCGGTGAACGCGCCGATGCTGTTCATCGGCACCTTCATCGTCGGCGTGTCCGTCGGTGCCGACGTGCCGACCTCGCTCGCCCTCGTCGGTGAATTCGCCCCGGCGAAGGCCCGCGGCAAGCTGCTGGGCTTCACTCAGGTCGCGTGGTGCCTTGGGCCGTCGGTCGTCCTGTGGCTCGCCATGGCGCTGGCCCCGCTCGGCATGATGGGCAACCGGATCCTGTTCATCCACCTGCTGGTGGTTGCGCTCATCACCTGGGCCTTGCGGCGGGGCCTGGCCGAATCGGCCCGCTGGAAGGCGGCCGCAGCCTCCGCCAAGGAACAGGTCAAGGGGCTCATGACTCCCGCCAACATCCGCGCGATGATCTGGACCGGCACGATCTACCTCTTCTGGAACCTCACCGCCGGCACCAACGGCGCCTTCGGCGCCTACTTCAACCGCGTCCTGCTCAGCGGGCAGGAGGTCAGTGCCACCAAGGCGCAGGCCGTGGGCACCGGCATGGCCAGCCTCTCCTTCCTCTGCACCATGCTCGCCACCGTCTTCATCTTCATGCCGTTTTCGGACCGCAGCTACCGCACGCGCAAATGGCTCTGGGGCATTGGCGCCATCATCCAAATCTGCGCCTGGGGCATGCTGATGTTCGTCCCCTACACCGTTCCCACCGTTTTCGTGAACACCATCCTCTTCGGTATCGGAGCCGCCCTCGCCGGCGAGGCGTTCTACAAGGTCTTCAGCCAGGAACTGTTTCCCACGATGCATCGCGGCACCGCCCAAGGCATCACCTTTGGTGTCGCCCGCTCCGTGCTGGGCGTCTGGAGCATCATCGCCACGCAGCTGATCCCCAGCGACGAGCAGATCAAGTTGATGTCCGAACTCGAAAGGAACCACGTCTTCTTCTGGCTGGCGTTCATGTTGACCGCCTTCCTCGTCATCAGCGGCGTGGTCGGCTTCTTTTGGATGCCCGACACGGCCGGCAAGTCCCTCGAACAAATCGAGGCCGAACGCGCGTGATTCAACCCTGGAGCCGGGGCGCCCCGCCCCGGTTTTCATTAGCCCGCCCTTTCCACGTGTCCTTCGTCCGCCTCACGCACCTCCGCTGCGAATACCTCGTCGCCCCGCTCGGGCTCGATGAGCGCACGCCCCGCCTGAGCTGGCAGCTCGAATCCGCCGCGCGCGGCGTGCGCCAAACCGCCTACCGCATCCGCGTCGCGAGCTCCGCCGAGAAACTCGCCGCCGGCACCGCCGACCTCTGGGACTCCGGCCGCGTCGAATCGAGCGCCACGACCCACATCCCCTACGCCGGCACGCCGCTCTCCTCCCGCCAACACTGCCACTGGCAGGTGGAGGCTTGGGTCGCCGATCCTCAGGTTTCAGGTTTCAGGTCTCAGGTTTCTCCTCCCTCCCTCTGGACCATGGGCCTCCTCGTGCCCACCGACTGGTCCGCCCGCTGGATCGCCGCCGATCCCGAGATCATCCGCCGCGACCCGTCGGCCATCGCGCCGACGCTCACCGAACCCGGCACGCCCGCGCTCTTCCGCCGCGAGTTCGAGGTGCCCGGCCCGGTCGTGCGCGCCACCGTCTACGCCACCGCGCGCGGCCTGTTCGAACTCCGCGCCAACGGACGACGCATCGACGAGGACCTCTTCGCCCCGGAGTGGACCGACTACGACAAGCGCATCCATTACCGCACCTACGACGTCACCGGGCTGATCGCCCCCGGCCCCAACTGCCTCGCCGCCACCCTCGGCGACGGCTGGTGGACCGGCTACGTCGGCTGGCAGGAACACCGCGGCCGCTACGGCTCGCTGGAGAACAGCCTGCTCGTGCAACTCGAGGTCGAACTCGCCGACGGCTCGCGCCTCACTCTCGGCACCGACGGCTCGTGGACCTGCAACACCGGCCCGATCCTCAGCTCCGACTTCATGATGGGCGAAGCCTACGACGCGCGGCGGGAGCACAAGGGTTGGGACCAGGTAGGGCGAGTCATCCCTGACGAGCCTTCTTCTTCCCCTCAGGTTTCAGGTTTCAGGTCTCAGGCTTCCGTCCTACCTTGGCTCCCCGCGCGCGAAGTCGCGCCTCCCACCGCTCCGCTCGTTGCCCAGCGCGCCGAGCCGGTCCGCGTCATCGAAACCATCCGCCCCGACCCCTGCCCAGAACCGGCGGGCCAGGCACCGACCGGTAAGCTCCTCTTCGACTGTCGCCAAAACATCTCCGGCTGGATCCGCCTGCGGCTCTTCAATCTTCCCGCCGGTCTCACGATCACCCTGCGCCACGGCGAACGCCTTACGCCCGAGGGCGCGCTCTACACCGAGAACCTTCGCCGCGCCAAAGCCACCGACACCTACACGACGGGCGGCGCGGCGTTCGAGACCTGGGAACCGCACTTCACCTTCCACGGCTTCCAGTATTTCGAGCTGTCGTTCTCCGCCCCGCTGCCCGCGGGCGCGCTCGTCGTGCCCATTGCCTGCGTCATCCATTCCGCCACGCCGCCGGCCGGACACTTCGAGTGTTCCCACCCGGATGTGAACCGGCTCTGGTTGAACGGACTCTGGTCGCAGAAGGACAACTTTCTCACCGTCCCCACCGACTGCCCGCAGCGCGACGAACGTCTCGGCTGGATGGGCGACGCCCAGGTCTTCTGCCGCACCGCGTCGTGCAACATGGACGTCGCCGCTTTCTTCACGAAGTGGATGGTGGACGTCGAGGACGCGCAGACGCCCGAGGGCATTTTCCCCGACGTGGCCCCGCGCCTGCGCGAGGACATCAACTGGACCGGCCTGCCCGGCCTCGCCGGCGCGGCCGGTTGGGCTGACGCCGGCGTCATTATCCCCTACACGATGTGGCGCGTCTATGGCGACCGGCGCATCCTCGAGCGCCACTACGGCGCGATGGTGAAGTGGGTGGACTGGATCGACCGCCACAACCCCAACGGCCTCCGCCTCAACCAGCTCGCGAACAACTACGGCGACTGGCTCTGCATCCCGAGCGACACCTCCTTCGGCACGCACTCGCCGATGAAGAACCTCCTCGCCACCGCCTACTGGGCCGACGACTGCGCCAAGCTCGCCCGCATCGCCCGCGAACTCGGGAAAACGGCTGACGCCGCGCGTTTCGACGCGCTGTTCGCGAAGGTGCGCGCCGCCTTCCAAAAAGAATGGCTCCAGCCCGACGGCCGCATCACGACCGACACCCAGACCGGTTATCTGCTCGCCCTCGCCTTCAACCTGCTGCCGGAAACCCTGCGCGCCGCCGCGACCGAGCACCTCGTCACCAACATCCGCGACCTCGGCTGGCACCTGAGCACCGGCTTCGTCGGCATCAGCCACCTCAACCCGCAGCTCACGCTCGCCGGCCGCGCCGACGTCGCCTACCGGCTCCTCCTGCAGGACACCTATCCTTCGTGGCTCTACCCCGTGCAGCACGGCGCCACCACGATCTGGGAGCGCTGGAACGGCTGGACGCACCAGGACGGGTTCTTCAACCCGCACATGAACTCCTTCAACCACTACTCGCTTGGCTCCGTCGGCGAGTGGTTGTTCCGCCACGTCGCCGGCATCGAACTCGATCCCGAGGAACCCGGTTACCAGCGCTTCGTGCTCCAACCCTTCGTCGGCACCGGCCTCGACTTCGCCCGCGCCACCTACCGCACGATGCACGGCGAGATCGCCAGCGCCTGGCGCCGCGCCGGCGACACATTGACGTGGACCGTCACCGTCCCGCCCAACACCACCGCGCGCGTCTTCATCCCGAGCGACCCCGGCACCGACGTGCACACCGACGGCCTCCCGCTCACCGGCCGCGAAGGCCGCTTCGCCCGCTGCGAAGCCCCCGCGGGCACCTACACGTTCACGAGCACGTTCCGCCCCTGATCAACCGCTCCGCTTCACCAGCAGCAGATGCTCCGCCGCCAACACCGTTTCCCCGCGCTGGTTCAGCGCCTCGACCAGCTCGACCACCACGCCGAGCGTCGGGCGCTTCGGGTCGTCGCGCTTCTCCTTCACGGTGCAGCGCGACGTGATCGTGTCGCCGATGAACACCGGCTTGATGAACCGCACGCGGTCGTAGCCGTAGGAAAACGCCTCGGGGTTGATCTCGCCCGCAGTCTGGCCGACCGCCACCGCGAAAATCAGCGTGCCGTGCGCGATGCGCTGCTTGAACGGCTGCGTCTTGCACCACTCGGCGTCCATGTGGTGCGGGTAGAAGTCGCCGGTCTGCCCGGCGTGCAACACGACGTCGGCCTCGGTGATCGTGCGGCCCGTCGAGGTGCGGCTCGTGCCCGTCGCGTAGTCTTCAAAAAAGAGCGTCTTCATGATTTGCGGCGCAGCGTGGGCCGCAGCCACCCGGAGGGCAATCCCGCGTAACGCTTATGGCGCTCTGCCACGTCCCGCTTCCCTCCGCCCCGCGCCCGATCGTCTCGATCGGCGCCGGCGGCATCGTGCGCGACGCCCATCTGCCCGCCTACCGCCTCGCTGGGTTTTCCGTGGCAGGCGTGTTCGACCCCGACGCCGCCAAGGCCGCGAAGCTCGCCGCCGACTTCGGCGTGCCGCGCGTGTTCGCCTCGCTGGCCGAAGCCGTCGCACAAGTCCCGGCCCACGCGGTGTTCGACGTGGCCGTGCCCGCCTCCGCTCTGCCCGACGTCCTGCCCGCCCTGCCCGACGGCGCCCCGGTGCTCATCCAGAAACCCTTCGGCGAAAACCTCGCCTCCGCCCGCCAGCTCCTCGCGCTCTGCGAGCGCAAGCGCCTGGCGGCCGCCGTGAACTTTCAGATGCGCACCTCCCCTGGCGTGGTCGAGGCCCGCCGATTGATCGCGGCCGGCGCCATCGGCGACCTGCACGACCTCGAGGTGCGCGTGACGGTTTACACACCGTGGCAGCTCTGGACCTTCCTCGAGGGCATCCCGCGCGTGGAAATCCTCTACCACAGCATCCACTACGTGGACCTCGTGCGCAGCTTTCTCGGCGAACCGGCCGGCGTCCTCGCCAAGACCACGCGCCATCCCGCCGCGCCGAAACTCGCCGCCACGCGCACGACGATGGCGCTCGACTACGGCGACGCCCTGCGCGCGACGATCACCACGAACCACGGCCACAACTTCGGCAGCGCCCATCAGGAGAGCTACGTGAAATGGGAAGGCACGCGCGGCGCGCTCAAGCTCCGCCTCGGCCTGCTCCTCGACTACCCGCGTGGCGAGCCCGATGCGCTCGAACTCTGCCCGCTGAGCGCCGACGGCCGTCCCGGCACCTGGCAACCCGTGCCGCTGTCCGGCAACTGGTTCCCCCACGCCTTCATCGGCCCGATGGCCGCGCTCCAACGTTTCGCCAACGGCGAAACCACCGACCTGCCCACGCGCGTGGCCGACGCTTTCCGCACGATGGCCGTCGTCGAAGCGGCCTACGAATCCAGCGCACGCGGCGCCACGCCGATTCCCGCATGAGCACGCCCGTCCAACTTCGCGGCATGACCTGGGGCCACACGCGCGGCTTCCTGCCGGTCGTCGCCACCGCCCAGCGCTTCGGCGAGTTGAACCCCGGCATCGAGATCGTCTGGGAGAAACGCTCGCTGAAAGCCTTCGAGGAGTTTCCGGTCGAAAAACTCGCCGCCGACTACGACCTGATCGTCCTCGACCACCCCTTCGTCGGCTACGCCGCCGCGCATGGTCCGCTGCTGCCACTCGACGAGCACCTGCCCGCCGCCTTCCTCGCCGACCAGGCCGCCAACTCCATCGGCGCCTCGCACCCGAGCTACACCTTCGGCGGCCACCACTGGGCGCTCGCCATCGACGCGGCCACGCCGGTCGCCTTCTGGCGCGAGGATTTGCTGGCCCGGCACAAACTCGCGGTGCCGCGCACCTGGGACGACCTGCTTGCGCTCGCCCGCGCCGGCCGCGTGGAAATCCCCGCCGCGCCGATCAACTGCCTGATGAATTTCTACACGTTCTGCGTGGCGCACGGCGAGACGCCCTTCGCCACCCGCGAACGTGTGGCTTCCGCCGATACCGCGCACGCCGCCCTCGCCAGCCTGCGCGAACTCATCTCGCTCTGCGATCCGGGCTGCTGGTCGCGTAACCCGATCGCGTCGCACGACCTCGTCGCCTCCGCCGCCAACACGCAGGTCGCCTACTGCCCGCTCGCCTACGGCTACTCCAACTACGCCCGCGCCGGCTACGCCGCCCATCGCCTGATCTTCGGCGAGCCCCCGCTCCACCGCGGCACGCCGCTGCTCACCACGCTCGGCGGCACCGGCCTCGCCGTGTCCGCGCTGCGTCCGCACCGCGCCGCCGCCCTCGCCTACGCGCAGTTCGCCGCCTCGCCCGAGATCCAGCGCACGCTCTACACCGCCGCCGGCGGCCAGCCCGGCCACCGCACGGCGTGGACCGACGCCGACAACAACGCGCTCACCGGCGGCTGCTTCAGCCGCACGCTCCCCGTGCTCGACCGCGCCTTCCTGCGCCCGCGTCACAACGGCTACATGGCCTTCCAGGAGCACGCCGGCCAGGTCGTGCACGCCGCGCTGCGCGGCAACCTGCCCGACGCCGACGCGCTCGCCCAGCTCGACATCCTTTACCGTCACTCGCTCGCCGCCACCGCATGAAGCCGCTCGAAGGTCTCCTCGTTCTCGATTTCGCCCAGTTCCTCGCCGGACCCTGGGCCGCCACGCGCCTCGCCGACCTCGGCGCCCGCGTGATCAAGATCGAGCGACCGGGCACCGGCGACATCGGCCGCCAGCTCTACATCTCCAACCTCGCGCTCGACGGCGACAGCACGCTCTTCCACTCGATCAACCGCAACAAGCAAAGCTACGCCGCCGACCTCAAGAACCCGGCCGACCTCGCGAAGGTGAAACAACTCATCGCGCGGGCCGACGTGCTCATCCAAAATTTCCGCCCCGGCGTGATGGAACGCATCGGCCTCGGCCCGGAACAATGCGCCGCGCTCAACCCGCGCCTCGTCTATGGCGTCGTCACCGGCTACGGCCGCACCGGCCCGTGGGTCGAGAAACCCGGCCAGGACCTGCTCGCGCAATCCGTCTCCGGCCTCGTTCACCTCAACGGCAACGCCGGCGACCCGCCGCTGCCCTTCGGTCTGGCCGTCGCCGACCTCACCGCCAGCGCCCACCTCGTGCAGGGACTGCTCGCCGCGCTCGTGCGCCGCGGGGTTACCGGGAAGGGCGGCCTCGTCGAGGTCAGCCTGCTCGAATCCGTTCTCGACCTGCAGTTCGAGGTCACGACCACCTTCCTCAACGACGGCGGCCGCGTGCCGCAGCGCAGCGCGGTCAACAACGGCCACGCCTACCTCGGTGCGCCCTATGGCATCTACGCCACGGCCGACGGCTTCCTCGCGCTCGCGATGGGCTCGATCACGAAGCTCGGCGAACTGCTCGCGCTCCCCGCGCTTGCGGCTTTCGCCGACCCGGCCACGTGGTTCACCCGCCGCGACGAGATCAAGCGCCTCCTCTCCGACCACCTGAAGACGCAGCCGACGAAGCACTGGCTCGCCCGACTCGAACCCGCCGACTACTGGTGCGCCGAGGTCCACTCGTGGCCGCAGCTCTGGGAGACCGACGCGTTCAAGACCCTCGACTTCGTGCAGGAGGTCACGCGCGACGGCGGCCCGACGCTCCGCACGACCCGCTGCCCCATCACGATCGACGGCCAGCGCTTCAAGTCCCCGCGCGGCGCCCCCCGCGTCGGCCAGCACACCGCGGCGATCCAACAGGAGTTCAACCTGTGAGAACGAAGTCCATGACCAGTGACCAAAGACCAAGGACGAAGGACCAGAGACCCCAAGCCTCGGGACCTGCGCCCGCTAAACTAAACACGTCTCCGCTCATGTTTATCGCCGCGTCGCTCGCCGGTCCTTGGTCCCTGGTCCTTAGTCCCTAGTCCCTGTCTTTCCCCCCATGCTTCCCCCCGACCCCAATCCCCTGCTCGGCACCGCCTACCACGCCGTTGGCGCCGGCAGCGCGGCGCTGTGCTACGCCCCGCAGCGTCACCTGCACAAATGGAGCTGGCAGACCTACTGGCTGACGCAGGCCGCCGGGTGCTGGCTGATTTTCCCCTGGCTCTTCGCGTGGGCGACCATCCCCGAACTCGGCACCGTGCTGCGCGAGGCGCCGGCCGCCGCGATGTGGAAATCCTGGGCTCTCGGCGCGGTCTACGGCGTCGGCGGCATCGCGTTCGGCGTCGCCATCCGCTACATCGGCTACTCCCTCACCTACGCGCTCGCCATCAGCATCTCCTGCGTGCTCGGCACGCTGCTCCCGCCGTTTCTCGCGGGCAAACTCGGCGAAACGCTCTCATCAAGCGCCGGCCTGCTTGTCATCGCGGGCGTGCTGGTGGGCGGCGTGGCGATGATCGTCACCGGCTACGCGGGCTTCCGCCGCGAGAGCGAGACGGCCCACGACGCCAACAAGACGCCCTTCAACGCCCGCGTCGGCCTGCCCATCGTGCTCCTCGCGGGCGTGCTGTCGGCCGTGTTCAGTTTCTCGCTCGCCGCCGCCCAGCCCGTGGCCGACGTCGCCGCGAAACCCGGCGCCGGTCACTTCCAGGGCAACGTCATCTACCTCTTCTCCAACAGCGGCGCCTTCTGCACCACGCTGCTCTACGCCGGCTGGCTGGCCACGCGCGAGCGCACCTGGGGCGAATTCTTCCGCACGCCCGACGGCGCCGGCCTCGGCCGCAACTACCTGCTCTCCACCCTCACCGGCCTGCTCTGGTATCTGCAGTTCTTCTTCTACGGCCTCGGCCACGTGCGCATGGGCCGCTTCGAGTTCTCCAGCTGGGCCATCCACATGATCATCCTGATCCTGCTGAGCTGCGGCTTCGGCGTCGCCATCGGCGAGTGGAAGTCCGCCCGCCCCGCCACCAAGGCCCTCGTCTTCGCCTCCATCGCCCTCCTCCTCGGCGCCGTCGGCCTCATCAGCTACGGCAACACCCTCGCCACCGCCGCCCACTGAAAACCCAATGTTCGTAATACGAACATTCGCCCCATGCACCTGATCGACACGCACCAACACCTCTGGGACCTGCAGCAGTTCCCCTACGCGTGGTGTGCGGGGATCCCGGCGCTGAACCGCAATTTTCTGCCCGGCGACTACGCCGCCGCGGCTGCCGGCACGGGGATCACGCGCACGGTGTTTGTCGAATGCGACGTGGACGAACCGCACGCGCTCGCCGAGGCGCGGCACATTCAGTCGCTGACTTCTGTCTCGCCGGCCATCGCGGGCATCGTCGCCAGCGGGCGCCCGGAGAATGAAAACTTCCGCGCCCACCTCGAGGCGCTGGCGCAGCTGCCCAAGGTCCGCGGTTTCCGCCGCGTGCTGCACACGCAGCCGGACGAACTCTCCGCCCAAACCCGCTTCATTGAGCACATGCGCCTGCTGCCGGAGTTCGGTTTCAGCTTCGATCTCTGCGTGCTGGCCCGGCAGCTGCCTCAGGCCATCGCGCTCGTGGACGCCTGTCCGCAAGTCTCCTTCATTCTCGATCACTGCGGCGTGCCCGACGTGAAGGGCCGCGCCTTCGATCCGTGGCGTGAACACCTCCGCGCCCTCGCGGAGCGTCCCAACGTCGCCTGCAAGATCAGCGGCCTCGTCGCCTACGCCGGCCCGGACTGGACCGTCGCCGACCTGCGGCCGTGGGTGGAGCACGTCATCGCCTGCTTCGGCTGGGACCGCGTCGTCTGGGGCGGCGACTGGCCGGTCTGCACCCTCGGCGCACCGCTCGCCCGCTGGGTCGAGGCCACGCGCGCACTCACCGCCGGCGCCAGCGAAAGCGAGCGCGCCCGCCTTTTCCACCGCAACGCCGAACGCCTTTACCGGCTGGACGCCGCATCGTCATGAAAATCACCCGGCTCGTTCCGATCATTCTCCATGCCCCGGTCACCCGCGGCGGCATCGCCGACAGCACGCACAGCATCACGCACTGGGGCGCCCCGGGCGTCGCGATCGAAACCGACTCCGGTCTCACGGGATACGGCTTTTCGGGCACGCACGCGCATCTGCCCACCGACCGGCTGATCGTGGACTGCGCGGTGCACAGCTACGGCCCGCTGCTCCTCGGCGAGGACCCGTGCGAGGTGCGCGCGCTCTGGGAAAAACTCCACAAGCACGCTCCGGTGCAATGGGTCGGCCGCGCGGGTATCACCCACCTCGCGCTCGGTGCCATCGACATCGCCCTCTGGGATCTCAAGGCCAAGGCCGCCGGCCAACCGCTCTGGAAACTCCTCGGCGGGTCGGCCGCGAAGAAGGTCGAAGCCTACAACACCGACGGCGGCTGGCTCAACTGGCCGATCGAGACCCTCGTCAGCGACTGCCGCCGGTTGGTCGAGTCCGAGGGTTACCGCGCCGTGAAAATCAAGGTCGGCAGCCCCGACCCCGCGACCGATCTGCGCCGCCTCGAGGCCGTGCGCGCCGCGATCGGCCCAGGCATCCGGCTCATGACCGACGCCAACGGTAAGCTCACGCTGCCCGAGGCCATCCGCCTCGGCCGCCGCCTTGCCGACTTCGGCGTCGTGTGGTTCGAGGAACCGACCGCCTTTGACGACGTGCTCGCCCACCGCCGCCTCGCGGAGGCCATTGAGACGCCCATCGCGCTCGGCGAACAGCTCTACCTCGCGGCCCAGTTCCGCGACTTCATCCACGCCGGGGCGGTCCATTTCGTGCAACCCGACGTCGTGCGCCTCGCCGGCATCACCGAGTTCTGGCAGGTCGCCGACCTCGCCCACAGCTACAGCCTGCCGGTCGTGCCGCATGTCGGCGACATGTGCCAGGTGCACCAGCACCTGTGTTTCGCTCATCCTGGTTGCCGCCTGCTGGAATACATCCCGTGGCTGCGCGACTGGATGAAACATCCCGCCCAGATTCGCGACGGCCACTTCGTCGCGCCCGAAGCCCCAGGCGCCGGCATGGAGCCGACCGCCGACGCCCTCGCCCGTATCAACCGCGCCTGACCATGGAACGCGTCACCGCCACCTACCGCATCGAAACCGCGCTGCCCGTCGCCCAGGCCGCGGCCACGCTCGCCGGCGAGCAATCCTCCGGCACCTTCGTCGCCGTGCCCGGCGAGACCGCCGAGCTCAAGGCCCGCTTCGCCGCGCGCGTCGAGCAGATCACCGAACTCGGCACCGTCGCCGCCCCGTCGCTGCCCACCGGCCGCCCACTCTCCACCGCCTATCGCCGCGCCGAAGTCGTTGTCTCGTGGTCGGTCGAGAACTTCGGCTCCAACCTGCCCACGCTCGTCTCCACCCTGCAGGGCAACCTCTACGAACTCGCGCAGTTCTCCGGCCTCAAGCTCGTGGACTTCGACGTGCCGGCCTCGTTCGCCGCCACCTTCCGCGGCCCGGCCTTCGGTATCGCCGGCTGCCGCCGCCTCACCGGCGTCGCGGGTCGTCCGCTCATCGGCACCATCATCAAGCCAAGCATCGGCCTCACGCCCGAGCAGACTGCCGCAATGGTGAAGGAACTCGTCGAGGCCGGCATTGATTTCCTCAAGGACGACGAGCTGATGGCCAACCCGCCGCACTCGCCGTTCGACGCGCGCGTGGACGCCGTGATGCGTGTCATCAACGACCACGCCCAGCGCACCGGGAAGAAGGCGATGTATGCCTTCAACGTCAGCGACGAGCTCGACGCCATGGCGCGCCACTACGACAAGATCGTCGCCGCCGGCGGCACCTGCGCGATGCTCAGCCTGAACAGCGTGGGTCTCGCCGCCGCCAAGAAGATCTGCGACCGCGGCCAGCTCGCGATCCACGGCCACCGCAACGGCTGGGGCATGCTCAACCGCCACCCGCTGCTCGGCATGGAATTCCCCGCCTACCAGAAACTCTGGCGCCTGGCCGGCGTGGACCAGCTCCACGTCAACGGCATCGCGAACAAGTTCTGGGAACCCGACGACTCCGTCGTGCGCTCCATCGCCGCGTGCCTCGCCGCCGAGCCGCTCGGCAAGCCGCTGCTGCCCGTGCTGTCGTCCGGCCAGTGGGGCGGCCAAGCGCCCGAGACTTTCCGCCGCACGCGCACGACCGACCTGCTCTACATGGCCGGCGGCGGCATCCAGGCCCACCCCGACGGCCCGGCCGCCGGCGTCGAATCCCTCCGCCTCTGGTGGCAGGCCGCCACCGAGGGCTGCGACTACCCAGGGGCTATCGCCAAGTATCCCGCCCTCGCCAAATCCGCCGCGAAGTTCGGCGGCTCCACCTAGGCTCCATGCGCCCCATCAGCCCAACAGGCCCCCTCCCTTCCCCCATGCTCCGCCTCGCCTACTTCGCCGACGATTTCACCGGTGCGACCGACGCGCTTGAGACCCTCGCGCAATCCGGCCGGCGCACCCGGCTTTTCCTCGATCCGCCGACCCCCGCCCAATGCACCGGCCTTGAAGCCGTCGGGGTCGCCGGGCTCACGCGCTCGCTCGCCCCGGACGCGATGGAGGCCGTCCTGCGGCCGGCCTTCGCCGCCCTGCGCACGCTCAACCCGCGCCACGTTTACTACAAGGTCTGCTCGACCTTCGATTCGTCGCCGACCGTGGGTAGCATCGGCCGCGCGATCGAGGTCGGCCGGGCGGTCTTCGGCGGCGGCGTCACGCCCGTGGTCGTCGCCGCGCCGGCCCTCGGCCGCTACTGCGCCTTTGGCAATCTTTTCGCCCGCTACGGCATCGGCAGCGACGGCCCCATCTACCGGCTCGACCGGCATCCCGCCACCAGCCGGCACGTGGTCACGCCCATGACCGAGGCGGACCTGCGTCTGCACCTCGCCGCCCAAACCTCCCTCCGCATCGGGCTGGTCTCGCTGCCTTCGATCGAAGGCGACCCGGAGCGTGTCCAGCAAGCCGTGCTCGCCCAGGCGCGCGAAGGGGCGGAGATCGTGCTCATCGATGCCTTGACCAACGCCCATCTCGACCTGATCGGCGGTGCCCTCGGTTCCCTTGCCCCGGCCGAGCGCCCGTTGTTTTCGGTGGGTTCCTCCGGACTCGGAACCGCCCTCGCGGCCTACTTCGCCACCATTCCGGCGAAACCCGCCGCCGTTCCGCCCGGCCCGGTGCTCGTCCTCTCCGGCAGTTGCTCGCCGGTCACCGGCGGTCAGGTTGATCACGCTCTGGCCCACGGCTTCACCGGCGTGGCCCTCGACCCCACGTCGCCCGACACCCCGGCCATCCGCGAACTGATTGTTGCCGCCCTGCGCTCCGGCCGGTCGGTGATGGCTTATACCGCGCGCGGCTCAAGCGAACGGACCCCGGTCGGCGCCGCCGAACTCGGCGCTGCGCTCGGCCGCCTCGCCCGTGAGGCCGTGGCGGCCACCGGCCTGCGCCGCGTGGTCTTCGCCGGTGGCGACACCTCCAGCTACGCCGCCCGCGCCCTCGGCCTCCAGTCCATCGAATGGCTGGCGCCCCTGGCCCCCGGCGCACCCTGGTGCCGCGCCCATGCGCCCGGTTCTCCCATCGACGGCCTCGCCCTCAACTTCAAGGGCGGCCAAGTCGGCGCGCCCGACTACTTCACGCACACCGTCAGCCAGTCCTGATTTCACCCCGCGTTTTCCATGTCCCAGAAGACCCTCGCCCTCATCCACACCTCCGCGACGCTCGTCCCGGTGTTTCAACAGCTCTGCCGCGACAAGCTGCCCGGCGTGGACACGTTCAACATCGTGGACGACAGCCTCGTCCGCCAGATCGGCGCCAAGGGCAGCATCACGCCCGACATCGCGGCGCGCGTGGCCGCTTACATCGGATCGGCCGCCTCCGGCGGCGCGGACCACATCCTCGTCACCTGCTCCTCCATCGGCCCGGCCGTTGAGGCGGCCGCGCCGTCGGTCAAGGTGCCCGTGCTGCGCGTGGACCAGCCGATGGCCGACCTTGCGGTGCGCACCGGAAAACGCATCGGCGTCATCGCCACGCTGCCCACCACGCTGAACCCGACCGCCGACCTCGTCCGCCGCCGCGCCGCCGCCGCGGGCCAGTCCATCGAGCTGACCATGCGGCTCTGCGAAGGCGCCTTCGAGGCGCTCATGGCGGGTAACGCCGCGGAGCACGACCGCCGGGTGCGCACGGCTTTGGTCGAACTTTCGACGCAGGTGGATGTCATCGTGCTGGCCCAGGCGTCGATGGCGCAGGTCGTCGCTACCCTCACCCCCGAACAGCGGCGCATCCCCATTCTCGCCAGTCCGCCCCTCGCCATCGAGCACCTTGCCACGCTCCTGCCGCCGGCATGAGATAGCGCACCCCATCCAACCCCAGCACCACCCCATGCTGCTTTTCCGTCGGATCTGTCTCGTCCTCGCCGCCGTCGCCGCACTCGCCCTCGTGGCCGGACTCGCCACCGGCTCCGCCGCCCTTTGGCAACCCGCCGCCGTCGTTGCCACCATCGGTTTCGCCATCGGGCTCGGTGCGCTGCCCACCGTGGCCAGCTACCAGTTCACGGCCTGGATTCTCGCCACCGTCGTCTGCGGCCTGCTCTACCCGCACGAGGTTATCCACTGGGGCGACGTGGATCTCACGAACAAGTGGATCCGCCTCCTCGCGGTCCAGATGGTGATGTTCGGCATGGGAACGCAGATGGGCGTGCGCGATTTTGCCGGCGTGCTGAAGCAACCGTGGGGCGTCGCCGTCGCCGTGATGTCGCAGTTCACCGTCATGCCGCTGGTCGGCTGGGCGCTGATCAATACCTTTCCCCTCGAGCCGGAGATCGCCGCGGGCGTCATCCTCATCGGCTCCTGCAGCAGCGGCCTGGCATCGAACGTCATGTGCTACATCGCCAAGGCCAACCTGCCGCTCTCCGTCACGGCCACGGCCTGCACCACCATGCTGGCGCCGATCATGACGCCGCTCTGGATGAAGCTCCTCGCCGGCACCCTGGTGGAGATCAGCTTCCTCGGCATGATGACGGAGATCATCAAGATCGTGCTCGTGCCCATCGGCGCCGGCCTGCTGCACGACTGGCTCAAGTGGGCCTCGCCCGCCGCCACCCGCTGGCTCATCCGCGCCCAGGCCGTCTGCGGCACCGCCGTGGTGGTGCTGTTCATCACCCGCGATCGCTGGGGCGCGCTGTCGCCCAACGTGGCGCTGTTCGTGGAACTGTTCGGCTTCCTCCTTGGCGCGGTGGCCGTGGGCGTGAGCTACCACCAGCTCACGAAACTCCTGCCCAAGCTCGACGGCTGGATGCCGGTGGCCTCGATGATGGGCATCATGTATTTCACGTCGGTCACGACCGCCGTGGGCCGCGACCACCTCATGCGCATCGGCGGTCTGCTCTTCCTCGTCGCCGCGCTGCACAACGCCTTCGGCTACATCCTCGGCTACTGGCTGGGCCGCGCGGGCGGACTCGACAAAAACTCCGCGCGCACCGTCGCCATCGAGGTCGGCCTGCAGAACGGCGGCATGGCCTCGGGCCTCGCCGGCAGCATGGGCAAGCTCGCCACCGTCGGCCTCGCCGCCGCGGTCTTCGGCGCTTGGATGAACATCTCCGGATCGATCCTCGCCAACTACTGGAAACGGCGGCCGGTGAACCCGGGAACCCCACCGTCATGAAAAACGCCAAGCTCGCCCTGCTCGGGCTGTCGCTCGCCGCCAACGCCACGCTGGGCGCCTGGCTGCTGCTCAAGCCGGCTGCCGCCACCTCCCCGCTGGAATCCGCCACCGCCCCCGCCCAGAGGCCGCCCGCTGCCCCGGCACCCGTCGATCCGCTGACGCAGCCCATCACGGCCGAGACCTGGGCGCAGATCGCCTCACTCCCGGACGACGCCTACGTCCAGCGCCTCAAGCTCGAGGGCATGTCTCCCGCCATGATCCGCTCGCTGCTGCACGCCCGCATCGCGGCCCGTTACGCCGACCGGTTCGCCGCCCTCAGCCCGCCGGGAAAAGACGAATACTGGCGCCGCAGTTTCCGGATGCCCGGAACCGATCTCACGCCCGAGGCACGCCGCGAACGCCGGCAGCTCGGCCGCGAGATCACCGACCGCGTGAAAGCCGCCATGGGCGCCGACTACGAGGCTACCAGCCCCTACGAACGCACGCGCCGTGAACGGACCTACGGACCGATCGGGAGCGACAAGGCCGCGCAGATCCAAGCCATCACGACCGACTACGGCGAACTGCGCGCCGCGGTGAGCGATCAGGCCCAGGGCGTCACTCTCCCGGAGGACCGCGCCCAGCTCCGCCTGCTCGAACAGGAGCAGCGCGCCGACCTCGCCGCCTTGCTGACCTCCGAGGAGCTGCTCGAATACGACCTCCGCAACAGCCCTGCCTCGATGCGCACGCGTTCGTTGCTGGCCTACTTCGACCCCACCGAGGAGGAATTTCGCGCCCTCGCCCAGCAGCGTCTCGCCTTCGACCGCCAGTTCGGCGGCAACTATCTCAGCGAGGAGGAACAGGCCAGGAAGCGCACCGCGGAGGCCGACCTGCTCGCCCAGGCCCGCGCGGTCCTCTCGCCCGAGCGCTTCGCGGAATACGAACTCGTCGCCAACGAGGACTTCCGCAACACGGCCACCGCGCTCAACCGCTACAACTTCGACCAGACCGTCGCGCGCGAGGTCTTCAAGCTGCGGCGCGACATCACCGCCCGCGCCGCCGCCATCGAGGCGCAGTCGCTCTACACTCCGGAGCAGCGCGCCGCCGAGCTCGCCGCCCTCTACCGCGAGGCCTCGTCCGCCCTCAGCACGCGGCTCGGACCCGAGGCCTACTTCAACTTCGAGCGCCAGAGTCCCGGCAACTGGCTCCGCAAACTGAAACCCGCCGCCGGAGGAGCCGCTCGATGAAAGCCTTTGTTCCCCTTCTGCTCGCCTCGCTCGCCGTCAACGCCGCTCTCGGCGCGCTCCTCCTCCGGAAACCGTCCGCCCCCGCCCGGCCGGGCGCCGCCGAAACCGCGGCTGCCCAGACCGCTTCGCCCGCCCCGGTGCCAAGCGCCCCCACCTCTGCCAACGCACCCGTCGTCACGGCGACCGCCACTCCCACGGCTCGCGCGCCTCTGTGGGCGGGACTCGGGCCCGAATCCTTCGACGAGGCCATCGTGCGCCTTCGGGCCGCGGGCTGCACGCCGCGCGAAATCGCTGCGGCCCTCCGCGCCATGATCAACGAGCTGATCCAAGCCCAGTATCAGGACCTCGGCCAGGCCTCCGCACCTTATTGGAAAAATCCGTCGGCGCTCAACCCAGCCCGGCCACGCAACGAGTTCATGGAGATGATGGCCCGGCACCAGCAGTTGATTCGCACCTACCTCCTGACTCCGGAATTCTTCGGCACCGACGAGAGCGAGCTGCGTTCCTACCGCGAGCGCTTCGGCGCGCTCGACACCGAAAAGCTGCGCCGCTTGGCGATCATCGATTCGGAATTCAACGAACAAAACATGCAGGCGAGCCTCGCAAGAAGTTCCAGCCAGGCCGGCTCCGCGGCCTATGCCCAGGACGCCAAACGCTCCGAGCAGCTGCAAAAGGAGCGCGAGACCGCCATCCAAGCGCTCCTCACCCCGGAGGAATACGCCCAATATGAGGTGCGCAACGGCCCGGTCTCCTTCGGCCTGCGCTTCCAGTTGGAAAACTTTCGCCCGACCGAGGCCGAATACCTCGCCCTCTACGCCATCGAGAAAAAGCGCCGCGAACCCGCGGGTAACGCCGGACCGCTCACGCCCCAGCAGCGCAAGGAGGCCAACGACGCCTACCAGGCCGAGATCAAGGCGGCCCTCGGCCCCGAGCGCTACGCCGACTTCGAGGCCGTGAGCAAGGCCGGCAGCGACCGGCTCCCCGCCCTCGTCAACCGCCTCAACCTCCCGCTCACCACCATTTCCGCCGTCAACGCCGTGCGCGACGACACCAACACGCGCGCCAAGGCCATCCGCGAAAACAGCCAGCTCACGCCTGAACAGCGCACCGCCCAGCTCGCAGCCCTCGCCGCCGAGGCCGAGACCGACCTGCGCACGCTCTTCGTGACGCCGCGCGGTCTCGACGCCTACAAGGACATCAAGGGCGAGTGGCTCCGCAACCTGCGGTCAACGCCATGAAGCGGCGCATCGGAAAATTTGTCCCGCAATCACGGGACACCCGCCTCTCCGTTGGCGTCACGCTCCGTTGTCAGGTGCAACTCTCCCGCGCTCGCGGCGTCTGACTTCCTACCATGTTTCGTCCGCTCCTCCTTCTCGCCTTCGCCCTTCCGCTCGCCGCGCAGGAAAATGTTTCGCCCGCCGCTGCTTCCGTAGCCCCCGCGGCACCCGCCGAGCAAATCCTCCTGCCGCCCGAGCCCGGCCGGTTCGCCGAGCTATTCCGCCGCTTCCGCACCGAACACGCCGCCCTCGCCCCCGACGGCCGGCACCTCGCCTACTCCGTGCGCGAGGGCGAGGACCTCTTTGTCGTCATCATCGACCTCGACCAGCCCACGAGCATCAAGGCCCGCGTCAAGGTGGTCGATGACAACGCCGCCACGCCGATGATGGCGCTCAACCAGCGCGAGAAAACGCCCGGCCGCATCCTCTGGCTGCGCTGGGTCACCCCCAACCGCGTGGTCGTCGAGACCAACACCGTCCACACCCGCACCACCGGCGCCGCGGGTAACTGGGCCTCGTGGAGCGGCGCCATCCTCGGCTTCGACGCCAACGGCGCCAACGCCCGCCAGCTCGCCAGCCCGGAGGACCTGATGGAGTTCACCCAGGACAGCGGGAGCAACCCCTTCAACACCGCGCGGCCCCACGGCATCACGCCCATGACCGGCGTCACCACCCCCGACCAGTCGCCGGAGACCGCCGCGCTGGAGGACGAAAGCGGCCTGGCCCTGCCCGAGAACGAGGAGGAGGAAACTCCGGCCGCTCCCGGCGACACGGCTGCGCTCCAACCGCGCAGCCTCCGCATTTTCGACTTCGACCCGAAGAACGCCGGCGCCGTCACCCTCGTTTCCCAAGGTGCCCCGCGCGGCAACGGCAACCGCTGGCTCGGCCTCTACTCGCTCAACACGCACACGGCCAAGCTGACCAGCCTCACCGACGACCTCGTGCGCGTGAACCAGGACACGCTCCTCGACCGGCAGGGCCGCGCGCGGATCACCGTGCCCAACACCCTGCTCTCCAAGTTTCCGCTGCGTTACGACTACCAGGGCCCCGAGGGCAAGAATCGCGGCAAACCCCTCGACGAGACCGTCGGCTTCAGCGGGTTCAGCATTTCGCCCGACAACTATTTCCGCGAGCGCGCCATCCCGCTCGGCTTCGACGAGGACCCCAGCGTCCTCTACTACGCGTCCAACCTCGGCCGCGACACCTACGGCCTCTACAGCCTCAACCTCGCGACGAAGCAGCGCGGCAGCCTGACGCTGGAAAACCCGGCCTTCGACCTCATCGGCGCACCCGAGGCCGGTTTCACCGCGCAGGACACGCTCGTGTTCGACCGCTTCACGCACAAGCTCGCCGGCGTCCGCTTCCAGGCGAACTACCGCACCGCCGCCTGGCTCCGCCCCGAGTGGCAGGCCGTGCAGGCCGAGTTGGAGAAAACCCTGCCCGGCCGCTCCGTCGAGCTGATCGACTGGGACGAGAACGCCCGACGTTTCCTCGTGACCACAGAGGGTCCCGCCGACCCGGGCGCGTTCTATGTCTATGAACGCGACACGAAGAAGCTCATGGAGTTTGTGCGCCGCGCCCCGTGGGTGGACGCCAACCACGCGCACACCACGATCCCCTTCGGCTTCGCCCTGCAGGACGGCACGCGGCTGACCGGTTTTATCACCGCGCCTTCACAGCCGCGCATGAAACCCATCCCCATGATCGTGCTCTGTCCCGAGGAACCCTGGGCGCGCGTCACTCCGGCTTTCCAGCGCGACGTCCACGCGCTCGCCGGCATGGGCTTCGCCGTGGTCCAGTTCAACGGCCGCGGCGCCTGGGGCCTCGGCCGCAAGCAGCGTGAGGCCCTCATCGCCGGCTACGACCTCGTGCAGATCGAGGACCTCGCCACCGTCGTGACCGCGATCAGCCAGCGTTTTCAGGTGAACCCCAAGCGCGTGGCGCTCATGGGCCGCGGCCACGGCGGGTTCATCGCCCTGCGGGCGGTGCAGGCTTTTCCCGAGCTGTTCCGCTGCGCCGTCGCGCTGGAGCCCCCGGTCGACGTCGGCGACTGGCTGGCCCAGCAGCGGTGGAACGACGACGACGTGCAGCCGCAGCTCACCCGCAGCTGGCTCGGCGACGAGGCCCGGCTCAAGGCCGCACCGCTCACCCGCGAACCGGAGAAGATCACCAAGCCGATCCTCGTGCTCAGCTATCCCGGCCCCGATGGCGCGCCGCGCCGCCCGCTCTACCTCGCCGCCCGCCGCTTCGCGGGCGCAGTGGCCGGTCACGGTGTCACGGCCGAATTCACCGACCTGCACCAGGACTACGTGCAGGGCCTGCCCGCCGCACGCGCCGAGGTCTTCGACCGCATCGAGGCCTTCCTCAACGAGCACATCTACGACTACAAGGTGAAGATGGGCGACCTCCAGATCCTCCCCGACAAGAAATGACCATGAAACCCCTCGGACTCGGCGTCCTCGGCCTCGGCGAAGGCCGCTCCATCATCTCCGCCGGCCTGCACAGCGACCGCTGGCAGGTCGCCGCCCTCTGCGACCTCAACGCGGAACTCGGCCGCGAGCGCTGCGCGGAATTCGGCCTCGCGCCCGCGGTGTTCACGACCTCGCTCGACGCGCTGCTCGCCAACCCGGCCGTGGACGTCGTCGGCATCTACACGCCCGACCACCTGCACGCCGACCACATCCTGCGCTGCCTGCGCGCCGGCAAGCACGTCGTCTGCACCAAGCCCTTTCTCCACGACCTCAGCCGCGCCCGCGAGGTGCTCGACACCGCCCGCGCCACGGGGAAACGCGTGATGGTCGGCCAGAGCTCGCGCTTCTTCGCGCCGTTCAAGCGCCAGCGCGAGCACTTCGCGACCGGCTTCCTCGGCGAACTCAACACCGTCGAGGCCTACTACAACGCCGACCACCGCTGGTTCCTCGCCAAGCCCTGGGCCCGCACCGACGCCTTCAAGTGGCTCTACGGCGGCCTCAGCCACCCGGTGGACTTCGTCCGCTGGTATCTGCCCGACATCGAGGAAGTCATGGGCTACTCGCGTCTCAGCGAGAATGGCAAAGCCGGCGGCCTCGCCCACGACGACACCTTCCACTTCATCTACAAGGCCAAGTCCGGCCGCATCGCCCGCGTCAGCGGCACCTACAGCGCGCCGGTCACGCCCACCGCGCGCGACAGCAACATGAGCTGCGTGCTGCGCGGCTCGCTCGGCGCCAGCCAGGGCGACTACTACGACCTGCGCTACGCCTGGAAGACCGACGCGCAGTCGGCGGTCGAGACCTTTGAGGACGAAGACGCTTTCTTCTTCCGCTTCGGCGGCCACTCGCACCACGCCGGCGAATACCAGCGCTACATTGAGTATTTCGCCGACTGCCTCGCCAACGGCACCGTGCCCACGCCCGACCCCGCCGAGGGCATCGTCACCGTCGCCCTCATGCAGGCGATGGAAGAAGCCTGCACCACCGGCGGCCCCGTGAAAGTCCGCGCCGTGCTCGCGCGGTATGGGCTGGAGGATTTGCTGCCGGCCTCATCGTGAAACCCGAAAATCGGACACCGGAAATTGGTAATCTCGAACCACCCATGACCCACGCTTCCGTCATCCTGCCTGTCAGCCGAAGGCCGGGCGGCGGCTGGAGCCGTGCGAAGGATCCAAGGGAAGGGACGGACTTGCGCCGACCGCTTGGATACTTCGCACGGCTCAGGATGACGTTGGCGAAGATCGTTTCTGAAATCGCCTTCACCCGATTCGCGATGCCCGATTTCAACCCGGATTCCGACTTTAACCTTCCCAATGGTAGCCCTGCGCGGGAGCGCAGGGACTGGAATTCGCAACCGCACAATAAAGTCCCGCTGCTCCCGCAGCGGGCTACACCTGCAATCGCGGCATTCGGGTTCAGGAATCCCATGGTCTTCGCCGCCCTCCTCGCCCTCCTCATCGCGGCGGGGTCACCGCGCCTCCAGGGGGAAACCGCCGCCGAGCGCCCGACCGTCCTCCCTTTCCCCACCGGCAAGCCGCGCCTGGTCTCGGGCAAAATCATGCGCGAAATCCACGCGCAGGTGCAGACGCCCTTCAAATACGGCGTCGTCCTCCCGGCCGCCGAGGGCGAACTGCTCGACTGCCCCAACGTCTTCCGCCACGGCGGGCGCTGGTTCATGGTGTTCATCGCGAACCGGGACAAGGTCGGCTACGAGACCCACCTCGCCGTGAGCGACGACCTGCTGAAGTGGGAGCGCCTCGGCCCGATTTTGCCGTTCACGAAAACCGGCTGGGACGCCTGGCAGGCCGCCGGCGGCCTCGCGCTCTACGATCCACGCTGGGACGGCGCCACCCACGAGCTCGGCACGCACGAGGGCAAATACTGGCTCAGCTACCTCGGCGGCGAGAAACAGGGCTACGAGCCCGACCCGCTCGCCATCGGCCTCGCGCACACCGCCGACCCGACGGCCGTTCGCCCGTGGACGCGCCTGCCGGAAAACCCCGTGCTCTCGCCCGCGCAGGCCGACACTCGCGACTTCGAGCACACCACGCTCTACAAGAGCGCCATCATCCGCGACGAGGCGCGCACCCTCGGCGCACCCTTCGTGATGGCCTACAACGGCAAGGCCCCGCCCTACGGCCAGGAGCAGATCGGCCTCGCGGTCAGCGACGACCTGCGCACGTGGCGCCGCTACGGACCCGGCCCGGTCGTGAACAACGTCGGTTCCTCGCCGTGGGCGATCAGCGGTGACCCGCAGCTCGTGAAGCTCGGCGACGTGTGGGTCATGTTTTATTTCGGCGCGTTTTGGAAACCCGGCGCCTTCGACACCTTCGCCGCGTCCTACGATCTCGTGCACTGGACCAAGTGGGACGGCCCGCACCTCGTCGAGCCGAGCGAACCCTACGACAAGCAGTTCGCGCACAAGCCCTGGGTGCTGAAGCACGACGGCGTCGTCTATCACTTCTACTGCGCCGTCGGCAACCAGGGCCGCGTGATCGCGCTGGCGACGTCGAAGGATCTGCGAGTGGGGGACGGAAATCCGAGAAACTGAAAACCGGGCGTCAGCAGTCTGAATTCTCAATCCATCCCATGACTCCCGCCTCCGTCATCCTGAGCCTCGCGAAGGATCCAAGCGTTCGGCGCACGTCCGATGTTCCCCTTGGATCCTTCGCGCGGCTCAGGATGACACGCTTCCAGATCAGATTCCCATTCCTGTCATTCTGAGCGTAGCGAAGAATCCAGACTAAAGTCCCGAACTCCGATCGCCCAACCCCGCTCTCCGATCCGTGTCCCGCACCTCCACCCCCACCCGCTTCAGCTACGCCTCGACCGACATCGCGTGCCAGCTCGTCTTCGCGCCGATCTCGTTCTACCTGCTGAAATTCTACACCGACGTCTATGGCCTCGCCGCCGGCGTCGCGGGCACGATCATGCTGGTGGCGCGCTTCGTTGACGCCGCCGACGCGCCGCTCTGGGGCATCCTCTTCGAGCGCACCCGCAGCCGCTGGGGTAAGATCCGGCCGTGGTTCCTCTGGCTCTGCGGGCCCTTCGCGCTCTTCGGCATCCTGACCTTCGTGACGCCCGACCTCGCGGGGAACGCCAAGATCGCCTACGCCGCCGGCACCTACATCCTCGTCAACATCCTCTACACCGGCATCAACACGCCGGTCACCGCCATCCTCGCCGTGCTCACGGCGAACCCGCAGGAGCGCGTCGTGCTGACCTGCTTCCGCATGTTCGGCTCCAAGCTCGGCGTGCTGCTCGTCAACCTCAGCTTCATGAAGCTCGTCGGCTGGCTCGGCGAAGGCGACGACCGCCGCGGCTACCTGCTCACCGTGCCGATCTACTGCGCGGTCGCCGTCGGCCTCTTCCTGGTCGCCTTCCGCAACCTGAAGGAGGTCGTGCCCACTGAGGAGAAACGAACCCCGATGCTTTCGGGCTTCGGCGCGTTGCGCGGCAACTGGCCGTGGTGGATCATCGCCACGAGCAGCCTCCTGTTCTGGATCGCTTTCATCGCGCGCGTGGCCGCGGCGCCCTATTTCTTCGAATACACGCTCGGCCGCGCGGATCTCATCCCGCTCGCCTTCGCCCTCGACTTCATCTCGCTCGGCACCGTCCTCGGCCTGCCCTGGCTCTGCCGGACCTGGTCCAAAACCACCGTCTGGGCCGCCGGGCTCGTCGGCTTGATCATCGGCCAGCTCATCATGGCCTGGGGCCTCGCCCACGGCAACTCGCTCCCGATCGTCATGACCGGCTGGGCGCTCGGCTTCCTCGCCAGCGGCGCGGCGATGGCCATGCCGTTCTCGATCCTCTCCGACAGCGTGGACTACGGCGAGTGGAAGACCGGCATCCGCGCCGCCGGCCTGCTCGCGGCCATCGGCGCCGCGTTCTGCCTGAAAGCCGGCGCCGGTCTCGGCGGCGCGCTGCCAGGCTGGATCCTCCAAGCCTGCGACTACGTGCCGAAAACCACTCAAACCGCCACCGTCCTCCGCGGCATCACGTTCAGCGTCGTCTGGCTGCCGGCGATCGCGTTCGCCGCCGCCCTCGTGCCCGTGCTCTTCTACGGCAAATATGAGAGCCAGGAGGCACAGATCCACGCCGACCTCTCCGCTCGGCGGCGGGGCGGGGAGTCGTGAAACCTTAAGACCGGACATCAGTAATTTCAGATTTTACCCCTTGCCGTGGGCGTCGCCTGATCACGCCTGTCCCCCTTGAATTGGCCGTCTTTTGGGCTAGGTTAGGATTCCGCTGATTTCAGGGTCATTCTGGGAAGAACCACCAGTCACCCCGTGGTATAACCGCTATGGTCCCCTACCACCCTTTACCCTCGGGACGGAGCGCAGGCTCCCTCTCACCCTAACCCCCAAACCCACGAGAATCGTATGTGCTGCACATCCCTTAACCGGGCCGGCCTGTTCGCGCCTATGCGCGGATTCGTCCGCTCCGTCGTATCCGTGCTGGCGGCGGTCGCACTTTGCGTGCCGGCCTTCGCCCAGTCATCGCCCACCGGCATCATCCGGGGCAAGGTTCAGAACGCCACCAACGGCGCCTACCTCGAAAACGCCACCGTGGAAATCGAGGGCACCAACCGCATCTCCGTGACCAACGGCTACGGCGAATTCGAATTCCGGGGCGTCGCCGCCGGCGAGGTCACCCTCAAGGCCACCTACATCGGCCAGACCGCGCAGATGGCCACGGTCACCGTCACCGACGGGGGCGAGGTCTCCCAGGACTTCACGTTCCGCGGCACGGCCGGCAAGGACGGCGTCGTCCAGCTCGACCCCTACACGGTCAACGTCGAGCGCTACGCCAACGCCCGTGCCGTCGCCATCGCCGCCGAGCGCAGCTCGGTGAACATCAAGAACGTCGTCTCCATTGACGAATTCGGCGAGATCCCGAGCGGCAACGTCGGCGAATTCGTGAAGTTCCTGCCCGGCATCCAGATCGATTACGGCGCGTCCAACGGCAACAATCAGGGCTACTCCGAGAATCGCGCCAACGGCGTCTCCGTCCGCGGCTTCGGCCCCGAGGACACCACCATCCTCATCGACGGCCTGCCCGTCGCCGCCACCGTGCCCGGCAACTTGACCCGCCAGGTCGGCCTCGACCAGATGTCCATCAACAACGCCTCCCGCATCGAGCTCATCAAGGTCGCCACCCCCGACATCCCGGCCAATTCCGTTGGCGGTCAGGTCAACCTCGTCACCCGCAGCTCCTTCGAGTTCCCGAAGCCGAAGTATGACGTGAGCCTCTTCTTCAACTTCAACCCGGATTATTTCGAGCTCAAGAAGACCCCCGGTCCGGTGAACAAGAAGACCTTCAAGACGTCTCCGGGCATGAATTTCAGCGCCTCCTATCCGTTTGCCAAAAACCTCGGCGTCACCGTATCCGGCTCCATCCAGCAGGATTTCTCGCAGAATTTCCGGGCCCAGCCGGTCTGGAACAACACCTGGGCCTCGAACTTCAACCCCAGCTCGTTCACCAGCTCCGACGGCAAGACCGCCTCCCTTAGCAATCCCGTGCTGACCCGCTACCAGGTGACGGACTCCCCCTCGATCACCGACACCCAGTCGGCCAACATTCGCCTGGATTGGAAGCCGACCCCCAACCAGAACCTGCGGGCCAACATCCAATACAGCACCTACGAAACCGCCGAGGCGCAGCGCCGCCTCGACTTCCGTCCGACCATCGCCGCCGGCGCGGTGTGGAACGAGTTCCAGACCATCGGCACGACCGCCAACAGCACCACGGCGATGACCCTCACCACCCGCGACCGCGTGGGTAACACGGTCAGCGGTTCCTTGAACTACGACATCCATCTCTTCGGCTTCAAGGTCGCCGTCGCCGGCAGCGTTTCCAAGTCGGTCAGCGACTTCGAGGACGAGGCCAACGGCCACTACTCCGGCCTCGACCTGAACCTCAACCCGAGCCGCGTCGCCCTCTACCTCGGCGAGGACGGCATCCCCTACAACGTCGAGACCTACTGGCGCGCCAGCGGCAGCAACACCACCTCGACGCTCAAGGACTACACCCAGATCGCCAACTGGGCCGTCGCCGACACCAAGGCCTTCTCCGGCGAGTCCCACAACGAGCGCACCATCAGCCTCTACAAGGTGGACGTCTCCCGCCCGCTCGACTTCCTGCCCTTCCTCCAGCGCAACCCGGTCACGCTCTCCTTCGGCGCCCGCCGCGACGAGGAAGAGAACAACAAGGACGGCCGCGGCACCGGCTACCGCCAGGTGCTCAAGTCCGGCGCCACCTTCGTGACCGCCGACATCATTGACAACGACTATGTCGGCTTCTCCCCCGGCTTCGGCCTGCGCCCGCAGCAGTGGGCCTCGACCTACAAGCTCTACGAGCTGAACAAGGCCAACAGCCTCTTCGAGGAGCCCACCGATGGCGGCGATGCCGTCGGCAACTACAACAGCTTCGTCAACCAGAACAAGCAGCTCAAGGAGACCACCGACGCCTGGTATGCCATGCTCACCGGCAGCTTCCTCGACGGCCGCCTGTCGGTTGTCGGCGGCGCCCGCCAGGAAAGCAAGAGTCGCGTCGGCCGCACGCCGTTCACGGACAGCAAATGGAACTACATCAAGAACGCCGACGGCTCGCTCTACCGTGACACCGCCAACCCGAACGGCGTCGTCTTCAACAACGCCAACAGCGTGTTGTTCGCCAACACCGCCGCCGGCACCTCGCTGCGCTCCGCCCTCACCAGCGCCGGCATCGCCTTCCCGACGGCCGCGTATGGCTCGCAGACCACGGACATCCGCTCCGCCAAGCTCTTCAAGCAACCGCTGCGCGAGATCAACCAGAAGGTAACCGGCGACCCCTCCTATAGCATCAACGCCGCCTTCAAGCTGACCAAGAAGATCGACCTCAAGGTCGCCTACTCCCGCTCCTTCAAGCAGCAGGCCCTGGAAGACGGCGACCTCGGCATCATCTCCGGCAACAACCTCACGGTCGAGGAATACACCCCCGACCAGCAGCTGAACCAGAACGGCGCGCTCGGCCAGATCCGCGTCTCCAATCCTTCCCTCAAGCCCGAGACCTCGCAGAATTGGGACTTCGAGGTGGCCTACTACACCGATAGCGGCGGCAAGTTCACCGTCTCCTACTACACCAAAGAGGTGGAAAACGCCGCGCAGAACTTCACGACCTACTCCGGCACGCCCGGCTTCGCCGAAACCATCGCCGCGCTCGGACTCGATCCGGCCGATTACAACGGCTGGCGCATGGTCACGTCCGCCAACAGCGAGCGCATCCAGGAGACCTCCGGCTGGGAATTCTTTGCCAGCCAGGACTTCAGCAAGCTCGGCAACTGGGGCCGCCGCGTCTCGGCCTTCGTGAGTTTCGCGATGACGGACTTCCCGCCGCCCTCGCCTCCGGTTCCCTTCACCGTCACCCACCCGAACGGCACCGTCACCACGATCACACCCACGATCACGACCGTTCGCATCCGTTCCGACCGCTTCGGCGGTGCCGGTCTGCAATACTCCGGCGAGCGTTTCACCGCCCAGATCCGCGGCACCTACCGCAATGAAAACCAGGATCCGAATGCCAACACCCAGATCCTGAACGACGGCACCGAGATGCGCCGCATGCAGCCGGCCGAGACCCGCATTGATGTGAACCTCGGCTTCATGCTGACGAAGAACTACAGCCTCTTCGCCAGCGCCCGCGACGTCTTCAACGGTGAGCGCGACATCGTCTGGAAGCACAGTGCTGGCCAGATCCCCGACTGGGCCTCCCTCCAGGACCGCAAGCGCTTCGGCGCCTCCTGGTCGGTGGGTGTCAAGGGCAGCTGGTAATCACACCCGGTTGTTTTCCCCGAGGCCCGGTCTGATTCCAGACCGGGCCTTTTTTTTCGGCTAGTTGCGGCATCCTAACTTCCACGCAACCTTCCCCCAAATCACCCGTCTCCTCCCGCATGCACCCCCGTCCGTTGTCCGCCCCGTTGTCGCTTCGTCGTTTGATGGCGTCCTGCCTTTCCCGGAGGGCCGAGCTCCCGCGAGGCTGCGGCCACGATACCGCTCGCGCGACGTTCGGCCTCGCGGGAGCTCGGCCCTCTATGTCACGCCTTCTCCCCCTCTTCACTCTCACTTTCACTCTGGCCTTGGCTCCCGCCCTCCGCGCCGGCGACACCCCGCCACCGCCCGCACCCGAACTGGTGCAACGCGCCGACAAGATCGTCGCCGGCCTCCAACTCACCGACGCCGCCCAAGCCGCGCGCATCAGCGACCTCGTCGCCCGGCAATACGCCGCCCTCCGCCTCGTTCACCAAACCCGCGACAACGGCCTGAAGCTTGCCGGCGAAATCGCCGACAAAACTGAAGCCGAGCAGGCCAGGACGCGCGTCAAGGACACCGCCACCGCCCGCCAGGCCGCGTTGCATTATGCCTTCATCGCCGCGCTCTCCGCCGAACTCACGCCCGCCCAAGTGGACGGTGTGAAGGACGGCATGACCTACGGCGTGCTGCCCAACACCTTCAAGGTCTATCAAGAGATGCTCCCGAATCTCACCGCCGAGCAAAAGCGCCAGATCCTCGCCTGGCTCACCGAGGCCCGCGAACACGCCATGGACGCCTCCACCTCCGACGAGAAGCACGGCTGGTTCGGCAAATACAAGGGTCGCATCAACAATTACCTCGCCCAAGCCGGCATCGACATGAAGCAGGCCGAAAAAGACATGTTCGCCCGGAAGAAGGGCGAAAAGGACCAGGGACCAAAGACCAAGGACTAAGGACCATCTAAACCTCTTTCTCTTAATCTTTCTCTTTCTTCCTGCCTTTCACCCCGTCTTCCGCCCCCGACCTTAGACCCCACCCCCTAAAGCCTTTCCCAGTCCCTCGTCCCTGGTCCTTGGTCCCTTGTCCCTCGTCCTTCATCCCCCCATGCGCTCCCTCCGCTCCACGCTCTTTCTTTCGCTGGCCCTCACGCTGGCCGTCTCCGCCTTCGCCCAAGGCTACCCCAAAGTCCCCGCCGACCTGCAGGCCGCCATGAACGCCCGCAAGGCCGCGGCCGACCGGCGCTCCGACGAGATCTTCGCGTCGCACCAGGCCGAACTCGCCGCCTGGGCCGCGAAGGGCAAGCCCTACCTGCCCGGCGCGGCGAAGCCCTCCGACCTGCCGCAAGCCACCATCCCTGCCTTCCCCGGCGCCTGGGGCGGCGGCATGTATTCCTTCGGCGGTCGCGGCGGCAAGGTCTATGTCGTCACCAACCTCAACGACTCCGGCCCCGGCTCCTTCCGCGAGGCCTGCGAGGCCGTCGGTCCGCGCATCGTCGTCTTCAACGTCGCCGGCGTCATTCACCTGAAGGAACGCATCCGCATCCGCGCGCCCTACATCACGATCAGCGGCGCCACCGCGCCCGGCGACGGGGTGTGCTTCGCCGACAAGACCGTCGAGGTCGAGACGCACGACGTCGTCATCCGCCACCTGCGCTTCCGCCGTGGCAACACCGACCCCGCCGACCGCGACGACTCCCTCGGCGGCAATCCCGTGGGCAACATCATCGTGGACCACGTCTCCACCTCGTGGAGCCTCGACGAAAACATCTCGATGTATCGCCACATGTTCGACCACGACGGCGACCCCAAGACCCCGGCGCTCAAGCTGCCCACCGTCAACATCACGATCCAGAACACCATCTCCTCCGAGTCGCTCAGCACCTACCATCACGCCTTCGGCTCCACCATCGGCGGCCACAACAGCACCTTCCACCACAATCTCTGGGCCAGCAACACCGGCCGCAACCCGAGCGTCGGCATGGACGGCGACTTCACCTTCGTGAACAACGTGCTCTTCAACTGGCGTCACCGCACGATTGACGGCGGCGATCACCGCAGCCGCTACAACATCATCAACAACTACCTCAAGCCCGGCCCCGGCACGCCCGCCGGCGCCACCCCGGGACAGAGCGAAGAGGACGACGATGACAACCGCGGCCAGGTGCGCTACCGCCTGCTCAAGCCCGAATCCGAGCGCAGCCCGACCGTGGTGAATCATTTCGGCCAAGCCTACGTCGCCGGCAACGTCGTCGAGGGCAACGAGCGCGTGACCCGCGACAACTGGGACGGCGGCGTCCAGCCCAGCGTCGCCACCCGCGAGGGTAAACTGCGCGACCTCATGCCCTTCGCCCCGAAGGACGAGGCCAAGCGCGCCGACTACCTCAAGAAGAGCAAGGCCAAGGTCGCCGCGCTCAATTTCCTCACCGAGTCACCGGCCGAGGCGCTCGCCGCGATCCGCGTCAACCAGCCCTTCCCGCACGCCACCCTGCCCATCGTGTCCGCGGCCGAGGCCTACGCCTTCGTCCTCGCCAACGCCGGCGCGACCCTGCCGCGCCGGGATTCCGTGGACACGCGCATCCTCGAGAGCGTGCGCACCGGCGTGATCCCGCCGCGGACGGTGGATGCCGGCACCGCCGAGAAGGCCCGTTTCTACGGCTACGAGGAAAAGTGGGTGAAGGCCCTCAGCGAATACGTCACCAAGGGCTACGTCACCCACCCCAATGAAGTCGGCGGCTGGCCCAACTACCAAGGCACGCCCTACACGGACACCGACGGTGACGGCCTGCCCGACACTTGGGAAACCGCCCACGGCCTGAATCCCAAGGACCCCGCCGACGCCTCCGCCGACCTCAACGGCGACGGCTACACCAACATCGAGGACTTCCTCAACGGCCTCGACCCGCGGGCGCCCAAGACCGACTGGACCGACCTCAAGAACAACGTGGACCACCGGAACACCCAGTAGGGCCGGTCTTCGACCGGCCGACTTGACGGCCACTCTCTCTCCCCAAACCCCCGATCCCCGAACGCGGTGCCATCGTTCTCGTTCTCTTAATCGTTCTCTTTCTCCCTGCCTTTTCTCCCGTCGCCTCCTTACCCCACTCTACCCAATCCCGAGAGAACGAGTATGATTAAGAGAACGATTCTCCGCACCCCGATCTCCCCACGCCCCATGAAATCAAAAATTCTTTTCCCCCTCCTCGCCGCCCTCGCGCTGGCCTGCGCTTCGTTCGTGCCCGCGTCCGCCGCCACCTTCGACGCCGCCACCCAGAAACGCCTCGACGGCAAAACCACGAAGATCATCGGC
>CBINOW010000008.1:0-60967 GCA_966252395.1 uncultured Oleiharenicola sp. | reverse complement strand
GGTGATTTTTTCGGCAGGAGGGCCCACGGAACACACGGAATACACGGAAAGAGGGCGCAGCAATTTCCTTTTACCCGCCTCTTCCGTGTGTTCTGTGTGTTCCGTGGGCCGAAACAAAAAATTCAACGACCATCCCTTTCCCTACCGCACCGAGATCGAGCTGGAGATTTCCACGCTCACCAACCTCGGCGTCGGCCTCGGCCGGGTGGCCCTGACTAATCCTCAGGTTTCAGGTTTCAGCCCTCAGGTTTCGCCGCCGTCCGGCGGCTGGGTCGTCATGGTCCCCTTCACCCTCCCCGGCGAGAAGGTCCGCGCGCGCGTCTATCGCAACCACAAGAATTACTCCGAGGCCGACCTGCTGGCGGTCCTCACGCCCTCGCCGCACCGCATCGACCCGATGTGTCCGCTCTTCGGCACCTGCGGCGGCTGCCAATACCAGCACCTGACCTACGCCGAGCAGCTGAAGTGGAAGCGCCAGCAGGTGGAAGAGCTGTTGAAATACATGGCCGGCGTGGAGTTCACGGTGAACCCGGTGATCGGTTCGCCGAAGGAGTTCGGGTATCGATCGAAGATCACGCCGCACTTTTCGGCGCACTCGCGCCGAAAAGAAGTAACAAGTGACAAGGAACAAGTAACAGGCGAGAGCCACCCCATCGGCTTTCTGAAGCAAAGCTCGCGCTTCGACCTCGTGGACGTGCCGCGCTGCGAGATCGCCACTGATGAGATCAACGCCAAGCTCCCCGAGGTCCGCGCCAAGACCCACGCGCGCCTCGCCGCCGGCGAATACAAGCGCGACGCCACGCTGCTCCTCCGCCACGCGCAGGAAGGCGTGATCACCGATTACGATGCGGTGATTCATGAAAAGGTTGGTGACCTCCGCCTACATTTCCTCGCCCGCGATTTTTTCCAAAACAGCCCGTTCATTTTGCCGGCCTTCACCGGCTACGTGCGCACGCAGGCGGCGGCGAGCGGGGCGAAGTTCCTCGTGGACGCCTACTGCGGGAGCGGACTCTTCGCGTTGAGCTGCGCGCCGGCCTTTCAGAAGGTGGCCGGCATCGAGATCAGCGAAACCTCGATCAAGTTCGCCACCGAGAACGCCGCGGCCAACGGCATTACTAATGCCTCCTTCCGCGCCGGCGACGCGGCGCAGATTTTCGCCGGGCTCGAGTTCCCACCCGCCGACACGGCCGTGGTCATCGACCCGCCCCGCAAGGGCTGCGACGAATCGTTTTTGAACCAGCTCTTTGCCTTCGGCCCACGCGCGGTGGTTTACGTATCTTGCGACCCCGCCACGCAGATGCGCGACCTCAAGGGTTTCCTCGCCGCCGGCTACCGCTTGACCGCGGTGCAGCCCTTCGATCTCTTCCCGCAAACGCGTCACCTCGAGTGCGTGATCACGTTAGTGCGGGGGTGAGCCTGTAAGCAGCGGACTCGCGAGCGCGCTGCCTCCAAGCGCACTGCATCGGCCGTTCCATCGCACAAAAAAGTTATTCACCAGCCAACTATCCGTGGCGCGATCCGGCGGGCGGGTGTATTCTTCCACCGTGAAAGGAAATCTGGGCCCCGTGGTTCAGAGGCAGCGATAACCCCTCGTCCTGGTAAGTCCTTTCACGTTCCGCGTCGCGGGCCACACGGGTGGAGCGGCGCCAATAACAACGCACCTATGCGCTAAAGTCCCGGCCTACGGCCGTCGACCCACAGATAAAGGCACCCTGCCACCGGGCGGGGTGCCTGTTTTTTTGGCGATATCAGAACCGTAGGGTCGGTGCTTGCCCGTTCGACTGGCTCAGGGCCCCGAGCTTGTCGAGGGGCGCCGAACTAATCCGCGAGGTCGTCGCAAGCGACGCCCCTACAAGGATAAGAATCTCACACCCTCACCGGTTCTCCATCCACTCCGGACTCGAATACTGCTCCACCAAGCCCTCGACCTCGGCTTCGTTCAGCTCCGGCCAGGGCGTGGGCACCGGCTCGGTCCCGAGCGTGCGGCCCAGTTCGCGCACAAACTCCTCCTGAAAACGCTCCCAGTCCACGGCGCCGACGCGGCTCTTCTCGATCGAACCCTGCAACAACAGGCCGTGTTTGTTACGCTTCATGGCGGCGCCGGCGATTTTGCCGCCGGTGACAGTGTTGAGGACGTCGTAAAGCTCGGGCCGTTCGAAGCAGATGGTCGGGCCTTCTTCGGACGGATGCCGTTTGTCCTGCAACGCCACCGGCTGCCCGAGCGCCTGCATCGCCGCCGCAAGCGCGGCGTGGACTTCGCGGTAAGCCTGCGTGGCCGGAGCGTCGAACAGCGCATGGGCCCGCGGGATCACGACGCCGTAGGTCCAGTCGTTACGATGGTCCACGAGTCCGCCGCCGGTGGGCCGGCGGCAGAGGTCGAAGGTTTCACCGGGCGGCAAATTGGCGCGGATATAATCCATCGCCTGGCTCAGCCCGAAGGTGAAGGCCTGCGTGCGCCACTCGTAGTGACGGAAGCGCGCCGCCTCCGGCTGCGGGTAACGCTGCAACAGCAGGAAATCCAAAGCCATGTTCTCCGCCGCGCCGGCGGTGCGAACGGGAAGGACATGAAGCTGGGAGACGGAAGCCACGAGCCCTCACAGAGGCCACAGAGTGCGAGGATTGGCAACGCTGCGATGCAGCGGGTAGGGCCCGACCTCCGGGCGGGCCGGCTGAATTCGCGAGTCCTGACGGGCCGCCCGGAGGTCGGCCCCTACCTTCCCGTCCAGATGCTATACCTTTGAATGCGAAATGGTTTCAATGCTCACTTCCACCACGCCGGCCGCTTCAGCTTCGCCAGCGCTTCGTCGAAGGTCTCGGGCCGCGTGTGGAGTTTCCGCGCCAGTGGGGCGAGGTCCAGCGACAGATCGGCCTGACGCGTGGCCTGCGCGGCTAGGTCGTCGCGGCGCGCCACGGCGATGATCGGGGCGGCCGCCTCGCTGAGCCCGAAATGCGCGCGCACGCGGCGCCCGATGTCGAGACGCGAGATCGGCTCCGCGCCGGCCCAGTGCAACGGACCACGCAGATCAGGCCGGCCGCACAGCTCGACGAGTGCCGCGGCCACGCTGTCGGCCGTGCAGGTCTGGCGGATTTCATCGAGGTAGAGTTTGGCGGGTTTGCCGTCGGCCCAGATCATGAGCAGGCGCTCGTGCACGCTGCGTCGTCCGCCCGGGCTGTTGCCCATGAGCAGCGGCAACCGCAGCACGGCCGCGCGGTCCGTCGCAGCGGCCAGCACGCGGTCCTCGGCTTCGAGCTTGTGCTGCGCGTAGCGGTTGATCGCCCGGCGTGGATCGCCGATGGCATACGGTGGGCGCGTGCCGTCGAACACCTGTTCGGTGGAAAGATGGATCAGCCGTGCGCCCGTCTCGCCCGCCGCCTGCGCCAGCCATCCGGGCAACGCGACGTTCAGCCGCCAGGCCTTCTCGGGCTCGGCATCGCACTGCGCGGGCTCGGAAATGGCGGCGGCGTTGACGATGACCTCGGGGCGCACCTCGCGCACGAGGGCGCGCACGGCGGCTTCATCCTGCAGCTCGAGCGTCACCTGCCGGGCCAGGCCGGGCAGGGTGCCCGCCCAGCGGCCGACCACCCCCGTGACCGTGTGCCCCGCGGCCGCCGCGACCTGGGCCAAGGTTCCGCCCACGAGGCCGGAGGCACCGGTCAGGAACAGCTTCATGGTTTCGCGGCGGGAGGCGTCAGGGACGAAACCGCTCGGCGCGACCCCGTTCCAGGGCCGCGCGCAGCTCGGGCAGATTGTAGAGCGTGCCAAAGGCCAACGCTCCCTGCACGGCTTCGCGCGGCGGCAGCGGGTCGGCCTGGATGATCGCCCCGGCGACGATGGCCGCAAGCACGGACGGCTTCAGGTCGTTCCAGTCGCGCTGCCGGGTGGCGCCGCCTTCCGTGTAGTAGAGGCGGCGGGAGGAATCCACGTAAACCTTGATCTCCTTGGGCGCGGTGCCGGTGAGCTCTCGCACCACCAGCGGTCGGTCGCGGTTGTATTGCTGGAGGTGCGTGGCCATCCAGCTCAACAGATACTGGATCCGCTGCAGCACCTCCGCGCGGATCCTGGCGTCGGGCTTGCCCGCCAGGGGAGACGCAGGGTCGTTCAGGGACTGCGCCAGCGCGGCGAAATTGTATTCCTCCAGCGCCCGGGAGCGCTTGTTGCGCAGCTCGGTGCGCCAATCCGCCAACGTGCGGACGATGCGGTGCCGCGGCACGGTTTTCTCGGCCTGCAGGTCCGCCATCAGCGCGTCGAGCGCCGCCTGCTCGGTCTGGGCCTTGGCCTCCGCGTGCTTGTGCCGGGACCACGCATGCAGCCCGAACGCCGCGCCGGCCGCCAGCACAACCACGACCGCGACGACCAACCAGCCGCGCCCGGTGAGCCGCCGCGCCGGAATGGGCGGATTGGACCCGTCATCCGCCACCGTCTTGTTCTTGGCGGCCTCCTCGATGGACTGCGCTTTGAGCAGCAGCTTGTAGATGGGGATGGCCTGGGAGATATTCTTCAGTTCGCGCGGTCCGAGGCGCGTGACCTGCAGGGCGAGCTTGTTGCGCACGACGTGATAGACCGTCTGGGAAATACAGATGCCGCCGGGCTCGGCCTCGGCCTGGAGGCGGGCGGCGATGTTCACGCCGTCGCCCATCACGTCCTCCTTGTCCACGAACACGTCGCCGAGGTGGATGCCGACGCGATGCAGGAGGTTCTTGTCGGCCGAGCGCGACTTGGCCTGCTCGGCAAAGGTGCGCTGGATGGCGAGCGCGCTGGCCACCGCCTGCACGGCGCTGGCGTAATACATCAGCAGGCCGTCACCCGTGGTCTTGAGCACGGTGCCCTCGTGCTGCGTGCAGAGCTCGCGCATGGTGTCGAAGTCCTGCTTGAGCAGCCGCAGCGTGGTCTCCTCGTCCTTCTGCATGTGGGCGCTGAAACCCACCACGTCGGTAAACACAATCGCTGCCAGGGTGCGCTGGCCGGGAATCGGCGGGGTGGAGGGGGTTGACGCCATGCGGGGACAGTTGGAAGTAAGGCTTTCGCGCGGGCGGTGCAACGCCTTAACCGGTCCACCGCGGACCGTGACGCACTCAGGGTGACAGCCGCTCGACCACCCAATCACCACCGGGTTCCCGCCGATATCTCAAGCGGTCGTGCAGGCGGCTGCGGCGGCCCTGCCAGAATTCGACGCTCTCCGGCACCAACCGGTAACCGCCCCAATGCGGCGGCAGCGGCACCTCGCGGCCCTCGTATTTCTTTTCGATGACGCGATAGCTCTCTTCCAACACCGCGCGGCCGGCGATGACCGTGCTCTGCGGCGAAGCCCACGCCGCCAGCTGACTGGCGCGCGGCCGGCTATGGAAATAAGCATCGGCCTCCTCGCGCGCGACCTTGGTGATCACGCCCTCGGCGATCACCTGCCGCTCGAGGGTCACCCACGGGAAGAGCAGGGAGGCGCGCGCGTTGTCGGCCAGCTCGCGGCCCTTGCGGCTCTCGTAGTTGGTGTAGAAGACGAAGCCGCGCCCGTCACAATGCTTGAGCAGCACGGTGCGCACGGAAGGACGCCCATCGCGCGTCGCAGTCGCCAGTGACATGGCGTTGGGTTCCGCGACCTTCGCGGCCTCGGCCTCCTGAAACCATTTCTCGAACTGCTGGAACGGGTTCTTGGCGAGGTCCTTCTCCAGCAACCCCGCGAGTCCGTAGTCTTTGCGCATGTCGGCCAATGCCATGCCCGCATCGTGGGGACCCCGCGCGGCGGCTGTCAAAATCATCCTCGTCACCCGGCAATTTCACCCATTCCGGCGAGTCGCGGCTGGCCTCGGCCGGGCGGACTCCCCTTACTGGACACCTCCCGCATGACTCCCGCCCGCTATCTTGCCCGCCATCAGGCAGAACTGGTGAGTTTTCTCCAGCAACTGGTCCGGTTGCGCACGGTCAACCCGCCCGGTGAGAACTACGGTGATATCACGCGGTTGCTGGCAGGCACGCTGACCGGCCTCGGGATGAAGGTGCGCCGCGTGCCCGTTTCCCGCGCCCTGCAAAAACGGCTGCAGCCGGACCTGCTCGATTACCCGCGCTACAACGTGATCGGCTTCTGGGATGCCGGCGCGAAGAAGACCCTGCACTTCAACGCCCACTTCGACGTCGTGCCGGTGTCCGGCACCTGGCAGCACGGCAGCCCGTTCAGCGGCGCCGTGGACAAGGGCTGGATCTACGGCCGCGGCACCTCCGACATGAAAGGCGCCATCGCGAGCATCGTGTTTGCGTTGAAGGCGCTCCGTGCCACCGGCACCAAACCCAACTTCAACCTCGAGGTCTCGTTCACCGCCGACGAGGAGACCGACAGCACGCTCGGCACCGGCTGGGTCACCCAGCATGGCCGCCTGCGCGCCGACTACGCCATCGTGGGCGAGGGCGGCGAGGGCGACGCCGTTTGCTGCGGCCACAACGGCGTCGTGTGGCTTAATGTCCGCGTCCACGGCCGCGCCGCCCACGGCTCCACCCCCGAAGCCGGCATCAACGCGCTGGAGAAGATGTCCGCCCTCGTGCTCGCGCTCGGCGAATACAAGCAGACCCTCGCGCGCCGCAAGTTCACCACGCCCGAGGGCAAGGTCATGACGCCCACCCTGAATCTCGGAGGCGTGTTCGCCTCCGGCGAGGGCGGCAAGATCAACACCGTGCCCGCCGCCGCCAGCTTCAGCATCGATCGCCGCGTGCTGCCCGACGAGACCGTCGCCGCGGCCGAGCGCGACCTGCGCGCCTTCCTGAAGCGCGCCGCCGCCAAGATCCCGCAGTGCCGCATCACGATCGAGAAAGTGTCCGACAACCATTCCTGCTACCGCGACCCCGCCACGCCGTTCGCTGAGGCCCTCCGCGCAAGCGTCGCCAAAGTGCGCCGCAAGCCGGCGAAGTTCTGCGTCTCGACCGGCTTCAACGACATGCACTTCTTCGCCAACGTCCGCCGCATCCCCACGCTAGGCTACGGCCCCGGCGGCGAGAACTACCACGCCGTGGACGAGCGCGCAAAGGTGAAGGACCTCGTCGAAGCCGCCACGATCTACACGGACCTGCTGACGACCTTCCGCGGCTGAAGCCGTGGAAGAAGTCAGAAGTAAGAGGGAAGAATTAAGAAACCGGCCGGCCGGCTTGGATTTCTTCCTTCTTAATTCATCCTTCTTCCTTAATTCCGCAGTCCCTGCCGGATCATGGCCACGGCGATGGCGGCGAGGAGCATCGAGACGATCTTGGAAATCGCGCGCAGGCCGGTGGCGCCGATTTTGCGGGCCAGCGCCTCGCTGTAGTGCAGGGCAAGCACCACGAGAAAGAGGTTCGCCGCCAGTGCCACCAACGTGGGCATGAGGCCGACGGCCGCGCTCTGCGCCAGCACCAACAGCGTCGTGATCGAAGCCGGGCCGGCGATCAGCGGCATGCCGAGCGGCACCACGCCGAAATCCGCCGGCAGTTTCTCCGGCTCGGCGGCCGACTGGATGAGGTCGCGTGCCGCGAGGATGAAAAGGATGAGCCCGCCCGCGATCTGGAAGTCGCTCACCGAGATGCCGACCGCCTTGAAGACGCTTTGCCCGAGAAACAGGAAACCCAGTGCCACCAGCCCGCCGGTCCATGTGGCCTGGTCCGCGATCTTCTGGCGTTGTGCCCGGTCCATGTTGGGCGCGAGCCCGAGGAAAATCGCCGCGAGCCCCACCGGATCAATGGCCACGAAGAGCGGGATGAAGGCCTGCAGGAACTTGGAGAACCAATCGAGCATATCCGCAGCGTGCAGCCGCCCGGGTAAAAGGCAACGCCTGCGCAGGTATAAGCGCAATCCGTGCGCAGCCGCGGCCCGCCGCCGGTGGTATTCTTGGCCAACCCCAAAGGAGGCTTTTATGCCTGTCATCAAGATCCATCTGGAACACGCGGAGAACGACGCCGTTGTCCGCCTTGCCGAGCTGCTCCGGGTTCAACCCGAGGATGTGGCCTTCGCTGCCCTCAACCGCCTGATGCTGGTCGCCCAGGACCGCAATGTGCAGAACGACGTGGTGCTCACGCTGCGCTGGCGGAAAGACAACCTCCCGCTCTGGGCCGACAGTGCCGGCTCCGTGCACAACTACGAGGGCATGTCTCCCGACGAGCCCGCCAAGAGCAAATACTCGGTGTAGATCATCCGCGGTAGGGCGAGTCGTCCCGACGAGCCGTCGGCTCATCGTGTCTGTCGGCATCGGCTCATCCGGAGGATGCGCCCGACCTATTGCAGCAAATCCCGCAGTGCCGCCCCGAGCTCCGGGTGCGCGAAGGAAAATCCCGCCGCCTGCAACCGCTGCGGGAGGCAACGCTGGCCGTGCAACGCCAGCGCCGGGTCCACGCCCATCAGCGGGCCCGCGATGAGCCGGATGGCGAACGCCGGCGCCGGCGGTGCCCACGGCCGACCCAGCACGCCGCGCAGCGCGCGCATGAATTCCGCATTGGTCACCGGCGCGGGCGCGCAGAGATTATAGGCGCCGATGACGTCAGCGCGGGCGAGCGCGGTCATCATTGCGGCCGTGACATCATCGCGGTGCACCCAGCTCATGAATTGGCGACCGTCGCTCGCGGCTCCGCCGGTAAAGCGGCGCACCAAGCCGGCCAGCGGAGGCAGCGCGCCGTGTTCGGCATCGAGCACCACGCCGAGCCGCAGCACCACGCGCCGCACCCCGGGCAGGTTCGCGGACGCGAACACCGCTTCCCACGCCCGGCACACCTCGGCGAGAAAATCGCCGCCCGCAGGCGCATCCTCCGCGCACACGCGATCGCCCGCGTCGCCATAGTAGCCGGTCGCGCTGCATTGGAGCCACACGGGCGGCGGGTGGGCCGCCTGCGCCCAACCCTGCGCCAGCGCGCGCACGGCGTTGACGCGCGAAGCGAGAATCGCGCGGCGTTTCTCGGGCGTGTGCACACAGTTGATAGAGCGGCCGGCGAAGTTGACGACCGCAGCGGCCCCGTTCAGTTCGGCCGACCACGGGCCTGGATTTTCGGCATCCCACGCCACCTCGCGAAACGGCGCCCCGGCGCGCGGTTGGCGAGAGAGCACCACGACCTCCCAGCCCGCCGCCGCCAGGCGCCGGGCCAGCGCCTGTCCGAGAAAACCGCTGCCGCCGGCGAGGATGATCTTGGCCATGGCACGATCCGTAACCCGAAAGTCGCCGGGTGCAATCTGTCCGCGGCGCCGGGCGGACCGCACTGAATCGTTTTGCGTTTTCCGTGCTTTTTGTGGCCATGCCTCTTGCCCAACCGCCATGTCCGCCGCTCCCGCCCCCTTCTTTGACCTGACCCGCGAGGCCCTGCGCCAGCTCGTGGTGCGCTGGGGCTTCAGCCCGGTGCATGCGGCGCGGCTCTGGACCTACGTGTATTTCGAGCGGATCGAGGAATGGGCGCTCATGCCCGAACTGCCCGCGCGCTTCCGCGCGCACGCGGCGCAGGCGCTGGTCTTCGCGCGCCCGGGCGTGGCGGTCGAGACGCACAGCTCCGACGGCTTCACGCGCAAATACCTGCTCGCGCTCGCCGACGGCCGGCAGATTGAGACCGTGTTGATGCGCTACACCGGCCGCGTGACCGCCTGCATCAGCAGCCAGGCGGGCTGCGCGATGGGCTGTGTCTTCTGCGCGACCGGGCAGATGGGCTTCACGCGCCATCTCACGCCCGGCGAGATCGTGACGCAGGCGCTGCACGTGGACCGCGTGCTGCGCGGTCTCGGCGAAGGCGAACGCCTGCGCAACATCGTGCTCATGGGCATGGGCGAGCCGCTGCACAACTACGACGCGGTGATGACCGCGGTGGACATCCTGCGCGACCCCAACGGCCTCGCGCTCGGCGCGAAGAAGATCACGCTCAGCACGGTCGGCGTCGTGCCGGGCATCATCCGGCTCGCCGACGAAGCGCGCCCGATCCATCTCGCCGTTTCCCTCCACGGCGCCACGCAGGCCGAGCGCGCCGCGCTCGTGCCCGTCGCCAAGAAGTGGCCGCTGGACGAACTGATGGACGCCTGCCGTTACTACATCGCGAAGCAACAGCGCCGCATTTTCTACGAGTGGACGCTGATCGAGGGCAAAAACGACACCCCCGACAACGCGCACGCCGTCGGACGCCTTCTGCAAGGTCAGGAGGCGCAGGTGAACCTGATCCCCCTCAACCCGACCGCCGGTTACAACGGCATCCCCACCGGCCGCGAGGCGGCCAAACGCTTCCAGCAGGTCCTCGCGGAATACGGACTCCCCAGCACCATCCGGCAACGCCGGGGGATTGATATCGCCGCCGGCTGCGGACAACTCGCGGCCAGTCAGTGAGTTATTAGCGGCTTTCCGGGGTTATCCTGGAGCCGGGGCGCCCTCGCCCCGGAAACCGGGCAAGGGGTGGAGTCCGGCCTCCGGTCAGACTTGGATGGACCTGATCAAACCAACCTGCGCGGAGCGCCGGTTCCACCCCGGTCAGGGCATCGGCCGCCACCCGGTCATCCGCCCATTTAATCTTTGCCAAAGGTCGGGGGAATCCTTGCTTTGGGCCCCCTCATGAAATTCACCCGTTCGCTTTCTTCCCTTCTCCTCGCCCTCCTCGTGGTTTCCCCGCTGGCGGCCCAGACCACGACCGCCCCCGCGGCCCCCGCCGTGAAGCAGATCCCCGTGGCCAAGGTCGCCTGGCTCGACAGCCGCGCGTTCTTCAATGAGGAAGGCGGCATCAAGCGTCTCGTGCGCACCGTCAAGGAGCTCGACCTCGAGTTCAGCGGCACCCAGAGCGAACTGACCCTCCTCCAGGAAAAGCTCCGCACGATCGTCGGCGAACTCCAGAAGCTGCGCGAAGGTGGCGAGGCCAACGCCCAGGCCATGCAGGAAAAGCAGACCGAGGGTCTGAAGCTCCAGCAGGAACTGCAGGCCAAGCAGCAGCAGGCCCAGCAGGCCTTCGGTCAGGCCCAGCAGCAGAAGCAGGGACCGGTCATGGCCGAGATCGGCAAGGCCCTCGAGGCCTACGCCAAGGCCCACGACCTCGGCCTGCTGGTTGACGCTGCGAAGCTCGGCGACGCCGTCCTCTACACCACGCCCGCGATCGACGTGACCGAGGACTTCATCGCCACGTTCAACGCGGCGAACCCGTAATCAACGGACAACGTCCGTTAAACTTCCGGGCCCGGCAATCATGCCGGGCCTTTTTTGTTTCCCGCGAACAAAGGGGCTTGGGCCGGTTGGCCCGGCTTCTGACGTCGGCTTCGTCTCTTCGTAGCCCTGCGCGGGAGCGCAGGGACCGCGATTTGCGCCAGCGAGCAAAAGTCCCGCGGCTCCCGCCGCGGGCTACACCGGCAAGCGTGGAACCGGGGCGCCCTCGCCCCGGAAAAGCCAACCTCCCGCCGGACGCGAGCCCGGCGGGAAAGTTTACGCCATCTGGTCGATGAGGCTGGCCACGCCGGCCTTCTGTGCGGCTTCGCCGGCCAGCCAGGTGCGCGCGTGTTGGAGCGCGGCGGCGTCAGGCTCGGACCCGAGCGTTTTCTGCCGGAGCAGGCTGGCGATCAGCACGAGCTGGGCGCGGGCATCGTCGGGATTGGCTTGGGCGTTGCGGAGCTGCACCGCCGTGCCGCCGGCTACCTGCTCAGGCGCGAGCGCGCCTTTGCCGCCGAGGAACTGGGTGAGCGTGGCACCGAGCGCCTGGATGTGCGCCCCGGGGGCGGCCGGTGCCGTGTAAGCCGGTCCCTGGCCCTCGGGCAGGGCGGTCCACTCCATGTATTGCCGGAACTGCGCGTGGAACTGCGCGAGCACGGCGTCGGCGGTGAGCGGGGTCCAGCGGACGGCGAACTGCTTCAGCTCGCGGAATTTCTTCACCTCCCAGATGCGCATCACCAGCTCGAAGTCGTCGTTGCGGTTGCGCAGCGAGGCGGTGACCACGTAGTCGAGGCCGGCGGGGCTTGTCTCGTTGAGCTCGCGGATGTTGTCGGCCGTCCACTCGGCGGGAAACAGGAAGTAGTGCTGGCGGCTGGAGAGACCGACCGCCGTGATCGGATCATAGCCCGCCGCGGCGGTGAAGGTCTCGGCAAACCACAGGGCGAGGCCGCGGCAGAAGCGGCCGGTGTCGTCCTCCGCCTTCGCGGAACGGTCGGCGAAGTCCACAAGGCCGGGCAGCGTGCACTGCGCGAAGGCGACGCGCCGGAGCTTGCCCTCCTTCTTCGGCAGCAGGTGCGGGGCGGCTTCCTCCAGCCCGTAGAACCAGACGGGTTTGCTGATGCTCGCGAGGCTGATCTTGTTTTCGATCGGGGCGGCGCCGGCGCTGGCGATCTGCTCCGGCGTGGGCGCGGCGGCCTCGTGGCCGGCCATGAGTTCGCCGATGGCGTTAGAGAAACCGAAGAGCCGGTCCTCGAGCTCGGGCCGGTTGAGCGAGAAAAGGATGTCGAGCAGGTGCTGCGCGGGCTCGATCAGGCGCAACGCAAGATAAGCCTGCAGCAGGTTGATGCCCGTGGCCGGGCCGTGGCGCTGCGCGTCGTAATGGGGCGCCACGAGCTCGATGAGCTCGCGCACATGGCCGCGCTGGCCGAGCTCGCCTGAGAGGGCCACGAGAATGTCCGGGCGGGCGCCGGCCGAGGCGAGCACCTCCTGGTAAACCGCCACGGCGCCGGGCAGGTCCTTGGCCTCGAGCTTCGCCCGCGCCTCCGCCATGCGCGGTATCACGTTGCCCGCGATGGCGGGCTTGTCCGCCGGCGTCGCCGCGGGAACCGGGGTGGGCTCGGGCTTCGGCTGCGGTTTCGATCCGGAGGAAAAGCGGTCAAAAAATCCCATGGCAGGAAACAAAGTCCCGGAGCGGCGGCTGGCGATGTTCTTTTCTGGGGTCAGGCGCCCGGGGCGGGCAGCCGGGCCGGGCTCACGCCGGCCCGTGTTTCGATCGTGGCGAGGACCTTCGGGACATACATGCGGGTCTCGGCAGGCAGCGCGTCGGCGATCTCGGCGAAGGTGCCGGCGTTGCCGCTCTTCAACGTGCGCCAGACCCGGCCCTCGCCCACGTTGTAGGCCGCGAGCACCAGCGGCCAGTCGCCGAAACGGCCGTGCAGATAGCGGAGATAACGGGCGGCGGCGCGGGCGGATTTCTCGGGGTCCGTGCGCTCGTCGGGCAGGAAGGTCTGCAGGCCGAGGCTCTTGGCCGTCTCGGGCATGAGTTGGAACAGGCCCCGGGCCCCGACCGGGCTGCGGGCGGCGGGGTTGAAGGTGGATTCGGTCTCTGCCAACCAGACGAGTTCAGCGGGCACACCCTCCGCTTCGAACGCGCGTTGCAGGCGCGGCAGCAAGGCGGTCGCTCGGGCCGGCGCGGGCCGCGTTTTCATGCGTTCGAGCCAGAGGGCATAATTGGGAATCCCGGACGCGACGGACGCCGGCGCTCGCTGAGGCGGGGACGAAGGTTTGGACGGGGCGGGTGCCGGCACCGGTGGTGGCACGGTCGGCGTCGGGGCAGGCGTGGGAGTCGGCCGAGGCGCGGCTACGGCCTGTTGCGCGGCCGTGATGTAATCGAGGCGCTCGGTCAGCCAGTCCGCGTAATCTCCGTATTCGGGCAGGGCCCGCAGGGCGAGCAGCGCGGCGCGGGCCTCGGGTTCGTAAGCGGCCAGGCGACGAAGATCGTTGCTCTCCAGCGCGGCCTGAAGACGGGCGGCAAACTCGTCCCACTCCTGCTTCGAGGGAAACTCGAACTCTTCCTGCATTTCGTCGGGTGCGTAGGCCTCGAACAAACGCCGACCAAACTCCACCAGCGTTTCCGGATCCAGCGGGGCGGTCTCGGCCGGTGCGTCCTGAGCCGTCGTCGGAAAGGGCAGCACGCGATCCCGCACGAGGCGGGCGCGCACCAGCGCCTTGAGACGGAGTTCGGGGCGCTCGGTCCAGACGATGGCCGGTTCGCCAAAATAGCGCGCGGTGTTCTTCGCGCCCCAGTCGGTGGTGGCGATGCGGTAGCGGCGGGTATCCTCGATGGTTTCCGGCCCGACGGCGAAGTTGAACTCGCCGGTGCGGGCGGCGAAAGGCGTGTCCGGCCCCTGGTTGGCCGCCAAAAGCAGCGCGCGCAAGTGCGCTCCCTCGATGGAGGCCGTGTAAACCGAACCGTCGAAGCGCACGCAGGCATCAAACTCGAGTTGGGTGACATCACCGGCCGGCAGACCGCCGCCAAAGGTCGTATTGCCCACGAAGGCGGCGTCGGCCTTCGCGCCCTCGCGAAGCACCTGGGCCGCGAAACGCGCCGCGTCCGCCGTATCCATGGCGCGCTTGGTCTGACCGACCACGGCGCGATCCTCGGGGATCAGCCAGCGTTCGCGCACGTCGCGGATCACCGCCGCCAGCTCCGGGTCGGCCGCGCCGTCGGCGGGCACGGGCACCGGCTCGACCTGCCAGCGGAGCGCCCCGGCTTCATCGCGGCAAAGCCAGGCCAACGCGATGTGCTGCATCCAGGCTCCCGTATGAAAATACACGGTGCGACCGATGGGCTCGACGAAACGCAGATGACTGTGCGCCCCGGAGAACAGCGTGCCATCCGGCACGAGCTTCAGGAGCTCGCGGTCAGCCGCGAGACCGCAGTGGCTGAGCACAATCGGGAGTGGGTAGGGCGAACCGTCCCCGGTGAGCCGTGTTTCGGCGGTCGAGGCCGGATTTGCCGGCGGCTCGTCAGGGATGACTCGCCCTACCGACCCGAGCAGCCGGGGAAAGTGTTCCTTGGCCCACACCACCGGATCGGCGAGATCGAGCGAAGGCCGCACCGCGACGCGGTAGGTGGCCAGCGCGTCGGGCGCGAGACCCACGACCGTTGTCGTCTGCCCGCCGAGCGTGAGCGACACCGAGGCCGGCGCAAAGGGTTGTCCCGTGCCGCGGTTGACGATGTTGCCGATCACCTTCACGCCCACGGCCTCGGCGCGCCGCACGGTGTCTTCCAAGGCAAAGTAGTCGGCCTCGTGGTTGCCGAGGTTGAGGACGACCGGCGCGCGCCGCACGAGCGCGGCATAGAGGGCGAAGTCGATCTCGCCACCGCTGCGCCGCGCGAGGGCGTTGCCATATTCCTGAGTGTCGCCGTTGAGCAGCACCGCCACGGGCAGGGTGGGGTGCTCGGTCTTGAGGCGGTCCACCAGCGCCACGAACGGAGCCGTGCGGTCGTAGGCCGAGTGCATGTCGCCGGTCACGACCAGCACGGCCTCCGCCCCGGCGGGAGCGCCGGCCAGACGGCCAAGCCCTTGCAGGGCAAGCAGCAGAAGGAGGAGGAGCGGGCGCCGCATGGTCGGGGAGGCTGGCTTTGTTCCGACCGCGGGCAAGCCCGGTGGTTTCCCGCGTTGACCACCTCGGCGGGCCGGCTAATCAGACCCTTTCTGTCCTCGTGAACCGCGTCTACATCAAGACCTACGGCTGTCCGCCTTCGCCGAGCCTTCGGCGTGACTGGCGAAGCCGCGTCCGCACGTCGGCATGAATCGCGTATTCATCAAGACCTACGGGTGCCAGATGAACGAGCGCGACAGCGAGGCCGTGGCCGCGCTGCTCCGCGCCCGGGGCTACCGTATTGTGCAAGACGAGGACGCCTGCGACGTCATGCTGATGAACACCTGCAGTGTGCGCGACATGGCGGAGCAGAAGGCCATCGGCAAGGCCGGCTACGCCGCGCAGAAGAAGAAGCGCAACCCGCGCTTCATCCTCGGTATCCTCGGCTGCATGGCGCAGAACCGCGGCGCCTCGCTCCTCGACGCCCTGCCCGACGTGGACCTCATCGTCGGCACGCAGAAGTTTCACCAGGTCCCCGACTACCTCGACAACCTCCGCGCCGCGCAGGAAGCCGGCACCGTGCTGCCCACCCGCATCGTGGACATCGCCGAGGAGGCCGGTTCGCAGAACACCATCCGCGACCACGTGCTTGAGGAGAAGCAGGTCTCGGCCTTCGTCTCCATCCAGCAGGGCTGCAACATGGATTGCGCGTTTTGCATCGTCCCGAAAACCCGCGGCGACGAGCGCTCGCGGCCGATGGACGAGATCGTGCGTGAGTGCGAACAGCTGGCCGACCGCGGCGTGAAGGAGATCACGCTGCTCGGCCAGATCGTCACCAGCTACGGCCGCCGCGACTACGCGCACACGGACGGCGTCACGCCCTTCGTCCAGCTGCTCGAGCGCGTGAACGCCATTCCCGGCATCCGGCGCATCCGCTTCACCTCGCCGCACCCGCGCGGTTTCAAGGACGACCTCATCCAAGCCTACGGCCGGCTGGAGAAGCTCTGCGAATACGTCCACCTGCCGATGCAGTCCGGCAGCGACCGCATCCTGAAGGCGATGAACCGGCCCTACTCGCGCGACCGCTACAAGCAGATCGTTGACGACCTGCGCCGCGTGCGGCCCGACATGTATTTCTCGACCGACATCATCGTCGGCTTCCCCGGCGAGACCGACGAGGAGTTCGCCCAGACGCGCGATTTGTTCGCCGCCTGCGACTTCGACATGGCCTACGTCTTCAAATACTCGATCCGCTCCGGCACGCCCGCCGCGGACATGGGCGACCAGATCCCCGACGAGGTGAAGGAGGCGCGCAACGCCGAGCTGCTCGCGATCCTCGAGGCCAATTCCAACCGCCGCAACGCCACGCTCCTCGGCACGACGCAGGAAGTGCTGGTCGAGGGCCCGGACAAAAAGGGCATCGGCTTCATGGGCCGCACCCGCGGCAACCGCATCGTGCACTTCGCCGCCAGCGATCGCCTCATCGGCGAGCTGGTGCCGGTGAAGATCGACCGCGTGTCCACGGCCGTGCTCTACGGCTCGCTGCAGCTGGCGGGGGTCGAGAAATGATCACCACGAAATACACAAAAGAAACGAAAAGGCCTGACTCCCTTTGGTGTGTTTCGTGTATTTCGTGGTTTAACCATCCATGAGCCTTTTCCTCGCCACCCTGCTTCCCGGCCTGCTGATCGCCGCTCTTGGCGGCTTTCTCTTCTGGCCCGGGGCCGCACCCGCCGCCAAGGCGCTGCCGCGCTCGCAGGTGGCCTCCTGGGCGCTCTTTGGGCTCGGGGCGCTGTGGTTCGTGTGGCGGCTGTCACGCACGGGCGAGGCCGACCTGATCTTTTTCCAGACCCCGGCGCCTGTGATGATCGGCTTCGGGGCACTCGCGGTGCTGGCCTTCATCTACACGCCGGACTTTCTCGCCGTGCGCGGATTGAGCGTGCTGATCCTGCTCGGTGCCGAGCCGTTGCTGCGCGCCGCCTACATGGAATGGAGCCACCCGCAGCGCCTGTTGATGGTGACGGCGGTCTATGTCGCGTTGAGCGCGGCGCTCTACCTGGCGGCCTACCCTTACCGGTTGCGCGATTTCTTTGACTGGCTGTTCCGCACCCCGGCTCGGCCGAAGCTCCTCGGTGCGATCCTGCTGACCTACGGTCTCGCAACCTCGGCCGCCGCCTTCACCTACTGAGCCGATGGCCGCCGAATCGCATGGGCTGATCATTCTCGCCGGTCCCGCCGGCGTTGGCAAAAGCACCCTCTGTGAACGGCTGGTCACCGAGGTGCCCGGCTTCGAGCGCGTCATCACCGCCACCACGCGTCCGCCCCGGCCCAACGAGGTCAACGGCCGCGACTACCATTTCTACTCCGAGACGGAGTTCGACGCGAAGCTCGCAGCCGACGGTTTTCTCGAGTGGGCCTGGGTGCACCGCAAATACCGTTACGGCACGCCCAAGTCCTCCGTGCTGGACCGCCTGCCGCACACCAGCCTCGTCATGAACGTGGACGTGCAGGGCGTGCGCAGCATCCGCGCCGCGGCGGCCGGCATCCCGCTGCTGAAGCGCTGCCTCGTCACGATCTTCATCGCCCCCGACTCGCTCGACGTCCTCCGCCAGCGGCTCGAAGGCCGCGGCCCGCTGCCCGCCGAGGAACTCGCCCGCCGCATGCAGAGCGCCGAGCTCGAGCTGGCCGAGCGCTTCAGCTACGACTACATCATCCACAGCTCCACCAAGGAGCAGGATTTTCGCGCGCTGCTTGATTATTGGGCGCAGGCGCAGCGGAAGATGGCCTGAGACCCGAGCCCTTCTTGCGCGGCGGCCGGGTATGATCATCCTGCCGCCCATGTCTTTTTCCCGCCGCCGCTTTCTCCGCCTCCTATCCACCGGGACCGCGGCGCTGGCCTCCGGCAAACCGGCCCGGGCCGACGAAACCATGAATCCCTCCTATCCCCGCAGCGACCACTTCGACGGCGAACGTTTCTTCAACCCCAACGGCCACAACCCGCGCGGTTTCCGCGACCTGCTCAAGTGGCAGTTCGGCCGCACCCAGGGCGCGTGGCCCGCCTGGGTCGAGAACACGGCCCGGCCGGCGCTCCCGGCGACGCTCGGGGCGCGCGAGTGCGCGGTGACCTTCGTGGGCCACGCGACCTTCCTGCTGCAGTTCGACGGCTTCAACGTGCTCACCGACCCGATCTGGTCGGACCGCTGCAGCCCGGTCTCCTGGGCCGGCCCGAAACGCGTGCGGGCGCCGGGGATCGATTTCGCCGCGCTGCCGCGCATCGACCTGGTGTTGCTCAGCCACAACCACTACGACCACCTCGACCTACCGACGCTGCAGCGCCTCCACGCCACCCAACGGCCGCTGATCGTGACCACGCTCGGCAACAAGCCGTTTCTCGCGGAAGAGGGCATCGACACCGCCGTCGAACTCGACTGGTGGCAGAGCCACGAGCCGCGGCCGGGCGTGAAGGTGACGGTGACGCCGGCGCAACATTTCGCGGCGCGCGGGATGACCGACCGGTTCAAGACGCTGTGGGGCGGCTTCGTCCTCGAAACCGCCGCGGGCAAAATCTGGTTCGCGGGTGACTCGGGCTACTTCGACGGCTTCAAGACCATCGGCGAAAAACTCGGGCCCTTCGACCTGGCCTTCATCCCCATCGGCGCCTTCGAACCGCGCTGGTTCATGGAACCGGTCCATTGCACGCCGGCCGAGGCGATCCAGATCCACCGCGACGTCCGGGCGCGGCGCAGCCTCGGCATGCATTTCGGCTGCTTCCCGCTGGCCGACGACAGCTTCGAGCAGCCGGTGACGGATTTCCACGCGGCGCACACGGCCAGCAAGCTTGGGGCCGGGGACTTCGCGTTGCCCGAGGTGGGCGCGACGCACCGGTTTTCCTTCGCCTGAGTCGCACGCGGCTCGACACCGCGGGGCGGTTCCGCTTGCGTGCCGGGGGCGCGGGCCAGCGCTTCATCCCCCATGAAACCACTCCTGTTCGTGCTGCTGGCGGTCTCCGTCGCTGCCAACATCGTGCTCGGCCTCCGCTCCGGGCGCTCCGCCCCCTCGGCCGACGCCGCCGGGCGCACTGCCGGTGCCGCTACTGAAACCCCGCCCGCCGCCGTCACCGGTGGCACAGCCCCAAACTCCGTTGCCCGCGCCTCATCAGGTTCCGTCGCCAACGGCAGCAAGAGCACGGCCGGCTCCGCAGCAACCGTGGGCGCCGTCTGGCACGGCGGAGAAAAGATCGAAGATCTCCACCGGGTCGTCGCCGATTTGCGCGGCGCGGGCTACCCGGCGGATGTTGTCCGGGCCGTGGTCCTGCAGTTGTTGAAAACACGTTTCGCTTCACGCGAGCCGAACGCCGGCCAACCCTACTGGAAGCACAACAACCAGACCCCGGAGGCGGTTGCCGCCCAGACCGCGGTGAGCAATGAACGCCGCGAGCTGCTCGAGACACTGCTGGGTGCCGACGCCCGGCCTTCCGCCATGCTCGACGCGGAAACCCGCCTGCGGCGCTACGGACCGATCAGCGAGGACAAGATCGACCAGTTGGCCAAGATTGAGCGCGACTACAGCGAGATGTCCGCGGAGGCCTGGGCCAAGCGCCGCGGCAATATCGTCGTCAGCAACGACACCATGATGCAGACCCAGCAGCTCATGGAGCAGGAGAAGCTCGCCGACATGGCCGCGGTGCTGACACCCGAGGAACTCGCCCAATACGAGCTGCGCAACTCCCAGGCCGCCCGAACGCTCATCAACAATCTGCGCAATGTGGACATCACGGAGGCGGAATACGCCCGGCTTTATCAGGCCCAAAAGGCGTTCAATGACGCCAATCCGCGGCGGACGACCATGGATCAGAACACTTTTGCCCAGCGACAGACTGCCCAGCTTGCCCTGAACGAGGAGGCGCGGGCCGTGCTCGGCGAAGAGCGTTTCTATTCCTTTCTCGAGGGTTCCGACTACCAGTATGCCAACGTGGCCAAGGCCTTCGCGGGCCATCCCGCTGTGACCCCGGCCATCTCCTATCAGGTGTATCGCCTGCAAACGGAGCTGCAGAACGTCATGGTCCAGTCCTCGCGCGATGGTCCGCCCACGCAGGAAAAGATCGCCGAGATGCGGACCTTGGTGGAGTCCTACAACAGCCGTCTGGATTCGCTGCTTGGGACGGAGGCAGCCGAGGCCTATCGCAAACAGGGCATCGGCCGGATGTTTGCCTCTTTCCGCAACGCACCCCGGCCCGCCAGCCCACCGGCACCGGCCACCGGCCGGTAGCGCTGCAGAAGACTTCGCTTGCCGGTGTGGCCCGCTGCGGGAGCAGCGGGATTCTTGCGGGCCAGCGTTAATTCCTGTCCCTGCGCTTCCGCGCAGGGCTACAGGGAGCACGCGGAAATCGCATTCCGGGTTAACCGGCCTAGCCGCGCGGCTTGTTGCGATACTCGGCGCTCTTGCGCAGGTCGTCCTTTACGTCGCTTTCAGTCCAGCCCTTGTCGCGGACGGCCCACGTGTATTGCCGCAGGCCCGCGGGGTCCACCTCGCGGCCGAGCACGTCGCGGTAGGCGCGGCGCACGATGAGCTCGGCGGCCTCGTTGCGGTAGCGGTCCTCGCGCCTCAAGTGGTCGCGCAGCATCCGTTCGGTCCAGCCGGCATCAATGATCCGGGCGCGGAATTCACGCAGCTCGCCAGCGTCAGGTTCGCGGCCGAGCAACTCGGCGAAGGTGTCCTTGATGAGCTTGTCGGGGTTGGCCGGCGGGCGTCCGCCACCGGGGCGGCTCGGCGGCGGATCACGGTCCCAATCCCGGTCGCGCCCGCGCACGCGTTCGATCCGGAGCGAGGAGATCCGGTCGTTCCAGCTCACGCTCGCGCTGTTGGTCACGAGGCGGCCGGTGAGGTCGCGGGTGTTCTCCGTGAGCCGCAGCGCCTCGCCGCGGTAGCGGGCGTTTTCATAGACGAAGACCTCCACGTCCCCCTCGACGCGGATGGAGGAGATGTTGTCGTTCAGTTTGCTCCCGTTCTCGAAGGTCCGGCCGGACATGTTCTCGATGGACTCACCGGGGTAGAGCACGAGCGCGTCGCCCGCAAAGCCGGCGTGTTGAAACACGATCACCCGGCCGCCCCGGCGCCGGTCATCGTCGCGGCCGCGACGGTCGTCGCGATCTTGGTCCGCAAAAGTCGTGGCGAGGAGTGCGGTCAGGACAAAAAGCAAACGGGATTTCATGCCTATAAGACGTCGCTCCCGGGCCGATTATTCAAGCTTTCGGATGCGGGTGCCCCTGCATCCGGCTGGCGGGGCATCACGTAATCCTGCGCGACAATCCACCTCCACGCGGCCCGGGGCCAACCCGTGCCGGGTGGCGGCGGAACCAACCGTCACCTCCTAAAAAACCAAACCACGCTGCCATGAACCCAACCACCGTATCCACGGCCCTCCGGGGCCTGTTCGTCGCTTCGCTGCTTGCCTTGTCCACCGCGCCGCTTTCGGCCGCCTGGAGTCTCTCGCTCAAGGGCGGTATCGCCCCGATCACCAGCGGTGATGTCCACCGCGGTCCCGCCTTCGACGGCTCGGTCCTGCTCGGCCTCCCCGCCGGCAGCCTGCCGGTGGACGTGGGCGCCAAGAGCTTCGACGACGTCTATGGCGACTTCACCGAGTTCGGCCTCGAGGCGGCCTATGACGCCAACGACAAGCTGACCTACACGCTCGGCCTGGCCTGGCTCTCGTCCGACGAAGGTTCGCTGCGCGTCGGCACCGTGGCCGGCGCCCTGCCGCTCAACGGCCGCTTCAGCGACTACAAGGACTTCCAGATCTACGCCGGTCTGCGCTATAACTTCCACATCACCGAGCGCTGGAACCCCTACGTCGGCGCGCAGCTGGGCTACAAGCGCGTGGACGCGATCTCGGCCTCGTTCTCCGTGCCCAACACACCGTTCAACGCGCCCTACCAGGACGCGCTGACCAATGCTAAGTTCTATGACGCCAGCAATGTTTGGACCTACGGCGTGCAGCTGGGTCTCGAATACAAGGTGAACGACACCGCCTCCGTCGCGCTGGAGACCGGCTACATCGCCCAGGGTGCGCTTAAAAACAACGACAGCGTCCTCGGCCTCCTCGGCCTGAACGCGCTCAATGACGAAGGCAAGTTGAGCTACGTCCCTGTGCGACTGAGCGCGACCCTTCGCTTCTGAGGCACATCCGCCTCCTCTTGACGACGCGGAGCCGGCAACCCGGCTCCGCGTTTTTTATTCGCTGCTAACCCTGGTCCGGTCCGGATGTAGCCGGCCTCGCTGAGGCCGGTCGGGGTCAACGACCCAGGCTATAGCGTCCCCGCGCGGCTTGGCTACTCGCCGGCCTCGATGTGGTGGCAACCCTTGCTCACCGAATTGAGCGAGGCGGCGTGCACGACCAGGAGCGCAGTTTGCACGGCGTTGCGCAGCTCGATGAGGTCGCGCGTGGGCCGGCAATCGCGGTAGAAAGCCTGGATGTCCTCGCGCAGCTCGAGCAGGATGCGCCGTGCGCGCGCCAGCCGGCGCGGCGAACGGAGGATGCCCGCGTAATTCCACATCGTCTGGCGGATCTGCTGGAGATCCTGGCGGATGAGCAAGGGATCGGCGGTCTTGTCCGGACTGCGCCATTCGCGCGGCTGCGGGAGGGAGCCGACCGGGGCGGCCAGTTCCGCAAGGTCGGCGCGGGCGCAGGCCTTGGCGGCGACGAGGCATTCGAGCAGGGAAGTGCTCGCGAGACGGTTGGCGCCGTGCAGGCCGGTGCAGGCGGTCTCGCCGATGGCATTGAGCTGGCGGACGTTCGTGCGGCCCGCGAGGTCCGTGTGCACACCGCCGCAGGAAAAATGCGCGGCGGGCACGACCGGAATGGGTTCGCGGGTGATGTCCACCCCGTTGGCCAGGCAGCGCTCGTGGATCGAGGGAAACCGATCGCGGATGAAGTCGGGCTTGAGTGCGGAAAGGTCGAGGAAGGCACAGGCCTCGCCGGTGGCGGCGAGGTGGTGTTGGATGGCCCGGGAAACGATGTCGCGCGGAGCCAGCGATCCGAGCGGATGCGCCGCATCCATGAACCGGCGGCCCGCGCCGTCCACCAGCACCGCGCCCTCACCGCGGAGTGCCTCGGTGATGAGAAAGGGCTGCGCGCCCTTCTTGAAAAAGACCGTCGGATGGAACTGGACGTATTCGAGGTCCATCAACCGCGCGCCGACGCGGTAGGCCATGGCGACACCGTGGCCGACGCTGCCGGGCTGGTTGGTGGTGTGCTGGAAAACCCCGCCTAGGCCGCCGGTGGCGAGGACCGTCTTGCGCGCGGTGAAGGCGACGACCTCGCCCGTGGCCGTGTCGAGGGCGTAACAGCCGAAGCAGGTCAGCGGTTCGTAGCGGTCGCGTGGTTCCGTGGAGTTGTGGGATAGCGTGAGCAGGTCAATGGCCACGAATCCGCTGCGCCGGATGATGCCCGGCGTGGCGTCCACGCGCGCGGCCACGGCGGCGAGGATCGAGTGGCCCGTGGTGTCCTTGGTGTGAATGATGCGGCGCTCCTGGTGGCCGCCCTCGCGGGTCAGATGCAGGCCGCCCGCGGCCTCGCGGTCGAAACCGACGTGGAGTTCGTCGATCAGGAGTTCCTTCACGGCGGCGGGACCGTCGGCCACGAGCTGCGCGATGGCAGCGGGATTGGCGGTGCCGTCGCTGGCATCGAGAATGTCCTGCGTGAGCCGCGCCGGATCGGGCGAGGTGTCGTAAATGATGCCGCCCTGCGCCCAGTCGCTGTTGGCCTGCAGGGGATCCGCCAGCGAGAGGAGCTCCACCTTGCGACCGGCCCGGGCCAGATGCAGCGCGTAGGCCGAGCCGGCCAGGCCGGCCCCGAGCACGAGACAGTCGGTGGTAATGATTTTCATGACCCGATCTTACACAAAGCAGCCAAGGGGCTAAGCTGATCAATCCTGTCGCCTCCTTGGCTCCTTTGCTGCTTTGTGTTCATTTCCTCAGATCTAGACTCAGGTCGGCCGCAGCCACCGAGTGGGTGAGCGCGCCAATGCTGATGATATCCACGCCCGGCAGCGCGTAATCGCGGAGCGTGGCGTAGGTGACGCCGCCGGAAACCTCAACGAGGGCGCGGCCGCCGACGGCCTTCACGGCGGCACTGACCTGGGCGGGCGTCATGTTGTCGAGCAAGACGATGTCGGCGCCGGCGCGGACTGCCTCCTTTACCTCCGCGAGCGTCTTGGCCTCAGCCTCGATCTTGGCGCCGTGAGCGGCGGCGGTGCGGCAGAGCTTCACCGCCCGGGTGACCGAGCCGGCGGCGGCGATGTGGTTGTCCTTGATGAGCACCTGCTCGCCGAGCGAGCTGCGGTGGTTGAAGCAACCGCCGGTGCGCACCGCGTATTTCTCCAGCGCCCGCCAACCCGGGGTCGTTTTGCGGGTGTCCACGATGCGCACCCCGGTGCCTTTCACCGCCGCGGCGTAATGCGCGGCCTGCGTGGCGATGCCGCTGAGGCGTTGGAGGAAATTTAGCGCGGTGCGCTCGGCGGTGAGGATGGAGGCGGTGGAGCCCTCGATGCGGAGCACAAGGTCGCCCCGCTTCAGCCGCTGGCCGTCACGGGCGAGCAGGCGAACCTTCAGCGTTGGGTCAAGCTTGGCGAAGACGCGGGCCGCGACTTCCACGCCGCAGAGCACGAGGTCCTGTTTGGCATCAATGACCGCGCGGCTGCGGTGCTTCGCGGGGAAGATGGCCCGGCTGGTGATGTCGCCGAGGCCGGCATCCTCCTCAAGGGCGAGGTCGATCAGGTGTTCGGTGCGGGCGGTGAGCATAATCGGGGATCGAAGTTCGGAGACAGGAGATCGGGTGAACCCAACGGATCAGTCCCGCGGGGCGAGTTCGAACATGCGGTCGATGCAGCGGGCGGCGCGGCGGCGGATGTCCTCGTCGAGTGTGACGATCTGGTCGAGGCGCGGGGCGGCGAGTGCATCGCGGACTTTCTCGAGGGAATTCAGCTTCATGTAGGGGCAGAGGCGGCAGCCGCCGATGAAGTGCTTGTCGGGCGTCTCGACCTGCAGCCGACCGACGAGGCCGCACTCGGTGAGCATGAGGTAGTAGGGCGCCTCGCTCGTCTTGACGTATTTCATCATCGCGCCGGTGCTGCCCACGAAATCCGCGACCGCGGCAACCTCGGGTGTGCATTCGGGGTGGGCGACGACCTTCAGGCCGGGGAAGCGCGCGCGAGCGTCGGCCACGGCCGCGGCGTCGAACACGTCGTGCACGATGCAGGTGCCGTCAGAGGTGATGATCTCCTTGGCCACGCCGCGCCGTTTAAGCTCCGTGCGGATGTTTTCGCCCATGAGCCGGTCGGGCACGAAGAGGATGCGCTGCTGCGGCAGCGCCGAGACGATGTCGTAAACGTTGCCCGAGGTGACGCAGACGTCGGACTCGGCCTTCACGTCGGCGGTCGAGTTGATGTAGCAGACGACCGCCGCGTCGGGGTAGGCGGCCTTGAGTTGGCGCAGCTGGTCGCCGGTGAGCGAATCGGCCAGCGAGCAACCGGAGCCGCGATCTGGCACGACGACGGTGGCGTCGGGCGAGAGGATCTTGGCCGTCTCGGCCATGAACACGACGCCCGCGAACACGATCATCTTCGCCTTCGCCTCGCGGGCCTTAAGGCTGAGGAAGTAGGAGTCGCCCTTGAAGTCACCCACGCCATAGACGATCTCCGGTTCGACGTAGGAATGGGTGAGGATGACCGCGTCCTTTTCCTTTTTCAGCCGGTTGATCTGCAGCGTCAGCGGCGCGAATTTCCGGCAGGCCTCGTAGTCCCAGGCCTTGCCCGGCGTGCAATCCACATGGAGGAACGCCTTGAACAGGCGCGTCGTCTCGGCCTCGAGTTCGGCGGCGGTGAAGGCGGGGTGGGAAACCATGGGAAATGCAATTTAGCGGCACCGCCGGCCCCCGCAAGGCCCCATCGTGTCTTGCGCCAGCGCCTTTCCGTTTGTCTTTCCTGGGGCGGGGCATTCTCTGGTTCCCACACCCCCTGACGCCGTGCCCCCGGCCAGTCCCACCCCTGAAACCGTTGCTCCGCATCATGCGCTGCTGTCCGCGCGCACGATGAGCCAGCAGAACCGCGCCGAGATGCGCGAGGCGTTCGACGCAGCCATCCGCCAGGCCGACCACGGACGGCTGCCGCTGCGTGTGCCGCACGAGGTGAAGCAGGTCCAGAACCGCCGCGGCATGCACTACCACTACCGGCCCGAGGTCTTCCTCGGGCTGCAGGGCTGGACCGAGTTCAGCTTCCCCAGCGAAGGCTTCCGCGTCGGCCCGGGCGACCTCTGCCTCATCCCGGCCGGCGTGCCGCACGCTGAAGTCGTCCACGGCGAGCCGGGACACCCGTTTCGCAACCTCGTGATCGGCTTCTACAACAACACCGTGAGCGTCCACTTCGCGCACGAGGCGCGGCCGAGGAAACCGGACATTGACGTCATCGAGTTCTTCGACGCCCCGAACCTCGAGGTTTTCCTGAACTTGGCCAACACGCTGGTGCACGCGCATGCGATGCACGCGCCGGCCCGCGACGCGGTGCTGAAGGGCACGCTGCTCGCCTTGCTCGGGCTGTTCCGCAATCTCGTCGAGACAGGCACGGGCCACCTCAACAGCGACATCGGCAAGGTGTTCCAGGCGAAATGTCTCGTGCGCGAGCAATTCGCCAATCCCGAGCTCAGCGTCCAGCACATCGCCGAACAGCTCGGCTGCTCCGCCGACTACCTGTCGCATCTTTTCCACACCGAGACCCGCGAGCGGCTCACCCACTACATCCAGCGCATCCGCATCGACGGTGCCATGGTCGCGCTGGACGGCGGCACGCTCACCATCTCGCAGATCGCCTACGCCAGCGGTTTCAGCGACCCGGCGTATTTCGCGCGGGTGTTCAAGCAGCACAAGGGCGTGACACCGCAGGAATTCCGGCTGCAGGCGGAGGCGCGGCGCTCCCAGACCGAGAGCCGCCCGAAGACGGTTTATCACGACCACCTCGACTACACGCACGGCGTGCCGGCGGAGAAGTCATCGCCAACCGGGAAGTAAGCGGAGGTTGGAGACGCGGCGACCCCGCCGCGAGGTAAGGCCCGCGAGCTAGAGCGGCCGGTCGGAGACCGGCCCTACTTGACCAGCACGCGGTAGCGCCAGCCCTTGAGGTCAAGGGGGACGAGGGCGTCGAACTTGACGGTCTCGCCGGTGAAGGCGTCGCGCCACTCGCCGGCCAGCGCAGGGTCGAAGAGGTCGGCCTTGGCGTCCTTGGGCGTAAGGTTGAAGATGCCAACGACCCGCTTGGCGCCGACCGCGCGCTCGACGACGTAGAACGTGGCGTTGTCGGTCGTGTCGAGGCGGCGCATCGGGGCGCCCGTGTGCAGGGCGGGGTGCTCGCGGCGGAGCTTGGTCATCACCTGGTAGAGCTTGGTGGTCGGGTGCGTTTCCTTGGGCCAGACAATCGGGTCGCGCTCGAAGAACTCCAGCCGGCGGTCGAGTCCGATTTCCTGGCCGTTGTAGATCATCGGCACGCCATCGAGGAGGAAGGTGAGCACGGCCAGCGGCGCGAAGCCGGCGCCCATGCGGTCGAATTCCGTGCCGGCCCAGCTGTTCTCGTCATGGCTGCTGGTGAACACCATCAGCGCACCGCCGCGCGGGAAATGCGCGTGGATCTTCGCATAAGCCTCGTCAAGGGCACTGGCGGATTTCTTGCCCTGCGCGATTTGGTTCATCGCGTGGTGCAGGTCGAAGCCGTAGGAGAGGTTGAAGGCGGCGACCTGCTGCTGCGGCAGCTCGGCCTCGGCGAGGAAAAGGGCGTCTGGCTTCACGGCGCGCACGCGCTTGGTGACCTCGTTCCAGAACGGCGTCGGCAGGCCCCAGGCCACGTCGCAACGGAAGCCGTCGATGCCGAAGTGCTTCACCCAGTGGATGAGGACGTCGGCCTGGTAATCGATCAGGCCGGGCGCGTTGAAGTCGAACTGCACGACGTCGGTCCAGTCCGTGCCGTGCGGCGGCGTGAGGTTGCCTTTCTCGTCGCGCCAGAAGAAGTGCGGGTGGGTCTTGGTGAGCGGGTTGTCGGGCGAGACGTGGTTGGGCACCCAGTCGAGGATGACGCGCATGCCCTGGGCGTGCGCGCCGTTCACGAGGTCGCGCAGATCCTGCTCGGTGCCGAACTCCGGGTTGACCGCGAGGTAGTCCTTCGCGGCGTAGTAGCTGCCGAGCGAGCCCTTGCGGTGAATTTCGCCGATCGGGTGGATCGGCATGAGCCAGAGGATGTCCACGCCAAGGGCCTTGAGGCGCGGGAGGTCGGCCGTGACGGCGGTGAATTTTCCGGAGGCGGAGAACTGCCGGACGTTGATCTCGTAGATCGTGCTCCCGCGCGCCCAGTCGGGCACGCCCACGGCGGTATGGTGCGCGCTCGGCTGGGCCTTCTCGCGCTCCGGCGCGGGCGCGGCGGTGAGGAACGGGGCGAACACGAGCAGCAGCGCCAAGAGGAAGAAGGAGGGCTTTTTCATGGGACGAAAGTAGGGCCAGTCTCAGACCGGCCGGATACTGGACGAGGGTTTGAAGAATCGGCCGGTCAGAGACCGGTCCTACGAGAAATCAGGCGGCCTTCTCCTCCGGCACCCACGACAGCGCCACGGCGGCGATCAGCATGCAGGCGCCGCCCGCCATGACGGCGGCGATCGCTCGACCGCCCAGCAGGTGCTCGACCACGGGACCGAGCAGGGTGGCGGCAAGGATCTGCGGCAGGACGATGAAGAAATTGAACACGCCCATGTAGAAACCCATCTGGGCGGGCGGGATGGCGTTGGAGAGCAGCGCGTAGGGCATCGACAGGATGGTGGCCCAGCCGATGCCGACCCCGACCATGGAGACGAGCAGCAGCTCCGGTGAACGCACAAAGCCCACGCTGAGCAACCCGGCTCCCGCGCAGAGCAAGCCGCCCCGGTGCAGGAGCTTCGCGGGCACGCCGCGGCTCGCGAGCGCCACGAGCAAGAAGGCCACGCCGAAGGCCACGCCGTTGTAGGTGGCGAAGCACACGCCGCCCCACTCGACGCCCTTCTGGTATTCGGGTGAACCCGGCGTGCCGCCGAACACCGCGCGGGCGATGGCCGGCGTGAAATAGATCCACAGGCAGAACAGGCCGAGCCAGGTGAAGAATTGGACAAGCGCCAGGCGGCGCATGACCCGCGGCATGCTCCTGATGCCGTGGATCACCTCGGTGACGAAAGACCCCGGCGCCTTGGCGGCGGCGGCAGCCTCCGCCTCGGGCGGGTGCTCCTTCGTCGTGATCACCGTGTAGAGCACGGCGACGATGTAAACGACCGCGCCGATGTAGAAGGAGAGTTTCACCGACCACGGGATGCCACCCGTCGGACCACCGGCCTCCACGAAGCCCAGGTGGGTGAGCAACCACGGGAGCGCCGAGGACAACACCGCGCCGAGGCCGATGAGCAGGCTTTGCATGGCGAAGCCCACCTGGCGCTGGGCCGGCGGCATGAGGTCGGCCACGAAGGCGCGGAACGGCTCCATGCTAACGTTAACCGAGGCATCGAGCACCCAGAGGAGACCGGCCGCCATCCACAGGACCGACGAGTTGGGCATCGCGACCAGCGCAAGGCTGGCGAGGATCGCACCGGCGAGGAAGTAGGGGCGACGGCGACCGAGCTTGGGCAGCCACGTGCGGTCGCTGTAGTAACCGATGATCGGCTGCACGATCAGACCCGTGAGGGGCGCGGCCAGCCACAGAATGGGAATGTCGCTTTCCGAAGCGCCGAGGAATTCGTAGATGGCGCTCATGTTGGCCATCTGCAGGCCCCAGCCGAACTGGATGCCGAAGAAGCCGAAGCTCATGTTCCAGATGGCCGGCAGGGAAAGGGGTTTTAGTTCGCGCATGGGGTAAAGAGAAAGACCAAGGACGAGGGACCAGAGACTAAGGACGTGAGGGGATCGGCAAGGCTCGGCTTGGGGTCGGCGGTCCTCAATCAATGGTCGCTGGTCCCGTTTTCCGGCGGCTCGCTGTAATCCTTCACCGGGCGGTCGCCGGTGCGATCGTAAAGCTCGATCCAATGGCGGAGTGTTTCCACGCGGCCCTGCCGCAGCGCGACGAGCTGGTCGTCGGTGAACCGCCATTGCCAGTTGCCGTCGGTGGTGCCGGGGCGGTTGAGCGTGGCCTCGGCCGGCAGGTCGAGCAAGTCCTGCACGGGGATGACGGCGAGCCGGGAGGTGGTGGCGAGGGCGGCGCGGATGATCGGCCAGGCAGACGTGGCCCCATCCAGCCCGAAATATTCGGCGATCTTCCCGGCGTAGGGCGGCTGGAGGGATTCGAGCCAGCCGCGAGCGGTGATGTTGTCGTGCGTGCCCGTGTAGGCGACGCTGTCGGGCGGGTAGAAGTGGGGGAGGTTGGCGTTGTTGGCGTCGTGGCCGTAGGCGAACTGCAGGATCTTCATGCCCGGCAGGCCGGCGGCGCGGCGGAGCTTCACCACATCGGGCCCAATGTAGCCGAGGTCCTCGGCGATGATGCGCGCCTCGGGCAGGGCGGCGCGCACGGCCTCGAAAAATTCCAAACCCGGACCCGGCTGCCAGCGGCCGGTGCGGGCATCGGGCGCGCCGGCCGGGATTTCCCAGAAGGTGTCGAAGCCGCGGAAGTGGTCGAGGCGGATGACGTCGTAGAGCTCGAAGGCCGCGCGCAGGCGGCCGAGCCACCACGCGTAGCCGGTCTTGCGCAGATGGTTCCAGTCGTAGAGCGGGTTGCCCCAGAGTTGGCCGAGGGCGGAGAAATAATCGGGCGGCACGCCGGCCACCGCGAGCGGGTTGCCGCGGGCGTCGAGGCGGAAGACCTCGCGGTTGCGCCACGTGTCGGCGCTGTCGAGCGCGACGAAGATCGGCACGTCGCCGATGATGCCGACGCCGCGTTCGCGCGCGTAGCTGCGCAGACGTTCCCACTGGCCGAAGAACACGTATTGGTAGAAGGCCTGGCGCTCGGACTCGAGGCGCACGCTGTCGGGCAGCGTCGCGTGCAGTCGCGGCGTCCAGCACGCGAACTGCTCGGGCCAGCTGGGCCAGGGCCAGCCGCCGAAGTGGGCCTTGAGCGCCATGAAATCGGCGTAGGGTTCGAGCCAGCCGGCGTGTTCGCGGCAGAAAGCGCGGTAGGAGCCGTGGCCCTCCAGCCGGTCAGAACCGGCGGTGATGAAACGGTCGGCGGCGCGTGCGAGCACGCGCCAGAAATCCGCGTAGAGCCAGCCGTAGTCCACCTGCCCGGCCGGCAGCCGGCGCAGGGGCGCGAGTTCGTCATCCGACAGCAGACCGGCCTCGGTGAGCTCCCCGAGGTCCAAAAAGTAAGGGTTGCCCGCGCTGGCGGAGAAAAGCTGGTAGGGGGAGTCGCCGTAGCCGGTCGGGCCGATCGGGCAGATTTGCCAGTAGCGGACGCGGGCGTCGGCGAGGAAATCCACGAAGGCCCGGGCGCCGCGGCCCAGGTTGCCGATGCCATAGGCACCCGGCAGGGAGGACACGTGCGCGAGCACGCCGGCGGCGCGGGTGTCCAGCCAGGTGGCAGGAGACAGCAGGGCGGCGGTGCGGGAACCGGGGGTGACCGCGGCCTTCTTGGCCGGACGGTTCTGCGTGCGGACAGGCATGGGCACGGTGAGTTAACCCGCATATTTCACACTTCGAGGTGTGAAATATGGGCCCTGTGGGGCCGACTTTGTCGGGGTTAACCGCGACAAGGTCGCTCCGCCCAACGGGCGGACGGAAATTTTCCTTTTTGAAAAAGCCATCGATGTGAAATTTCCGGGTTAAGGGGAGAGAGAAAGAGCGGCCACCAGTAACCCCCTGGTGGCCGCGTTGTGTGTGTTGACCAAACAGCCGGTGAACCGGCGGCTCAGAACTTGTAGGCGGCGCCGAAGGAGTAGGACGCGCCGTATTTCTGATAGTTGATGACCTGACGCGGGTCGTCGTTGTTGTAGGTGATGAGCGGCTCGTCGGTCAGGTTGTAGCCCTGCAGGAAGATCGAGAGGTTCTTCATCGGGCCGTCCTTCGGGAACGTGTAGCTGAGCTGGGCGTCGATGACGCTTTCGGGCTGGGCCATGGAGAAGCCGCCGTTGGGGTTCACGTCACCACCGGGATTCGGCACGCCGAAGTTGGTGATGTATTGGCGGTTCTCGGAGCGGTAGCGGTTGCTCAGGCGGGCGGACCAGCCGTGGCGCTCGTAGTAGGCGGTGATCTGGTAGACCTTCTCGGAGAGGCCCGCGATGGGGGCGGTGCCGCCGGTCGGACCCCAGGGCTTGATGCCGCTCTTGGTGAGGGCGGCGCCGAGCTGGACGCCGAAGCCCTTGAAGCTTTCGGAGATCAGCTCGCTGGCGAGCACGAGCGAGAACTCGAGGCCGCGGATGTTGCCGCCGTCGCCGTTCATCGGCTGCGAGACGATGCCCTGCGAGAGAACGGGCGGGGTGCCGGTGATCGGGTAGCCGCTGAAGTCGGCGATCGTGCTTTGCTCGTAGACGAAGTTGCGGAGCTTCTTGGCGAAGGCCGCCACGGAGAAGTAGCCCTTGCTCTGCTTGAAGTAGTGCTCGTAGGAGAGGTCCACCGAGTCGGCGACCCAGGGCTTGAGCGCGCTGTTGCCGCCGCCGCCGCTCCACGGGCTCTGGTTGATGTTGGTGGAGTTCGCGTTGGTGTTGTTGTAACCCCAGGTGCGCGAGGCGCGCATGTCATACATGCGGGGGCGGGCGATCTGGCGGGCGAGGCTGAAGCGCACGACGCTGCGGTCCGTGACCTCGAAGTTGAGGTTCAGGCTCGGGGCGAACTGCGTGTAGGAATCGCCATCGGTGACCGGGGTCACCGTGTTGCCGTTGGCGGAGAGGCCCTTGGACTCCTGGTCGGTGCGGATCACGCGGAAACCGACGTTGCCGGTCACCGGGACGTTGCCGGCCTTGGCGGCGATCTCGGCCTGGGTGTAGAACTGCGTGACCTCCTCGCGGATCTGGAAGCGGCGGGCGACGAAGTCGGTGCCGTCGTTGCCGACGAGGTCGAAGGCGCCCGAGTTGAAGTAGGCGAGCGGGTCGATGGCGTAGATCTTGCCGATGCCGAGGTAGCTGAAGTCGGTGGTGCCGACGCTGGCGGGCATGGCCGCGGTGGCGGCGCCGTTCTTCAGCACGGGGAAGCCGGAGGGATTCTCACCGTCGCGCTTGTAGCGGTCGGTGTAGCTCACGCCCATTTCCACGGCGGAGAAGAAGCGGTTCAGCTCGTGGCGGGTGGAGAGCTTGAGCTGCGACATCGTGTCCTTGGACTCGAAGCCCTTGTAGTAACCGGGGGCGCCGGTGGCCGGGAACTTCCACGACTGCCAGCCCTGCGGGTCGCTGATGCGGAGGATGGAGGGATCGGCGTAGTTCTTCACGGTGGTGACCATCGGCAGGCCGCCTGGATTGAGCGTGACCTTCATCGTGTCGGCGGTGGTGAACGGCGTGCCGAGCGAGCTGAGGCCGGCCCAGAGCTCGAGGTTGAAGTCCTTGCGCTTCACGCTGGAGTAGCTGGCGTCAAAGGTGATGGGCCAATCGGAGGCCTTGCCCATGACGAGATTCCAGCCGATGGCGATCGGCTTGTCGGAGCGGGTGAAGACGTCGTTGCGGACGATGGGCTGGACGTTCGTGAACGTCGAGTTGGTGGCCAGACCACCGCTGGTGGTGTAACCGGCCTGCAGGGCGGCGGCGCTCCAGTAGAGGGGCACTTCCATGCCGCGCAGGAGCTGGTCCTCCTTGAAGTCGGAGTAGTAAACGTCGATCACCGAGTGGGTGTTCTCGTCGGGCTTGTATTCGAGCACGGCCATGTAGCCGTCGCGCTCGAGGATGCTGTTGCGGACGTAGGGCTTCATGCCGCCGAGCACGAGGTTGTTGTTGTCGGTCGGATAACCCCAGGCCTGGAACTGCTGGCCGGCGAAAGGCTTGCTCGAGTGCGAGTAGCCGAAGGCCACGCCGATCGTGCCGCCCTCGACCTGGTCGATGTAGGAGAGGTTGAAGCGGTTGCCGGTGGACTTCGCGCCGGGCGTGAGGGCGCCGAGCTCGTTCCACTCATAGTAGCCGTTGACCGCGACGACGCGGCCGGTCTTGTCGAGCGGGCGGACGGTGCGCAGGTCGATCGAGCCGGCGAGGCCCTGGCCGGTGAGGTTCGGGTTGGCGGTCTTGTAAACCACCACCTCGCTGAGGAGGTCGGCCGGATATTGGTCGAACTCGACCGCGCGGTTCATGCCGGTGGAGACCTGTTCACGGCCGTTGAGGAGGCCGGTGCTGAAATCGCCGTTCAGGCCGCGGATGCTGATCTGCTGGCTGCGGCCGTTGGTGCGCTGCGTGGTGAGGCCGGTCAGGCGGGTGAGCGCGTCGGCGATGGAGATGTCGGGCAGCTTGCCGATGTCCTCCGCGGCGATCACCTCGGTGATGACCTTCTGGTTCTGCTTCATCTCGGCGGCAGCCGCGAGGCTGCCCGCGAAGCCGGCCGTGACGGTATAGGTCTCGAGGATGACGGGTGCGTCCTTGTCGTCCTTCTCGGTTTTGTTGGTGTTGGGGGTCGTCTGGGCGAGCGCTGGGAGCGCAATCTGCGCCAGCAGCAGGCCGGCAACCAGACCTCGGGTGAGGGACTGGCGCGCGGATCGTTGGGTAACGGTCGTGTGCATGGTGGGTGTGGGGATGTCGAAACCTAGCAAAGACGCCGGGGGTCGGCGTTCTGTGATGTTCCCAAAAAACGCCCACCGCGTCGGTTCCGCCAACCGCTTTGCTCCCAAAAAACCGAGATGACCCGGACAAGTCTTAGGTCTCTTCCCCCTTTTGCAGTCTTTTCCGAGGACCGGACAGACCTTGGTCCAGACGTTTTTCAGAGGGAGCAGCCGCGGTTCGCGGGTTTCTGGCGCCGGATTTTTCCCGACTCCGGGACCGCTCGGCCTAAGATTTGTCCGGGTCAGGCAAGACTTCTCCTAGGGTGGTCGTTTGACCGGTCAGGGCAGGGGCGCAGCGTGGGGTCAGCATGATTACCCCCATTACCCTGCAACGGCTGTTGCTGCCGCTGCTCACGGTTTCCTCGGTGTTGGCGGCGGCTCCCGGCGCTGTTCTGCCAGTGGTCCCACGTTTCACCCACCCGGGCACCGGCCAGACCTTCTATTTCGTGCTGACCGACCGGTTTGCCAATGGGCGGACCGACAACGACACCGGCGGTTACCCGGGCGGGCCGGAGACGCACGGCTTCGATCCGACGAAGATCTCGCACTACCACGGCGGCGATTTCGCCGGGCTGACGGCCAAGCTGGATTACCTGAAGGGCCTCGGCATCACGGCCGTCTGGCTGACGCCACCGCTCAAGAACAAGCCCATGCAGCAGGGCACCGCCGGTTATCACGGCTACTGGATCACGGACTTCACACAGATGGACCGGCACCTCGGCACGAACGACGAGTTCCGCGAACTCGTCCGTCAGGCTCACGCGCGCGGCATGAAGGTGTTCATGGACATCATCGCCAACCACACCGCGGACGTCATCCAATACGGCGACGGCGACTATGCCTACCGGCCAAAATCCGTCGCGCCCTACCGCGACGCCCAGGGCCGCCCATTCGACGAACTCGCCGTGGCCTTCAATGGCGTGAACGATCCCGCGGCATTTCCCGCGCTCTCACCCGACAAGAGCTTCGCCCATCCGCCCGTCGTGCCGGAGGCCGAGAAGCAGATCAAGGTCCCAGCCTGGCTGAACGACGTCACCTTCTACCACAACCGCGGCAACAGCGCCTTCGTGGGCGAGAATTCCGTCCACGGTGACTTCGCGGGACTCGACGACCTCTTCACCGAGCACCCGCGTGTCGTGCAGGGCCTGAGCGAGATATTCGCCGGCTGGCTCGACTCCGGCGTGGACGGCTACCGCATCGACACGATGCGACACGTGAACAACGCGTTCTGGCAGGCCTTCAGCCCGGCGATACGCGCGCGGGCCCGCGAGTTGGGGCGGCCGGAGTTTCTGCAATTTGGCGAAGTTTACAACGACGCCGGCGACCCGTCGGTGCTGAGCGAGTTCTCCACGGGCGGACTGCCGGTGGACACCACGATCGACTTCGGCTTCTTCGCGGCGGCGCGGAAGTTTGTCTCGCAGGCCGGCTCGGCGGCGGCGCTCGCGGACTTCTTCCTGCGCGACGACTATTACACCGACCACGACAGCAACGTTCACTCGACCACGACCTTCCTCGGCAACCACGATGCCGGACGCTTCGGCTATTTCCTCCAGCAGGACAACCCCGGCGCCTCGCCCGCCTTGCTTGCCGATCTGGCCAAGCTTGGCCACGGCCTGTTGCTGCTCTCGCGCGGCCAACCGGTGATCTATTACGGCGACGAGCAGGGCATGATCGGCCGCGGCGGCAACGACATGCAGGCGCGGGAAAGCATGTTCGCCGCGCAGGCGCCGGATTTCAAAACCGCCCCGCTCCTCGCCACCCCGCGCACCGGGGCCGACGACAAGTTCGATCCGGCTCACCCTTTCTACCGGGTCATCGCCGAACTGTCGGCCCTGCGTGCGGCCCATCCGGCGTTGCGCACGGGCGCAATGCTGCCCCGCGCCACCCCGAGCCAGGAGGTTTTCGCGTTCTCCCGTTTCGACCGCCACGAGCGGGTTGAATACCTCGCCGCCTTCAACTCCTCGCGCACGCAAGTCATCACCGTCGCCGTGCCCACCAGCCAGAAGCCCGGCACCAAGCTGGATCGGCTATTCTCGTCGGACGCGCAGGTTTCCGGCGGGATTACCACTGATCGCGAGGGTCGCGCCGTCCTCACTCTGCCGCCGCTGCAATTCGCCGTCTGGCGTGCCGGCGCCGCGCTCGGTTCGGGTGACGCGGTGAAAATCGCCCTGGTCAATCCGGCTCCGGGTGCCGCGCTCAAGTTCACGAAACGCGAAGTGGATGGCCTCATCTTTCCCTCGCGCGTGGAATTCCGCGCCGAGGTCACCGGCGGCGATGGGCTCGGCGAAGTCACCTTCGCCCTCGAACGCGCCTCGCGGCCGGGCCAGATCGAGTATCTCGGCACCGATGACGCCTCGCCCTACCGGATTTTCTGGCGGCCGCCCCATGATCTCGCGCCGGGCGAAAAGTTTACCCTCACCGCCACCCATAACGACCTGCGCGGCCACGTGGTGGGGACGCAGGTCGCCGATCTCTCGGTCGGCTCCACCGAAGTGCCCACCGGCATTGTCGGCTCCAAGGTGCCGTTCATCACCCGGCAGCCGGTCGTCGCGAGCCACAGCGGAAACCGGACCCTCACCGTCGCCGCCGAAGGCACGGGGCCGCTGGAATACCAGTGGCTGCGCAACAACGAGGAGGTGCCCGGTGCCACGTCAGCCTCGCTGGTGTTGAAGGTGTCGCGTGATACCGCCGGCTCCTACCGCGTGCTCGTGCGCAACCGCGCTGGGACGACGCTGAGTGGCGAGATCGTGGTCGAATAACCTGCGTTTGAGTTGTTCCGAGTGCCCGGTTGCCGGTGTCGCCCCCGCGGCGGGAGCAGCGGGACTTTTCCGTGCGGCGGTGATTTCTTTTCCCGGCGCTCCCGCGCTGGGCTACACCAAGCGCGGGCAACGTCGCATTCCAGGCTACTTCCGGATGCGCTGAATGAGTTCCCGGATGGCGGGGGCGGCCTCCGGGTCTTCCTGTTGCGCGATCCGCCACGCCGTGGCCAGCTGGTCCAGCGCTTCGCGCGGCTTTTGCTGGGTGTAGAGCAGATTGGCCAGTCGCAGGTGCGTGGCCAACGGAACGGGTCCGCTCCGGGTGGCCGCCAACAAGGCTTGGGCGGTTTCGGCAGGTTGGCCGCGGGTTTCGTAAATCTCCGCGACGCGAAGGTGGTTGGCCTGGTTGTTCGGCTGGAATCCGGCATGACTCACGCAGAGCGCGTCGGCCTCCGCAGCCTTTCCTTGTGACGAGAGCAATGCCGCTATCGCCTCCAGCGCGGCTTCATTGGCGGGGTCGGCCGCGAGCACCTCACGGTAGTCGCGCTCGGCAGCCGCATGGTCCCCGGCATTTTGCGCGAGTCGTCCCCGGAAGAAGATCAAGGGCAGGGAGCCGGGTTGTCGGGCCAACGTTTCATCGAACCAGCGCCGGCCATCGGCGAAACGTTTGGTCCGCGTGTAGAAATCGGCGATCGCCGGCGTGAGCTTGTCTAGATCGCGCGCCGAGGAGGTCGCCGCCGTCGTGAGCAGGAGCTTTTCTGCCTCGTCGTGCCGCCCCAGCCGGCCGAGCTTGATGGCTTCGTCGGCCGCGAGCGCGAAGTTTGCCGGCTGCAGCGTTCGCGCCCGTTGCACCTCGGCGAGCGCGCCGGCGAGGTCCCCGGCATCGTCCGCCAATTCGACCGCCAGTTTGGCGAGGTCGGGGTTGGTAGGATCGGCCGCGATGGCGGCCTGGAGGGTTGCGCGCGCGCGCCCGAGGGCAGCGGGGTCGCGCCGCAGGGCGCCGGCCGCCGCGATTTCTCGGGCGGTGCGTGTCTGGTCCTCGGCATAGGTGAGCTGGTTGGGAAACGGCGGCTCGCGGGTGATGAGGGCGGCGCGCTGTAGCAGGCCGAAGCGCTCGACCGGCGTGTAGCCGACGGCTGCCGCCGTCTGGGCCGAATCGAGCCAGGGCCCGCGCGTGGGCGACCCACTCCCGAGCGCTTGTTCCGCTCCCTCCGCCATCAGCCGCGCGATGCGATAGTTGCCCTCCCAGTCGGGGTGGACGTGTTCGAGCATAAGCTCACGGCCGGTGATGTCGCCGGCCGAGTCCGGATCGGCACCCAACTCCAGGGCGGCGTCCATGAGCACAACGCCGCGCTCGCGGGCGACGGCACGGGCGATCTGGTTGAGCCGCGGTGCCGGACGGAAACGCAGCGCGTCCCACTGCTGGGCTTCGAGCAGGTGTTTTCGCGCCTCGGCGAGATGGCCGGCCTGCAATTCCAGCGACCCGAGCAGGTAGGCCGTGTCTGCATAGTGCGGGTCCAAGGCACGGGCCCGTTCCAGCTGTTCGCGCGCGGCAGCGTTTTCGCCGAGCCGCCAGGAAAGTTTGCCGCCGGCGAACGCTTTTTGCCATTCCGAGCGGTCGGCCTCCGTCAGGTCCGGCCGATTGAGTGACAGGAACGGTGGGCAGTCCTTGAGGTTGGCCACGACGGTGCAGAGCACGATCTTCGCGCCGGCGTCCTCCGCCACGCGCACGATGTCGCGCAGGTTCGCCTCAAAGTTTTTATAGGTGGTCTCCAGCCGCGGATCGTCGCCGCGCACGGCATGTTCCAGAAACATGCCCATGCCACCCCACTCGCGCGCGGGCTGCCGCGCGCCGGCGAAGCGCGCGATCGTGGCTCCGAGCAACTGGCCCGTGCGCGTGGACTTGGCCCACACGCTGGCGCGGATCACCCCGAGCGGCGGCATGGCCGAGAGGTAGGAGCAGCCCGGACCGTAGGGACCGACGACCTCGTTGTTGCCCATATAGACCACGAACAGGTCGGGCTCGAGTCGCGCGGCGTCGCGCGCGATCTGATAAACGACGTGCGAGTTGATCGCGACAACGCCCGTGTTGATGACCTCGATGGCTTTGTCGGGATACCGCGCGCGCAGCAGCGCGCGCAGTTGGGGCACAAAGCCGAAGGCCGGCACGGGGATGCCCTGCGCAGCGGATTCGCCGAGGACCACGATGCGCACGGTGCCGGCCGGCTTGGGAACGGCGACGCGCTGGTTGATCGGACGGAGGTCGAAACTGGCCGGCAGGAAGAGCGCGGTGTAGGCGGGATTGGTGCGGACGTAACCCGGCTGCTCATCGGGAATGAAAAACGCCGTGTCGCGCCCGTAACCGGCGAGGCGCAGACCTCCTTCCAGCAGGAGGAACAACCCCAGCGGTGCGCCCAACGCGAGAACCGCTCGAAACAGCCAAAGCCGGAAAGAAGGGGGGTGGGCGGCGCTCACGGGTTGACTACTCACCCTTCTTGACTGCCCTGCCAGGAGTCAACCGCACACGCAGCGCCCGCGCCGTCGCCTTTCCCCGGCCGGCCGGCACGCTGCCCTTCCTTCCCCGATGAAATCCCCGCTGCCCTTCCGTCTCCTCCTTGCCCTGTTGTCGTTCCTCTGGCTCGGCCTCGCCGGCTGCAGCAAGCGCGAGACGCCCATCGAAAAGGCCAACCGCGCCGGCATCATGCTCGTGGGCAACGGGGCCGAGCCCTCCACGCTTGATCCGCAGATCATCACCGGCATTCCGGAGCGCAATATCGTGTGCACGCTCTTCGAGGGCCTGACGCGCACCGATCCCAAGACGCTGGAAGCCAAGCCGGGCGCCGCCGAGCGCTGGGAGATCTCCGCCGACGGACTGCTCTACACCTTTCATCTGCGGCCCGGCTTGAAGTGGTCGGACGGCGCGCCGCTCACCGCGCGCGATTTTTATGCCTCTTTCCGTCGTCTGCTTTCGCCGGGCCTCGGATCGGACAACGCGGACCAGCTTTATCCGGTGGCAAATGCCGAGGAGTTCCACAAGGGCCGGCTGAAGGATTTTTCCGCGGTCGGCTTCCGGGTGGTTGATGACCTCACGCTCGAGATCCGTCTGACGCATCCGGCGCCGTATCTGCTGAAAACCATGGCCGCGCGTTCCTGGTTTCCCGTGCCGCTGCATGTGATCGAGAAGCATGGCGACCCGCTCCTGTCCAGCAACCGCTGGTCGCAGCCCGGCACGCTGGTCGGCAACGGACCGTTTGTGGTCAAAGACTGGAAGGCTGACAGCCATCTGGAAGTGGCGCGTAGCCCGACCTATTGGAACCGGGACGCCGTGAAATTGAACGGCGTGCGCTTCCTACCGATCGAGAATTTCAGCGGCGAGGAAGCGGCCTTCCGCTCGGGTCAGCTGCACAAGACCAACCGCGTGCCGCTGGCCAAGATCGCGGTCTATCGGCGCGAGGCGCCGGAGAAGCTGAGGATCCACCCCTACTCGGGTATCTACTATTTCAACTTCAACGTGACCCGCGCCCCGTTCACCGACGTGCGCGTGCGGCGCGCGCTCGCGATGGCCGTGGACCGTGAGCAGCTCGTGGCCAACGTGACCCGGGCCGACGAAATCCCGGCCTATCATTTCAGCATCGAGGGCATCGACGGCTATGTAAGCGAGGCGCGCACGAAGCTGGACTTCGACGAAGCGCGCCGGCTGCTCGCCGAGGCCGGCTACCCCGGCGGCAAGGGCCTGGAACCGATCACGCTGATCTACAATACGGCCGAGAACCACCGCCTGATCGCCGAGACGATCCAGCAGGTGTGGAAGCGCGAGCTGGGCGTCGATCTGCGGCTCGAGAACATGGACTGGAAGGTGTTTTTGGACAACATGCAGAACCAAAATTACCAGCTCTGCCGCGCTGGCCTCATCATGGAGCCTTACGACGCCTCGCAGTTCCTGAAGGTCTTTACCTCGGACTCCGGTTTCAACCGCACAGGCTGGGCCGATCCGGAATACGACCGGCTCTACAAGCAGCTCATGCACACCGCCGACCGGGCCACCCGGCTGCAGCTGATGCAGCAGATGGAAAAAATCCTGACCGACGCCATGCCCATCATCCCGGTTTACTACTACACGAACCAATACCTGATGGACCCCAGCGTGCACGGCTGGGCGGACAACCTGCTCGCGCTCGGGCCGTTTGAGCAGGTGTGGTTGGAGTGAGGACCCAAGCAGCCCTTCGAAGCAGGCTTCTGGCGTGGGTCGTTTGGGTAGCCCGCGGCGGGAGCCGCGGGACTTCGGGGGTGCGAAGGTGGACGATCCCTGCGCTCCCGCGCTGGGCTACCGCGTGCGGGCCACACCTTGGTTTGTTCCGACCGTTTGCTTCGCTTTGTCGAAAAGCAAAAAGGCGCGGCTTGTGGCCGCGCCTTGGGAGTGAATGGCGGGGTTCTGAGACCCCGCCCTACAATCGGTCTCAGGCTTCGAGCTGCGGACGGGAAGGCTCGGGCCAGTCGATGTGGAAGAACTTGCCGCGGGGCTTGTCGGTGCGCTCGTAGGTGTGCGCACCGAAGTAGTCGCGCTGGCCTTGGAGCAGGTTGGCCGGCAGGCGGGCCGAGCGGTAGCTGTCGTAGTAGGCGAGCGCCGAGGCAAAGGTCGGGGCCGGCACGCCGCACTCGGCGGCGAGGGCGACGACCTTGCGCCAGTTCTCCTGCGCCTTCTTCACGGTCTTGTTGAAGTAGGCGTCGAGGAGCAGGTTCGCGAGCTTCGGATTGCGCGCGTAGGCCTCGGTGATCTTCTGCAGGAAGGTCGCACGGATGATGCAACCGCCGCGCCAGATCTGGGCGATCTCGCCGAAGTTGAGCTTCCAGTTGTATTCCTGCTGCGCGGTGCGCATGAGCTGGAAACCCTGGGCATACGAGCAGATCTTCGAGCAGTAGAGGGCGTCGTGGATGGCCTGGACGAGCGCCTTCTTGGAGCCGCGGTATTTCTTCTTTGGGCCCTTGAGGATCTTTGAGGCGGCGACGCGCTCCTCCTTCACGGCGGAGATGCAGCGGGCGAACACGGACTCGGCGATCGTCGGGGCGGGCACGCCCATGTCGAGCGCGTTGACCGAGGTCCACTTGCCCGTGCCCTTCTGGCCGGCGGTGTCGAGGACAATGTCCACGAAGGGCTTCTTCGTGACGGGGTCCTTCTGCTTGAGGATGTCGGCGGTGATCTCGATGAGGAAGGAGCCGAGCATGCCCTGATTCCACTCGGAGAAGATCGCGCCCATCTCGGCGGGCTTGAGGCCGAGGAGTCCCTTCATCAGCGCGTAGGCCTCGCAGATCATCTGCATGTCGCCATACTCGATGCCGTTGTGGACCATCTTCACGTAGTGGCCCGCGCCGTTCTCGCCGATGTAGGTCGCGCAGGGGACGCCACCGACGATGGGTTTGCCAGGGGCCGCGCCGGTGAGCGGCTTGCCGGTCTTGGCGTCCACCTTCGCGGCGACCGCATTCCAAATCGGGGCGAGTTCCTTGTAGGCGGCCGGGTCGCCGCCGGGCATGAGGGCCGGGCCGAAGCGCGCGCCTTCCTCGCCGCCGGACACGCCGGAGCCGATGAAGCGGAGACCTTTTTCCTTCAGCGCCTTTTCGCGGCGGATGGTGTCGGTCCAGAGGGCGTTGCCGCCGTCGATGATGATGTCGCCCGGCTCGAACACGGCCACGAGGCCGTCGATCACGGCATCGGTGGCCTTGCCGGCCTGGACGAGGATGATCGCCTTGCGGGGCTTGGAGAGCGAAGCGGCGAATTCCTCGAGGGTCTTCGTGCCGACGAGACCGCCGGGGGTGTTCGGATTTTCCGCGACGAACTTGTCCGTCTTCTCGACGGTGCGGTTATAGACCGAAATCTGGAAGCCGTGGTCGGCTATGTTGAGAGCGAGATTCTGACCCATCACGGCGAGACCGATGAGTCCGATGTCAGAGTGGGTTTTGGCCATAGGGAAGGCCATGTCTAGCATCGGCCCCCACAAAGACCAACCCGTTTTTGGCCGGGCGCGCGTAATAACCCAACCCTCTGTCCCTCAGGGCTTGGGCGTGGTCTTCTGTTTGGTCTCGTAGGCGCCGGCGCTCGGGAAGAAGGGTGCGATCTTATCGACGATCGGGGTCAGAAACCTCGGTTCATTGCGATTGTAGACCCACGAGAAGAAAACCACGGTGATGACCACGAAGACCACCACACCGGCGACGATCTTGTTCATTTTCATCACCCGGCGCCACAGCAGGATGGCCAGCACGAATGCCCCGACGCCAATGCCGATCTTCAGCCAGACATCGGGCTTGAGGGTCTGGAGCTTCTCGAAGGCGGTGACGGCGAACAGGAACATGGTGCGGTAGTTAACGGGGGTGGCGCGCGAGACGAGACTTTTTGCTGGAGGCTCTGGTTTTCACAAACGATTGGCGGCCTGGCTCCCGGAGATCAATAACGTTGGGCTACACCGAAATAATCCAGCAGCCACGCTTCCCGCCACACGCGGAAACGGCCCTCCGGGGTGATCTTGCCGTATTCCTCGCGGTCGGCGTGCGGGAGCAGGTAGCCCAGTTCCATGTTGATGGCTTCCATCTGCTGCTGCTGGTGGTTGATGTCCTCCAGCGGGGTGGTGTCCCAAGGCTCGGCATGTTCATGGGCCTCCGCCAGCCGTTCGCGGTGCCGTGCCACCAGAGAGGCGAGGTTGCGCCGCCAAGGCGTCCGCTCGACGTGCCAGTTCTCCGGGTAGAAGCCGCCAAAGGGAATGTAGAGATTGTCGGTGACGTAGCGGCGGCCCGATGCCGTCTTGGTGACGAGGCTGAAGCAGACGGTGATGGCGCCGCTTTCCTGTGGAACGAAGAGCGTGTGCAGGCGCATGGTGCCGTCCTGGCTGTGGTGGACGGAGGTGCGCAGCCAGATGCCGCCGCCGAGCTCGGCCTTGAGCGCCTGCACCGGGGTGAAGCGGTTGTCACGCAACCAATCCCGCACCTTGAGCAGCCGCTTTTGCGTCGGCCACTCATCCCCGCTGGTGTTGATCATGTAGCGGGGGAACAGCGGCAAGGGGCTGAGGCTGATGGCGCTCACCTTGAACCAGTTGAAGGCCGATTCGATCAGGAACCACATCAGGAACGCCGTGATGCCGATCACCCACGCCGGGCGGTCGATCCATTCAAGCTGGGCGTTGGCCTGCGCCGCGAACAGTGCGAACAGCACCCAGCGCAGCCACCGGATCGGGATCGCCAGCAACGGCGAGGCCAGCCGCAGGTTGATGTAGAACAACAACAGCAGGAGCGCGACCGCCGGGGCGAGAAACAGCGACAGTGTCTCGGACATGGGAGGGGGAGGTTCGCGGCGGTGCCGCGGGGACTCAGCTCAGCCGCACGGGCATGATCACGCAGACGAAGCTCTCCAGCGTCTTGAAAACACCGGGGCTGACCTCGTCCTTCAGCTCGAAGAAGACCTCGTCCTTGGTCAGCGCGCGCAGCGGATCCATGATGAACTGCGGGTTGAAGGCCACCTGCAGGTCGGGGCCGCTGTAGGAGATGGCCATGGATTCATGGGCCTCGCCGAAGTCGGGCGACGACGCGGTGATTTCGAGCAGGTTGGAGGTGAGCTTGATCTTGACGGAGTTGGACTTCTCCGAGGTCACGAGCGCGGCGCGGTGCACGCACTGGAGGAACAGCTCGCGCTCGAGCTTGATGCGCTGGTGCGTCTCCTTGGGGATGACCTGTTGGTAATTCGGGTAGTTGCCCTCCACGACCTTGGAGAAAAGGTAGATGCTGTCCGTGAGGCCGCCGGCTTCCTTGCCGGTTTCGATCTGGAACGCCGCGCGGCGGTCGTTGAAGGCCACGGTCAGCTTCTCGCCCTTGCCGAGCAGGCGCAGCAGTTCCGCGACGGTCTTGGCCGGCAAGATGATCGCACCGGAGGCGTTGGCCGGCACATCCATTTCCTTGCTGACGAGGGCGAGGCGGCGGCCATCGGTGGCCACGAGCGTCAGCTTGCCGTCCTTGAAGTTGAAATAGACGCCGTTGAGGATGTAGCGGGTCTCGTCCGTGGACTGCGCGTAGGAGACGTTTCCGAGCATCGTGGCCAGCTCGCCCTGGATGAGCGTGTGCTGCTTGTCGTCGCTGGAATCGGGGAGTTTCGGGAACTCCTCGGCGCCGATGCCCATGATGCGGAAGTTGGATCCGCCCGAGGCGATCTTCGCCTGGTGGTTGGCCGTGGAGTCGAAGGAGACGTCCACGTTGGGCAGTTCGCGCACGATGGTGGCGAGGCGCTTGACCGGCAGGGTGATGGCGCCGCCCTCCTTGACCTCGGCCTTGATGCGGCAGCGGATGCCGAGGTCGAGATTGGTCGTCGTCAGGGAAATGTGGTCCTTCTCCGCCTCGATGAGCACGTTGCTCAGGATGGGCATGGCGGCCTTGGAGCCCACCACGTTGAGGACCTGGGCCAGGCCGTTGCTGAAGTGATCGCGGTTGATCTTGAATTTCATCGTTCGAAAGTCGCGCTGGGGGTTGGAATTAACAAAGGCTGATTGAAGAGGTATTCAATAATGAAAGAGTATCCGTCTTATTATGGTCGCCGAATATGCGAGCAACCCGCGTTTCCCCTCCCAAAACAGCCCGAGGGCCGCTGTGAATGATTCTGGATAGCTTGGGGACAACCCGTCGTTTGTTCACAGGAAAAAGTTATTCGGATTCCGCCTGCTTCATCTTCACAACCTTCCTGCGAAGAGCCCGCATCTGGGCGTGGCGGGCCGCGCGCTGGTAGTGGGCGAACAGGCCGTAGGCGATGTAGCCGAGGAAAAGGAACACCAGCGCGACCTCGCGGAGCTTAACAACCAGGGCCGCCACGATCACGACCAGCACGAAGGTCCGGAACCGGGTCTTGGTCTCCCAATTCACCTGCTTGAAGCTGGGGTAGCGGATGGTGCTGACCATCAGGAAGGCCACGAGGATGAGCACCAGGGGCAGGGCCACGGTGAGCTGCCGGAGTTCACGCTCATTTTTCGCCAGGTTGACCAGCAGGAGCACCAGCGACGCAACCGTGCCGGCCGCCGCGGGGATGGGCAATCCGACAAAATCCTTGTGTGATTCCGATTCCGTGCGGTGGAGCAGGGGGTTGGTGATGACGTTGAACCGTGCCAGCCGCACCGCACCACACAGCAGGTAGATGAAGGCGATGAACCAGCCCAGTTCGCGGAACCACTGGTATTCCTCGCGCGGCGCCAGAATCAGGAAGAACACCATCAGCGCCGGCGCCATACCGAAGGAAACCACGTCCGCCAGGGAGTCGAACTCGGCGCCGAAGAGCGAGGTGCGGCCGCCCCAACGGGCCAGCCGTCCGTCCAGGGAGTCAAACACCACCGCCAGCAAGATGAACCACACGGCTTGGGTGTAGAGCTCAAGGGCCGACTGCGCCGGATGCAACCGGGCGTATTCGCCGGCATCGGTGATCAGCCGGGCTTGGATGCACTTGATGACCGCAACAAACCCGCAGAACAGGTTTCCGGCCGTCATCAGGTTCGGCAGGAAATAGATGCGGCTCGCCTGTGTGACGTTGTAGGGGTTTTCGCGTTGCTGCAGGTCCGACATGGCCGGGCGCTTACTTGGTCAGGCTCTCGAGATACTTCCAGAACTTGGAATCCTGCTCGAACAGCTGCTTCTCGCTCACCGGCAGCTTCATGCGGAAGAGAGCGTCCTCAAGCGACGCCTTGTGCAGGATGTAGTGGGTGTGGAGTTTGTCGTCGTTGACCGTGAAATAGAACCGAAACTCCCCCGCCCGCAGCCGGTAGAACGTGTGCTCACCGCGGGTGAACCGACCGAGCGGCTCGCGCGGGTTGGCCAGATCCGCCGGCCGGACCCTGCTGATGGGCTCAATCGCCTCGAGCTGCGCCAGCTTGTCGAGCCGGTTCAGCTCGCGCATGCTTTGCTCGGAGAAAGTGACCTGATACATGGTGGTTTAAAGTGGCTTGGGCGGCGGCAGCCGGGACGGTCCCGATCCGCCCACGCGCTTAGTGGCAGGTCTGTAACCCGCTCCCCGGTGACGGCAACGCTATTAATCCACCCTTATGCGAGAGGAAGACCCGGTCGCGAGCCGGGCAGTCCGCGGCCGGCTCAAGGCATTTCCAACAAGATTGCCCCCATCCACCGACAGCGCATGCTGCGGCCATGCCAAAGGATTCCGTCGTCACCCCCGCTGATATCCGCGCGGCCCGCCGCCGTATCGCCAGCGGGGTGGTCGAGACACCCTGCCCCGAGTCCATTCCATTGTCCGAGATCACCGGCGCCCGGATCTGGTGCAAACTCGACAACCTGCAGCGGACCGGCTCGTTCAAGGAACGCGGCGCGCGCAACGCCCTGCTGCAGCTTCCGCCCGCACAGAAGAAACGCGGCGTCATCGCCGCCTCCGCCGGCAACCATGCGCTCGGCCTCGCCTACCACGGTCGGCTGCTCGGCATCCCGGTCACCGTCGTGATGCCTGACTATGCGCCGCTCATCAAGGTCAGCACCTGCCGCCGGCTCGGCGCCCGCGTGCTCATCCACGGCCGCGACTTCGCCGAGGCCCGCGCCCGGGCCGACGCGCTCGTGGCCGCCGAGCAGCTCGCCTACATCCACGGTTTCGATGCCCCTGCCATCATCGCCGGCCAAGGCACGCTCGGTCTCGAAATCCTCGAGCAGGTGCCCGACGTCGAAGCGATCGTGTGCCCCGTCGGCGGTGCCGGCCTCATCGCCGGCCTGTCGCTCGCCGTGAAATCTTCCCGTCGCCGCGTGCGGGTCATCGGCGTCGAGAGCACCGAGACGGGCAACTTCACCGCCGCGCTGCGCGCGGGCAAACCCGTGCTGCGCCCACGACGCGCCACTCTGGCCGACGGCCTCGCCACGCTCACCGTCGGCGCCAACGCCTTTGCGCTGGCGCGCCGCCACGTGGACAAGGTCGTGCGCGTCAGCGAGGACGCCATCGCGCTCGCCATCCTGCGCATGATCGAGCTTGAGAAATCCGTCGTCGAGGGAGCCGCCGCCGCCCCTCTTGCTGCACTGATGTCCGGCCAGCTCCCGGAACTCCGGGGCAAGAATGTCGTGCTCGTCGTCTGCGGCGGCAATATCGACCCCGCCATCCTGAGCCGCGTGATCGAGCAGGGCCTCGTGCATGATGGCCGACTCACGCGCTTCACCGTCCGCATCAGCGACCGGCCCGGCGGACTCGCCGCGCTGGCGCAGGTCATCGCCGGCTGCGGGGCGAGCATCAAGGACATCGCCCACGACCGCGCTTTCAGCGGGCCCGACATGCACGCCGTCAACGCCGTCTGCACCGTCGAAACCCGCGACCGCGCCCACATCCGCGAATTGCACCGGGCGTTGCGGAAACACGGGTTCACGCTTGGAGCCCGATAGGGCCCGCCGGGAGCCATGCCGGGGCTAATCCGGATCGAAAGGGTTCACCCAAGGTCCGGAAAACACCCACGCGATCAGGGCCAGCGCGGTGAGACCCAGCCCTATGACTACACCGGGAATCCAAAGCGAAACGAACGAAACGGCGGTCGCGCCGGCCAGCAGCATCACCAACCAACCCAGACGACGCGAACGCAGGCGCCTAGAGCCGAAGTCATCCTCTTCAGGCATGGCGACGCGCCTGTTTTCCTAGGGAGGCGACCACGTTCGGGAAGTTGGTCAGACCCCAATCGGATTTACTCTGCACGGTCCAGCCGGCGGCCGCGAGTTGAACGTCGATGGCATCGCGGGCGATTTGCTCGGGGTTTTGGTTGGGCGTGCCAGCCATGACAGGTGGAGAGCACAGCCAAGGAAACGCCAGCCGGCAAGCGTGCAGCCGTTACACGCCACCAGGATGATTCCCTCTCACGCCTTCTTCCCAAACGCCGGGTCCACCTTGAGCAGGGGGATGACGAGGGCCGAGGGCAGGCAGGCGATGCAGACCCAGACGAAGAACCACGGGTAACCCATCTGCTCCTGCAGCCAGCCGCTGGGCAGGCTGGGCAACATCATGCCGGCGGCCATGAAGCCCGTGCAGAGCGCGTAGTGCGCCGTTTTGTGCGGGCTGTCGGCGACGAGCATCATGTAAACCATGTAGGCCGTGAAACCGAAGCCGTAGCCGGCCTGCTCGACCACGACGGCCGCGCCAATGAGCGCAGTGGATGCCGGTTTTGCGACGGCCAGCCACACGTAGGCGAGATTGGGCACGTGCATGCACGCCAGCATCGGCCAGAGCATCCGGCGCAATCCCCACCGCGCGATGGCGAGTCCGCCGAGGATGCCGCCAATCGTCAGCGCCGCAACGCCGTAGGTGCCGTAGAGGATGCCGACGTGCTTGGTGGTCAGGCCGAGTCCGCCGTCGCCGCGTTCATCGAGCAGGAACAGGCGCGCAAGCGCCACGAGTTGCGATTCACCCAGCCGGTAGAGCAGCAGGAACGCGAGGATGATGCCAATGCCGGGCCGCGCGAAAAAAGCCCGGAACGTCGCCAGCCAGTCCCCGCCTGCCGAGGCCACGGCGCGCGTCGGCCTGTCCGCCGGCGGCTTCGGCAGGGTCAGCGCATGATAAAGCCCCGCGACCGCGAGCAACCCCGCTGGCGGCACAAAGACCCAAGCCCAGGCCGTGCGCACGCTGCCGGTGGATTCCTCCAGCACGCCGGCGAGATAGACGAGCCCGCCTTGGCCCGCGAGGTTGGCCAGCCGGTAAAAAGTGCTGCGCACGCCGACGAACGCCGCCTGCTGGTGCGGCGGCAGCGCGAGCAGGTAGAAGCCGTCGGCCGCGATGTCGTGCGTGGCCGAGGCGAAGGCCAGCAGCCAGAACAGCGCGAGCGTCCAGCGGAAGAAATCCGGCCCCGGCACGCTCAGCGCCACCGCGGCCAGTCCGGCGCCGAGGAAAAACTGCAGCGCCCAGACCCACAGGCGCTTCGTGCGGTAACGGTCCACCAGCGGCGACCACAGGCCCTTGAGCACCCACGGCAGGTAGAGCCAGCCGGTGTAGAACGTGATCTCGGCGTTGGAGACGCCGAGCTGCTTATACATCGGCACCGAAAGCGCCACGACGGCGACGTAGGGGATCGCCTGGCAGAAATACAGCGACGGCACCCACGTCCACGCGCGCCACGGACTCGGTTGGGGGGAAGGCTCCATCGGTGCGACGCAGCGTGCGGGTTTGCGGCGCGCGCGCAATGATGGAGCGCTGTAGGGCGGGGTCTCCGACGGAGGCTTTGCGGAGATGGCGAAGCAACCCCGCCTCGAGCACAGCACACAATCGAACAAAGGCGGGGTTCGGAGACCCCGCCCTACAACAAAACAATTCCTTACGGCTTCGTCACCGCGATCGTTTCCGTGCGCGTGGAAACCGTGCCGTCGGGGGCGGTGACCTGGATCGTGCGCGTGATGGAGCCGTCCTCGTTCTTCTTGGCAGCGACCTCGCGCTCGGTCGTCTTGCCCTGCGGGCCGGTGACGGTCTGGGTCTTGGTGGAAGCGCCGTTCTCGTGGGTGACCGCGCTGGTGGTCGTGGCGGTCTTACCGGCGGCGTTGGTCACGGTGCCGGTGCTCGTGCGGCCGTTTTCTGTTTTGGTCGTCGTGTTCTCGAAGGTCTGGCTCTTGCCGTTGAAGCCGGTGCGGTTGCCCGTGGTGCTGACGGTGCCGTCCTCGTTCTTCTGCGAGGTGCTGTTCACGGTGGCGGTCTTGCCCTCGGGGCCGGTGGTGGTGCGGGTATGCGTGCCGGTTTCTTTGTCCCGGGTGCGCTCCGATTTGCGCGTGGTGGTTTCGCCGTCCTTGTTGGTGGCCGAACCCTCGCGCGTCTTCTTGCCCTTCTCGCGGGTGGTCGTGCCCTCAAAGGTGCCCGACTGGCCGTTGCTGTTGGTGTAGGTGCCTTCGCGGTGTTTGGTCTTGGTCTTTTTTTCGGCGGCGAAGGCGGGCGAGGCGGTGAGCACCAAAGCGGCGCCAAGCGCCACGAGGGTCAGGGAGAAACGAGAGGAAGTCTTCATGGGGCGGATGGTTTCCACGGGAGACGGCGGCGACGGGGTGACGGGTTTCGGCGGATGCGGTAAATTTCCCGGGAAAACCAGATGCCGGCGATGTAACCATGCACAGGCGGACGCGTCAACGCGCGGACTTGGGGTTCGCTGTAGCCGGGGACGCCGACCCCGGACCGGCCTCACCGAGGCCGGCTACAACAAGAATCGCAGGTCAGGCTTACTGCCCTGCGGTCTTCATCGCCGAAATGAAGGCATCGGCTTCCTTGATCGCCTTCTCCATGTCGGCCACGAGGCGGCCGATGTCCCCCTGCAGGGCGCGGGTGGTGCTGTCGAGCGAGGCCACGGCCTGGGCGTTGAGGTTGTGTTTCAGGAAGAGCACGTTGTCGCGGAAGGTGACGAGCACCGGCTCCATGCGCGCGGCGGCCTGATCCATCACGCGCCGCAGGTCGGCATAGCGGCGCTTGGTGGTCTCCAGCTGGCGGGCGCTCTGGGCGCGCAGGTTGGGGTTGTTGTATTGGGCGAGCTCTTCGTTCCACTCGACGAAAAGCGCCTGCGCCACACTCTCGATGGCCTCGATGCGGTCGCGCACGGCGGTGGCGCGCGACTCGCAGTCATCGAGCTGGTCCTTCAGACCGTCGTAGGCTTTCTGAATATCCGTGGCCGGCACCTTCGTGACGGCGAGGAACTCGTGCAGGGCGCTGGCGAACTGTTCCTTGGCCGCCTGCTGTGCCCCGCGTGCCTCCTCCACGCGGTCCACGAGGATCTTGCGCTTGGGCACGCCGAGTTTCTCCATGGTCTTGTAGTAGGTGCCGGCGCAGCCGCCGAGCACCAGGCTAAGGCCGAGCAACAGGAAGGTGGGAAAGGAGGTCATTCTGCCCATGACACCAAAGTCCGGCCGGCAGTGCCCATGGTGCAACAGCAAATCCGGGGGAAGGGAGGTGGAGCCCGCGCTCCTTCTTTTCCCGCCTCATCGGACGATCTGGCCCCTCACTGGCCGCGCGACCGTGTCTGTGGGTGGTGCGGAACCGGACTGCGGGCTATTATCGAAACGTTCCGCCTACAGCCATGAGCCTGAAGGTGATCTCGTCATCCCGACCCTGGTAGAAATCCTTCAGGGCTTCGGCAAAGAGCGACTCCGGTCCGGCTACCGACTTGAACAGGCTCAAGCAGGACCGGAACTTGATCGCGTCAACGGGCCCGAAGATTTGTTCGGGGGTGGCACCTTTGTGCCGCCGGGCCGCCTGCACGCATTCATGGAGCCGCCTACCCAATAGCGGGTGCTGCAAATAGGCCTTCGCCTCCTCGGGCGACTCCAACCCAAAGAGAAAGGACATCTCGCTCGTTCCCATGCCACGCAACTGGGGTAAGACATACCACATCCAGTGCGTTCGCTTCTGGCCCGCCTGAAGCTCCTGGAGCGCCTGACCATAGTCGCCAAAGCGGGAGCCGAGGGCTCCGGACTGGGCGTCCACGAAACGTTCAAGACCGCACTCGGCGACAATGCTCGAAAGAACCTCCAGGGGTGCTGGGTTGTAGATCGGCTGAAGGCTGCGGAGCCGTGCGAGCTTGGCGTTAAGATCGAGGGGCGGGGACATGCTTGATTAAGAGATTGTCTTTCGCGGAGCCGGTTGGCGACCGGAACTGAATCTTGCCGAGATTTGCCAAGGTTTACGTCGGCAAGCTAATGGAGAATAGGCCGCGAGAGTTTCCTTGTCACCCCAATATGTCGATGAGCGAGGCTGCGCCAACCAAGCGGCCCCGCCCATCGAAAGGAGGAGATTATTTTTTGGAAAACCTGCGGCGGAGCGCAGATTTTACCGCGGAACACTCAGAACACCACCGCAGTCGGCGCGAGGGTCAGCACGCGGGCGCCGGGCGGGGCGACGAGGCGGTATTCGCGGTTGCGCGGCACGATCAGCATCTCGCCCGGGGCGAGCACGACGGCGCCTTCGCGAAACTCCACCTGGACCGCGGCAGCGAGGGTCTGGAGGAACACCTCGCCTTCGCCATGCTTGCGCCACGACGGTTCGCTGCCGAGCGTCAGCACCCGCAGGACCTGGCCGTTGAGCCGGGCGACCGTTTCGCCGGAACCGGAAATGTCCAGCTTGCCGGGCAAGGGCTTGGGCGTGGGCGGCGGGACAGGCTCGTCGGGCAGTTTCTGGAGGCGGGTGACCAGCGGCGGGTGCGTGGAGAACATCGTCTTCCGGTTCTCGCCCGTCTGCTTGAGGTTCGTGAGCACGGCACGCAGGCCGCCGGGGGCGAAGCCGTTGGTCACGGCGAGCTGGCGGCCGTCCTTGTCGGCCTCGTATTCGGTGGGCGCGTCGAAACCGGTTTCGACGATGGCCTTCACGAGACCGCCGATGTCCACGCCGAGCTGCGCGTTGATCTGCTGGACCTGGGCGTTGAGCTCGCGGGCCTCGCTGCTGCGCTTGAGCAGGAGGCTCTTGCCGCCGGCCGCGGCCTCGTTGCGCTCGACGATTTTCAGCGCGTGACGGTTGGTGATGTGCGCGATCTCGTGGCCGAGAATGCCGGCCAGCGCATCGTCGCTTTCGGCGCGCTCGTAGAGTCCGCGGGTAATGAACACCCAGCCGCCGGGCGCCGAGAAGGCGTTGACGGTGTCGGAGGCGAGCACGGCGAAGCGCCACTCGAGATCGGGCCGGTCGCAATAGCGGGCGAGGGACTGGCCGACGACGTTCACGCGGTGCATCACCTCGGAGTCGCGGACCACGCCGCCGTATTTGGCGATGATTTCAAGCGCGACGGCATCGCCGATCTGGCGCTCCTCCTCGGGGCCGATGCCGGTGACGCCTTTGGCGACCTTCGCGGCGTCCTTGGCGGTGTCGGCGCCCTGCTTGAGCTTGTCGAGGCCCTTGGAGAGTTTGCTGAAATCGAGCTGGGCGCGGGCTGGAGCCACGGCCAGCACGAGCGCGGCCGCGAGGAACGGGAGGAAGCGGCGCGGGCTCATTGGTATTCCCCCTTCTTCTGCGCCTGCAGGTAGGCGTCCACTTCCTCCGGCGTGAGCGAGGCGCACTCGCTGATGACCCACTCGAGATCGCCCTGGGCGGTGGCGAGGCTGCGGGCGGTGGCGTAATTGGTCACGATCGTGGAAAGTCCCCGGGCTGCGGCCGTCGCGCTGGTCTGACTGGCGGAAAGACCGAGGCCGTCGAGGCCTTTGACTTCGGCGGGCTTGGTGAGGGCGAGGTTGCCCTTGAAGACCCAGCCGGCGGTGTCGCCTTCGCTGACGCGGAGCCAGGCGCCCTGAACCTGCTCGATCTTCACCTGATGACCGAAAGGCAGGGTGCCGGCGGCCTCGGCGAGAGGTTTGGGCTCGGCGAGCAGCTTGGTCTCGGCGCGCTTGGTGAAGGCAAAGCCGCCGGCCTCGAACGCGAAGAGCGCCGAGGCGGAGGCGAGGGCGGCCAGCAGGGCCGCAGCGGGGAGGTTTCTTTTCATTTTGAATCCAGGGAAATGACGGGCTCCCAGTCGGGCGGAGGCGGGGATTGGGTGAGGGACGTGGCTTCGAGCTGCCAGCGGCGGGTGGTCAGATCGGCGGGCCGCAGAGCCAGCGCTTGGGAGAACGCGGCGGCGGCCTCGGCAAAACGCCGTTGGCAGAGGGCGGTGTAGCCCGCGCGGTAGGTTTCGACAAACTCCTTTTCATCGGCGGACAGGGAGCCGGCGGCACCGTGCAGCGTGTGAACCTCGATGGCCTGCAGCTTGCCCTTCACCCGCAGGCGGGCGAGCGGCCGCGTCACCATCGCGGTTTGCACGCGCCGCGCGGTCTCCTCACCGAGCAGGATTCCGGTGCCGAAGGCCTTGTTGGCGCCCTCCAACCGCGAGGCGAGGTTCACGGTGTCGCCCATCACAGTGTATTGCTTTTTCCGCGAGGAACCGAGGTTGCCCACGACCATGTCGCCCGTGTTCAGGCCGATGCGGACTTCCAGGTGGACACCGACCTTCGCGGCATAGCGCGCGTTGATGCCGGCGAGCGCGGCGCGGGCCTCAAGCGCGGCATGACAGGCGGCGACGGCGTGGTCGGGCAGCTGCTGAGGCGCGCCGAGCACGGCCATGACGGCGTCGCCGATATATTTGTCCACGTAGGCGCCGTGGCGGTGAAGGCATTCGCTGGTTTCCTCGAGGTAGGCGTTGACGACCTCGACCATCTGCTCGGCCGGGAGTTTCTCGGAAAGGTCGGTGAAGCCGGCGAGGTCGGAGAAGAACACCGTGGCCTCGCGCCGCTCGCCGCCGAGGCGGATGGCCGCGGGGTTGCGCACGAGCTCTTCCACGACGCCCGGATCCACATAGGCGCCGAACATCGCCTGAATCTCGCGCTTGCGGCGCTGCTCGCGCCAGAGGTTCTCCACGACCACGCCGAGCAGCACCAGCGAAACACCTGCCACCGGCGTGGCCGGCGGCAGCCACCACCCGGCGGACAGTCCGGCGTAGGCTCCACCAAAAAGCAACGCCGTCAGCACCACCGCGACGCCGACCGGGGCAACGACGGAGCTCCGGTTTAAACCCGCCAGAAAAACGCCGGCCCCGGCGAGCACGGTCGCCCCCAGCACGAAAGGCCAGGCCAGCGCCGTAATGAATCCCCCGGCCACCAAGTTGGTCCATGCGGTCCAATGAATCAGGACACCCGGTTCAATCTTGCCGACGGGGACGGGTTTCAGGTCGAACGTGCCGTCGGCGTTTGCGCCGACGAAGACCACCCGCCCGCGCACCGCCGCAATCGCCTGCGCGAGTTCACTGCCCTTCGCCCCGATCAGGGCGGGCTCCGCGGCCAAGGCCTGCGCGGTGGCTTCCGGGGACAGATCCGGCGCCTGTTGGCTCAACCGGTCTATCAGCGGCAGACCCGCGGCAAAGAAATGCCCGGCCGGCACCACGGGCACGCCGAGGGATTCGATTTTGGCCAAGCCTCCATGCCACCGCAACAAGCCGCCCGCAGCCACCACGGACCCGGAGGTGGCTCGGGCCGCCAGTGAGTCCTTGGCTTCGTAGGTCCTCGCCACGCCATCTGCGTCTGCCGGATAGTCCACGAGACCGAGCCGAGGAGTCGGAAAAAAAGACGCGTGTTCCCGCAAGAATTCGGCGTCCCAGAACACTGGCGATTCTCTCCGCGTGGCGGCCAGCACCACCTTGGGCGAGGCGGCGGCGACCGCTGCAAGCAAGGCATCTTGTTCGGCGGACTCGGCTTGGTTAAAAAAGATGAAATCCATCACGATCCGTTCCGCTCCGGCGCGGTCGAGCGCTGCAACCAAGGCGGCGAAATAAGCCCGGGGCAGCGGCCAGCGTTGACGGTAAGGATCCCTTCCCAGCAGCGCCAAAGTTTCATTGTTAACCAGCACCAGCGCCGAGTTGTCCGGCAGCGGTGGGGCTTTCAGCGGATGACGGCTGGCGGCGTCGAAGAAGCCGCGGTTCAGGGCGTCGGCCAGCGGCGAGAAATGAAAGACGCCGACGAGCGCGACCACCGGCAGCAGCCAGCGCCAGCGAAGGGAAAAATCGGAGTGTGCGGGGTCGGCCACCGGGGGCCATTCGACCGGTTCGACGTCGCCGAGGCAAGCGCGGGGCGTGATCCAAACTGGAGCCGGGGCGCCCCCGCCCCGGTCAATGATCGATAGAAAATAGATGAGACAACCGGGACGAGGGCGTCCCGGCTCCAACAAAACAAACCGGCCCGCCCGGAGGTCGGGCCCTGCCTCACGCCGTCGCGATCGCCTCGGTCACGAGTGCACCGATGGAGGGCGGCAGCGGGATGGTCTTCGCGAGGTCCTGGCCGCGCGGGCTCATTTTCTTCCAGGTCTTGCGGATGATATCCACGAACTTCTCGCGCGGGTAATCCGCGTGCTGCGCGGCGAAGTCATGAATCTCGTTCTCGAGGAAGACGAGGCAGGCGGCGTCCTCGAGGGCCTGGGTGCCGGGATTGGTTTTCAGCGCGGCCTTGGAGACCCAGACGGCCACGGCGTCGGCCTCGCCGGCCGGCACGCCGGCCTGCACGAGCAGGTCGCGCGCGCGGTCGGCCTGTTTCCGGTAGAGCGACTGGCGCCACTTCAGGTAACCGGCCTTGCCCTCGGGAAACGTGGCGCGCGGCACTAGCCAGCGTTCGAGGTGTTGGCAACGCGCGGCCAAGCGCAGCAGGTCGGTGGGCTCGGCGGCGGCGCGGACCGCCCACGCTTCCATGCGGTCGGCATAGACGAGTTCGGCGGGGCGACCGTCGGCGGTCCGCTTGGGATCAGCGGCGTGGGCGGCGTCAATCAGTTCGCGGGCGCGGGCGTAGCTCATGGGCGGCAGGATGCAGGCGGCGGGACAGCCACAAAAAGCACAAAAACACCAAAGTTCGGATGGCGTGGGAAGGTGGAGCCGGCGCTTCAGCCGTCGCCAAGCCTAAGGCTGACAGGCCGCGCGGGCTTGGCTCGACCCAACCTGCGCGGCCTGCCGTCAGCAGCCTTGGCGAAGGACGGAGCGCAGGTTCCACCCCCAAGACTCACTTCACGCCGTCGCCGTGGGTGACCTTGCCGTTGCGGAAGATGATTTGTTCCTCGAGATCCGGTTCCGAACTGCCGCCGCCACCGCCGCCGAGCACGATGGGCGGGATATAGACGCCCGTGCCCGCACCGGACGGATACGTGCCGGGATAAGAGCCCGGGTAGGTTCCCGGATAGGTGCCGGGATAGCCGCCCACGCCGCCGGTGCCCACACTCACGGTGGTGCCGCGCGGGAGAATGCCGCCGCCACCCAGAATACCACCCCCGCCGCCGTCGTTGCCGCTGCGGATGCGATACACCCAGATCTCGTCGCCGTTGCCGCGCTCGATGCGCTCGGTGGGCTTGCCGCGCGCCACATAAACCATGTCGGTCGTCATGCCGCGCTGCACCTGGCCGGAAAGCACGGCGTCCTTGATCTCAATCGGCCACGATTCATAGACGTCCCGGTTGGCATCCACCCGGTCCATGATGGCGTTGGGCGAAGTGGCGGAACCGCAACCGACCAGCAGGGCAAGTCCTCCGGCCAACAGGAGGGACGGAAGGGAGCGAGAGGGGTGCATGACGGGTAACATGACACAAAATCGGCAGGTTTCCAGCCGGGGGTTATGACTCGGAGACCAGTCCCGGGCGGCCGGGTTGCGTAGAAATCACCAACAAATGAGCTGTGCGCCCCAGCCCGGCTTGGTAGCCTGAGGGCCTTCACCATGGAATGGCTCACGCACCTGCTCACTGAAGAATCTGTCGCCCGCACCGTCATTTTGCTGGGCGCCGCCGGCGCCGCCGGATCGGCGTTGGGGAAAATCCGCATCGGTGGCGTCAGCCTCGGCGTGGCCGGGGTGCTGTTCATCGGCCTGCTCCTCGGGCACTTCAAGCTCTCGGTGGACCACCATGTGCTGGAATTCGTGCGCGAGTTCGGCCTCATCATTTTCGTTTACACGCTCGGCCTGCAGATCGGCCCGGGTTTCTTCGGCTCGCTCCGGGCGCGCGGGCTCATGCTCAACGGCTTCGCGGCCGCCATCGTGCTTCTCGGTGCGCTCGTGGCCGTGGTGCTGATCAACACCGGCCGCGTCGAACTGCCCGCCGGGGTGGGCTTGCTGTCCGGCGCGACCACCAACACCCCGAGCCTGGCCGCGGCCCAGCAGGCGCTGAAACAGGTCGGCATGCCCGACAACGCCGCGGCCGTGCAAGGCCTGGCCTACGCGGTCGCCTATCCGTTCGGCATCGTCGGCATCATCCTGACGATGATCCTGGTGCGGACCGTTTTCCGCGTGGACGTGAAGGCCGAGGTCGCCGCCGCCGAGGCCGCCCACGCGCCGGCGCGGCCCAAGCCCGCCACCCGCAACTTTGAGGTGCGCAACCCGAACCTCGTCGGCCGCCCGCTCGGCAAGGTGCCCGGACTCGCCGGCTCCGGCGTGGTCGTGTCGCGTTTCTCCCGCTCGGGCAAGGTCGAGGTCGCGAAGCCCGAGACGCTCCTGCGCATCGGCGACATCCTGCACGCGGTCGGGCCTGAAGAGGGCCTCGATGAATTGCGCGTGGTGGTCGGCGCCGATGCGGGCGTGGACCTCAAGGCCATGCCCGGCGCCATCACCAACCGCCGGCTGATCGTCACGCGCAGCGACGTCTATGGTCGCGAGTTGGGCGAACTGGAAGTGCTCGGCGAGCAGGACGTCGTCGTCACGCGCGTCACGCGCGGCGGCATCGAGTTCACCGCGACACCGGGCTTCCGCCTGCAGTTCGGCGACGTGCTCATGGTGGTCGGCGAGGAGCCGCGGATCGACGCCGTGGCCGCGGCGGTCGGCAATTCCAACAAGGCGCTCAATTCGCCGCAGCCCATCCCGTTCTTCCTCGGCATCGCGCTTGGTGTGATCGTCGGCGCCATCCCGCTAGCGATCCCCGGCCTGCCCGCGGCGGTGAAGCTCGGCCTCGCCGGCGGCCCGCTCGTCGTGGCGATTCTCCTGTCGCGCATCGCCAACACCGGCCCGCTGGTCTGGTATCTGCCGACCAACGCCAACCACATGCTGCGCGAGGTCGGCATCACGCTCTTCCTCGCCGCCGTCGGCCTGAAGTCGGGCGACAAGTTCGTCGAGGTGCTCCTAGGCGGCAACGGCCTGTCGTGGCTGCTCTTCGGCGCGCTCATCACCGCCGTGCCCCTGCTGGTGATCGGGCTGCTCGCGCGCGCCTGGAAGAAACTCAACTACGCCGAGCTCTGCGGTCTGCTCGCCGGCAGCATGACCGATCCGCCCGCGCTCGCCTTCGCCCAGCAGACCACCGGCAGCGACGCCCCCGCCGTCTCCTACGCGACCGTTTACCCGCTGGTGATGCTCCTGCGCGTGTTCTCGGCGCAGCTGATCGTATTCCTGCTCTATCAGGCAGCGGGCGGGTGAGAAGGTGTCTCGAAAGGTAGGGCGCACCGGCCCGGTGCGCCGAGAACGTGATGTCGTTTTCGTGGCGGAGCGGGCCGCTCCGCCCTACCACCGGCATGATGCCGTGAAGATCCCCGGAACAAGCTCCGGGGTATTTCAGCAGGCCTGATTCTACTCGGTTATGTGGGAGCGAGCTTGCTCGCGACTGGTTCGTGTCGCGTGCAAGCACGCTCCTACAACTTCAAACCAAGCCGAAGCCTGCACGGGTGGAACCACCGGTGAACGCCCCTTCCGTCATCCTGAGCCGTGCGAAGGATCCAAGCGGGGCAACGAAGCGGAGACGGTTTGTGAAGCTTCCCTTGGATCCTTCGCACGGCTCAGGATGACCGTTTCGAGATTGAGTGAACCGGCCCGATCCCGATACTCCCGCCGCATGAACCGGCGCGGCTTCCTCTGGGCCGCAGTCGTCGCCGGACTGGCGCTCGGCGTGCGCGGTCCGGC
>CBINOW010000007.1:0-61543 GCA_966252395.1 uncultured Oleiharenicola sp. | reverse complement strand
GGAATTCTTAACTCTCTCCTCTCCCTTACATTAATGTCGGCATGGTCGGCGCGTCGGGTTACTCCGGCGAAGTTCACGTCAAACTCCTCCACGGTCACCCGTCCGTCAAACTGACGGCGGTCACGTCACGACAGCACGCGGGCAAGCCCGTGGCCTCCGTGATCCCTGCGCTCCGCGGCACCGCGGCCGAGCAGCTGAAGTTCAGCGATTCCGATGCCGCGAGCGTCGCCGCCCGCAATGACGTGGACCTCTGGTTCCTCGCGCTGCCCCACGGCGCTGCCGCCGATTTTGCCAAAGCCCTCGTGCCCGCCGGGCGCAAGGTGGTGGACCTCAGCGCCGACTTCCGCATCGCCGACCTCGCGACCTACGAAAAATACTACGGCCACCATCACGCGCCCGAGTTGCTGCCGCATGCCCGGTTCATCCTGCCCGAGTTGACCGGTCTGGAATGGAAATCCACGATCAAGCTCGCCGCCGCGCCCGGCTGCTACCCGACGAGCGTGATCGTGCCGCTCGCTCCGCTGCTCAAGGCCGGCGTCGTCGCCAAGGATCACATCGTGGTGAACTCTTTCTCCGGCGTCAGCGGTGCGGGCAAGAAGGCCGAGGAACAATACCTCTACGCCGAGCGCGCTGAGAGCGCCAAGGCCTACGGCCTCACCAAGCACCGCCACCTTGCCGAGATCGAGGAGCAGCTTTCTGGCTTCGCCGGTGCCAAGGTCGTGCTGCAGTTCAATCCGCACCTCGCGCCCATGCGCCGCGGCATCATCACGACGACGACCGTCCCGGCTGCTCCCGGTGCGACCATCGAGTCGCTCTACGCCGCGTGGAAGGCCGCCTTCGCGGGCAGGCCCTTCGTCTCGATCCTCGCCAGCGGCGAGACGCCCGATTCCGCCTACGTCACCGGCACCAACCGCCTCGACCTGTCCGCCGTGCACGACGCCCGCACGGGCAATTTCGTCATCACCTCCGCGGTGGACAACCTCGTCAAGGGCGCCAGCGGCCAGGCGGTGCAGATCATGAATCTGTGGCTGGGCCTGCCCGAGACCGCGGGGCTGGTCTGATCTCTTTCTGCGCGCCGCAAAGCATTCCCTTTGTTCCTCATGAGCCAATTGACCGTTACCCCTGACAGCGCCGGTATCACCGACGTCCCCGGCTTTGAGGCTGCGGGCGTCGCCTGCGACATCCGCGACAAGAACGACCTCAAGCGCCTCGACCTCGCGCTGCTCTTCTCGCTGCGTCCCTGCACGGCCGCGGGCACCTTCACGACCAATCAGGTCAAGGCCGCCCCCGTGCTGCTCTGCCAGAAGCACCTCGCCAACGGCGGCCCCTTCCACGGCATCGTTGCCAACTCCGGCAACGCCAACGCCTGCACCGGCCCCGAGGGCCTGAAGGACGCGCAGACCACCGCCACCCGCATCGCCGCCTCGCTCAACCTCAAGCCTGAGCAGTTCTTCGTGTGCTCCACCGGCCGCATCGGCCAGCCGTTGCCCATGCCGAAGCTCCTCAAGGGCCTCGAACGCACGGTCACCGACAAGGGCCGCACCGGTGACCACGGCCACAAGGCCGCCAGCGCTATCCTTACCTCCGACACGAAGCCCAAGACCGTCACCGTCAGCTTCACCTACGACGGCAAGAAGCACTTCGTCTCCGGCATCGCGAAGGGCGCGGGCATGATCCAGCCCAACATGGCCACGATGCTGGCGTTTCTCGCCACCGATTTTTCGGTGCCGCGCAGCTTCCTGCAGAAGACGCTTTCCGAGGCCGTCGCCGGCACCTTCAACTGCATCACCGTGGACGGCGACATGAGCACCAACGACACCGTGCTCATGCTGGCCAACGGCCACTCCGGCGTCAGCGTCGGCGACAAGAGCCCGCGCGAGCTGCGCGTGCTGTTCGCCGAGGCCGTGTGGAAGGCCTGTGAGGCGCTCGCCGAGAAGATCGTGTCCGACGGTGAGAAAATCACGAAGGTCGTCGAGCTGAAGGTCCTCGGCGCCGCCTCGACCGAGGACGCCGAGAAAGTCGCCCGCGCCATCGGCAACTCACTGCTCGTGAAGTCCTCCTGGTATGGTGAAGACCCGAATTGGGGCCGCCTCGCCGACGCCGCCGGCTACGCCAAGGCCAAGCTGGTCGAGGCGAAGCTCGACATCCTTTACAACGACACGCCCGCCATGACCGCCGGCAAGCCGCACCCCGAGCTCAAGCCTAAGTGGAAGGAGATCGTGAAGGCGAAGCGCTTCACCATCACGCTGAACCTCCATCTCGGCAAAGCCTCGTTCCGCCTCCTCGCCAGCGACCTCACGGAAGGCTACGTGAATTACAACAAGAGCGAGTGAGGCCCGGCGGGAGGCTCTGCCGCGCTGCGCTTCGCCACCTGTTCGTCACTCACTAATCGCTTGCCCTCGCGAGCGCTTCGTCTCCACTTTCACGAATAATTTTCCGATGCCTCGCGAGCATTTTCGCTGCGCGGGCCACATCGGGATCACCGCAAAAAACCCAGTCACAAATCATGCTTAGCTTCACCAACAAGATCCTTTTCGTCGGTTATGGCGCCGTTGCCGAGTGCACGCTGCCCATCCTCTTCAAGCACCTCAAGGTGCCGGCGAAGAACGTGACCGTGATGGATTTCGCGGACAAGAAGGAGAAGCTCGCGAAGTGGATCAAGAAAGGTGTGCGCTACGTGAACGACCGCGTCACCGAGAAGAACATGACGACGCTACTCGCGAAGCACGTCGGCCCCGGCGACATCCTCATCGACCTCGCATGGAACATCGATGCCTGCGAGATCCTCCAGTGGTGCCACGACAACGGCGTGCGCTACATCAACACCTCGACCGAGCTGTGGGATCCGTATTCGCACGGCGCCGACGCGCATCCGACCACCAAGACGCTTTACTACCGCCACATGAACCTGCGGCGGATGCTCAAGAAGTGGAAGACCAAGGGCCCGACCGCTGTCATCGAGCACGGCGCCAACCCCGGCCTCATCTCCCACTTCGTCAAGCAGGGCCTCATCGACATCGGCAACAAGCTCATCAAGGACGGCAAGGCCACCGGCAAGAAAGCCGAAAAGATCGCCGGCCTCATCGCCACCCGCCAGTTCAACGTCCTCGCCCAGACCCTGGGCGTGAAAGTCATCCACTGCTCCGAGCGCGACACGCAGATCACGGACAAGCCGAAGCAGGTGGACGAATTCGTGAACACCTGGTCGATCGAAGGTTTCCGCGAGGAGGGCACCACGACCGCCGAAATGGGCTGGGGCACGCACGAAAAGACGCTCCCGAAGAACGCCTTCACCCACAAGGAAGGGCCGAAGAACCAGATCTGCCTCGCGCAGATGGGCATGAACACCTGGGTCCGCACCTTCGTGCCGAACTGGAACGTCCTTGGCATGGTCGTCCGCCACGGCGAGGCCTTCACCATCTCCGACAAGCTCACTGTTTGGAAGAACGGCAAGGCTGTTTACCGCCCGACGATGCACTACGCCTACTGCCCGTGCGACGAGGCCATCGCCTCGCTGAACGAGATGCGCGGCTACAATTACAAGCTGAACGAGAACCAGCGCATCATGAACGACGAGATCACGGCCGGTTCGGACGTCCTCGGCGCGCTCATCATGGGTCACGACTACAACTCCTGGTGGGTCGGTTCCGACCTCAGCATCGAGGAGTCCCGCCGCCTGGTCCCGCACCAGAACGCCACCACCATGCAGGTCGCCATTTCCGTTGTCGCCGCCACCATGTGGATGATCGAGAATCCCGAGGAAGGCGTCACCGTTCCCGACGACATGCCGCACGACTACATTCTGAAGATCTCGAAGCCCTATCTCGGCAAGTGGATCTCCAAGCCCTACGACTGGACCCCGCTGAAGAACCGCGACATGACGTTCGCCAAATACAACAAGCCCGACCTCGACCGGAAGGATCCGTGGCAGTTCAAGAACTTCCTGGTGACCGACGCCGGGTAACGACCGACCCGTTGATGAACCGCCGGTTTGTCACCCTGAACGCAGTGCAGCATCCGCAAGGACGCGCACTGCGTTTTGTGCTTCGGTGAACCGCCGGTCGTCCCCTCCGACCCACCACCGCTCCGCTTTCCCCACGCCATGATCTCCCAAGCCCGGCTCCAGCAGCTCGCCAAGCAGCACGGCACTCCGCTGTTCATCATCGACCACGACGCCCTGCGCAAGGCCTACCGCGAATTCCGCAAGCACCTCCCGCGCATCCAGGTCTATTACGCCGTCAAGGCCAACCCCGACCCGATGATCGTGCGCACCCTCTTCCAAGAGGGCGCGAGCTTCGACGTCGCCTCGATGCCGGAGTTCAAGATCGTCTACGAGAACATCAAAAAGATGCCGGCGAAGCAGCGCCAGCAGTGGATCTGGGACAAGATCATCTATGCCAATCCCACGAAGCCGACCGACACGCTCGAGGAGCTGAACAAATACAAGCCGCTTGTCACCTTCGACAACCTCGAGGAAATCCATAAAATCAAGAAGCACGCGCCGAACGCCGGCCTGTGCCTCCGCCTCAAGGTGCCGAACACCGGCGCGATGGTGGAGCTCTCGTCCAAGTTCGGCGCGATGCCGGGCGAGGCCGTGGACCTCATTCTTGAGGCCGATCGCCTCGGCCTGACGGTCGAGGGCATCAGCTTCCACGTCGGCAGCCAGACGACCAACTTCGAGAACTACGTCCAGGCGCTCAACCTTACGGCCAACATCTTCCAGGAGGCCAAGGACCGCGGTTACCACAAGATGAACCTGCTCGACATCGGCGGCGGCTTCCCGGCCCCGTATGATTCGTCGGTGCGCCCGTTCAAGGAGCTCGCCAAGGTCATCAATACCGAACTCGACCGCCTTTTCCCGAAGGACATCCAGGTGCTCGCCGAACCCGGCCGCTTCCTCGCCGCCGTCACCGGCACGTGCGTCTCCTCCATCATCGGCAAGGTCGTGCGCGAGGGGAAGACCAGCTACTACATCAACGACGGCGTCTATCACACCTACTCGGGCGTGATCTTCGACCACTGCAAGTATCCGGTCCTGTCGTTCAAGAAGGGTCCGACCAGCATCTGCTCGGTCTTCGGCCCGACCTGCGACGCGCTCGACGTCGTTTCGATGGCCGAGAACCTGCCCGACCTGCAGCGCGGCGACCTCGTTTACAGCGTCAACATCGGCGCCTACAGCCACGCTTCGGCGACCTATTTCAACGGTTTCCCGCCGGCCAAGGTCGTGCACGAGAATCTCTGATTCCCCATGGACATCCCCGCGCTTATCGCGAAGGCCAAGATCCTCCACGAGGCCCTGCCTTACATCCAGGACTTTCGCGGCTCCACGTTCGTCGTGAAATACGGCGGCAGCTTCATGGACGACCCGGATCCAACCGCGCGTCAGCGCGTGGCCACGGATATCGCATTCCTGGCGGCCGTCGGCATCAACGTCGTGGTCGTGCACGGCGGCGGCAAGGCCATCAGCCGCGCAATGGAAGGCTCCGGCCTGAAGGCCAATTTCATCAACGGCCTGCGCGTCACCGACGAGGCGACCATCGCCATCGTCAAGAAGACCCTCGATGAGATCGTGAACAAGGACGTGTGCGATGTCCTCTCCGCGGTCCGCGCCAACCCGAAGGGCATGGCCGGCGACAGCGTGCTGGTCTGCGAGAAGCTCACCGTGGACGACGACGGCAAGCCCGTTGACCTCGGCTTCGTCGGCGACGTCACCGAGGTTAAGGTGAAGATGATCAAGAAGGAGATGGCCGACGGCTTCATGCCGGTGATCTCACCTGTGGCCGAGGGCCTCGACGGCAAGCCCTACAACGTCAACGCCGACGTCGCCGCCGGCCGCGTGGCCAGCGCCCTGCGCGCCCGCCGGCTGGTTTACATGAGCGATGTCCCCGGTCTGCTCGAAGACTTCAAGAATCCCGACACCCTCATCTCGACGGTGAAGATTGGCGACGTCGAGGGCCTCAAGAAGCGCGGCGTCATCGACAAGGGCATGCGCCCCAAGGTCGCCAGCGCCGTTCGCGCCCTCCAGGAAGGCGTGCAGCGCGTCCATTTCATCGACGGCCGCATGCCCCACAGCCTGCTCCTCGAGATCTTCACCGACAAAGGTGTGGGGACCGAAATTGTCCACGGCTGATACTAATTTTCGATTTTCGATTCTCGATTTTGGATTGGCTGGAACGAGAATAGATAATCGAGAATCCAAAATCAAAAATGTCTCTCCCCTCCATCGTCCGCACCAACACCGCCGAGCTTTATGATGCCTATGTCATGAAGAACTACGCGCGTCCGGCGCTCACGCTGGTGCGCGGCAAGGGCGTGTCGGTCTGGGACGACACCGGCAAGGAATACCTCGACTTCACCTCCGGCGTGGCGGTTGCCGCGCTCGGCCATTGTCACCCGACCTGGGTCGAGGCCATCCGGCGGCAGGCCGGTGAGCTGATCCACGTCAGCAACCTTTTTCGGCATCCCAACCAGGGCGAACTCGCGCGGCGCATCGTGCAGCACGCCGGTCCCGGCCGCGTGTTCTTCTGTAACAGCGGCGCCGAGGCCAACGAGGGCCTGATCAAGCTCGCGCGCCTGCACGGCATGAAGAAGGCCGGCGAGGAAGGGAAGTGCATCAAGATCATCTGCGCGAAGAACGCCTTTCACGGCCGCACCTTCGGCGGCATGAGCGCGACGCCGCAGGAAAAAATTCAGAAGGGTTTCCGTCCGCTCGTGCCCGGCTTCGCCTTTGGCGAGATCAACAATCTCCAGAGCTTCGTGGACCTTGTGGACGCTGACACCGCGGCAATCTTCGTCGAGACCGTGCAGGGCGAGGGCGGCGTCAATCCCTGCACCGACGAGTTCCTCTGGGGCCTGCGCAAGCTGTGCGACCAGCACAACCTGCTGCTCATGCTCGATGAAGTGCAATGCGGCCTCGGGCGCACGGGCACCTTCTACGCCTTCCAGGCCTCCGGTATCCGCGCCGACGCGGTCGGCATGGCCAAGGGCATCGCCGGCGGCTACCCGATGGGTGCGATCTGGACGGCTGAGAAACACGCCGAACTCTTCACGCCCGGCACGCACGGTTCGACCTTCGGTGGCACGCCGCTGGCCTGTGCCGCCGCGCTGGCCGTGCTCGACGTGATGGAGCGCGAGAACCTGCTCGAGAAAGTCCGCACCCAGGGCGCCGCCTGGAAGTCCGAGCTCGAGAAGCTCATCACTGATTTTCCCAAACACGTGCGTGCCGTCACCGGCCGCGGCTACATGCTCGGACTTGCGATGCACAACGACCCGGCGCCGTATCTCGCCGCCCTGCGCGAGGCGGGCTTGCTGGCCCCGAGTGCCGGCGGCAACACCATCCGGCTCCTGCCGCCGCTCATCGCGGCCAAGTCCGACCTAGACCGCGCCACGGCGCTTATTCGCAGCGTGCTGGCCGCCCAGAAGTGAGGACCGAACCATGCGTCATTTTCTCAAGGAAACCGATTTTTCCCGCGCCGAGGTGGCGAAGCTTTTCACGAGCGCGCGCGAGCTGAAGAAGAAGCGCGGCAAGCATGGCCGGCCGCTCGCCGGCCAGACGTGGGCGATGATCTTTGCCAAATCGAGCACGCGCACCCGCGTTTCCTTCGAGGTCGCCATCCACGAGCTCGGCGGCAACCCGCTTTTCCTCAACACGAACGACATCCAGATCGGCCGGGGTGAGACCATCTCCGACACCGCCAAGGTGCTGTCGCGCTTCGTGCACGGCCTGGTCGTGCGCACCTACGCGCAAACCGACATCGAGGAACTCGCGCTGCACGGCGGCCTGCCGGTCATCAACGCGCTCACCGACTACCTGCATCCCTGCCAGATCTACACCGACGCCTTCACCGCTGCGGAGCGTTGGGCCGGCCCGAAGGGCGATCTGCTCGCCGCGCTGCGCGGTCGCAAAATCGCCTTCCTCGGCGACACGCGCTTCAACATGGCCAATTCCTGGATCCTGGGCGCGCATCTCTTCGGCATGAAGGTCGCGCTCGCCGGCCCCAAGGGCTACGAGCCCGGCGCGACGATCGTGGACGAGGCGATGCGCACCGGTGCGGCGTTCGATTTCTCCACCGATCCGTTCGAGGCCGTGGATGGTGCTGACATCGTTTACACCGACGTGTGGACGAGCATGGGCCAGGAAAAGGAGAAGGCGAAGCGCCAGAAGCTCCTCCAGCCCTACCAGGTGAACGGCAAGCTTTTCGCCGCGGCGAAGAAGGATGCGCTCTTCATGCACTGTCTGCCCGCCCACGCCGGCGAGGAAGTCACGCAGGAGGTCCTCGATAACCCGCGCTGCATCATTTTCGACGAGGCCGAAAACCGTCTGCACATGCAGAAGGCGATCCTCGCCAAACTCGCCTCCTTGGGCTGAACCTGCGGCCTCGCGCCGCGCATGCCGCCTGCCGGGCTTACGATCCAGAAACGAGGACGTAGATCACGCGGGTGGCGGAGGTCTTGCGGAAACGACCGGTGGTCAGATTTCCATCGTCCATCTTGGCATCGAGCTCGGCGAGTTGGGAGTCCGTGCAAGTGAAGCCGACGAGGCAGATGCCGACGTCCCCGGCCGAGGCGAGGGAGTTTTCCCACTGCCACTGCCCGCCCAAGGCGGTGGGGCTTTGCCAGTTCGCGGTGCGCAGGGTGTCGGAAATGGAAATCGGCAGGGTCGGCACAACCCCGGGAGCCGCCGTGTCTGGCCAGGCGCCATTCTGGGTATTGTAAATTTCGAAGGCCTGGGAGAACACGCGAAAATCATTCGTCATCCGCGTATTCTGCGAGGCTCGTCGATTGCGCTGAAACGCCGGTATGGCCAGTGCCGCCAGCAGGCCGATGATCACCACCACAACCATGATTTCCACCAGCGTGAAGCCACGGTGCGCACGACAGGCCTGCCGATGGGAAGGGAGCTTCATAGGGCCGTTTGGAGCATTGCGAGGGAACCGCCGAAAGCAACCCTGCTGATGGCCAGCCGGGTGTAATATGTGCTTTTTACTTTGCCGCCGCCGGGACCACCGCCCAACACTCCCCGTTCATCATGAAGATCGTTCTCGCATACTCCGGTGGTCTCGACACCTCGGTCATCGTCAAGTGGCTGAAGGAAACCTACGACGCGGAAATCGTCACTTTCGCGGCCGACATCGGCCAGGAGGAGGAGCTTAAGGGTCTGCCGGCCAAGGCGAAGAAGACCGGTGCCTCGAAGCACTACACCCTCGACCTCACCGAGGAATTTGCCCGCGACTTCATCTACCCGATGATCCGCGCCAACGCGATCTATGAGGGCCAGTATTACCTCGGCACCTCCATCGCCCGCCCGCTGATCGCCAAGGCCCAGGTTGAAATCGCGAAGAAAGAGAAGGCCGACACCGTCGCCCACGGCGCCACCGGCAAGGGCAACGACCAGTGCCGTTTCGAACTGACCTACATGGCGATGAACCCGCGTCTCACGATCCTCGCGCCGTGGAAGATCGAGAAGTTCCGCGAGGAGTTCCCCGGCCGCGCCGAGATGATCGCCTACTGCCAGGAGCACAAGATTCCCGTCGAAGCCTCGCTCAAGAAGCCGTATTCGATGGATCGCAACCTCCTCCATATCTCCTACGAGGCGGGCATCCTCGAGGATCCGTGGTTCGACCCGACCACGAAGGAGAACAAGGGCATGTTCAAGCTTTCCGTCTCGCCCGAGGACGCGCCGAACAAGGCCGAATACGTCGAGCTCGATTTCGAGCAGGGCAACTGCGTCGCGGTGAACGGCAAGAAGCTCTCGCCCGCCGGTGTGCTAAAGGTCCTCAACAAGCTCGGCGGTAAGCACGGCATCGGCCGCGTGGACCTCGTCGAGAATCGCTTCGTCGGCATGAAGTCGCGCGGCGTCTATGAGACCCCCGGCGGCACCATCCTCATGCACGGCCACCGCCAGGTGGAGTCGCTCACGATGGACCGCGAGGTCATGCACCTGCGCGACTCGCTCATCCCGAAATACGCCGAGCTGGTCTATTACGGGTTCTGGTTCGCCCCCGAGCGCGAGGCCTTGCAGGCCCTCGTGGACGAGTCGCAGAAGCACGTCAGCGGCACTGTCCGCCTCAAGCTCTACAAGGGCAACATCATCACCTGCGGGCGGAAGTCCAGGTATTCGCTCTACGACGACAAGATCGCGTCCATGGAGGGCGTGAAGTCGTGGTATAACCAGAGCGACGCCACCGGCTTCATACGCCTCAACGGCCTGCGCCTCCGCGCCCGCTACTTCTCGCAGGGCGGCCCGAAGGTCTGAGGCTTTGAATGCCCTGTGTAGCCGCGCTGGAGCAAAGCGGCAGCGTGGATGACGCCAAAGACCACGCTTTCGCCCGCGGCTTAAGTGCGGCAGAACCTGCGTTTCGGCGCGTCTATTTGGCGTTTCGTCGCAGGCGCATGGACACCGGCCGCACCCCCGTTGTGGGGTGCTGAACGTTGCGTTGTTTTGTCCGATTGGACAGCAACAACGCCCAATTTATGACAACGTCGCCGCGCATTCCTTGGTGGACAGTCTTCGCACTGTCCGGCGCGGGTGTGCTCATGCTGGCCGTGTTTCTCGCGCCCCGCAACGATCTGCCGGTGCTGCCCCGGCCGGCCGCGGATCGCGATGTGTTGCGCGTCGCCTACTTTCAGCCCCTGACGCCCGATCCGCATGTGTGGACGTTCCCTTTGCCGGTGCACAACCAGTTCATTCTCAGCCTGTGGGAACCTCTCATCGAGTGTGATCCCGAGACCGGTCAGCCCCAGCCCGCTGCGGCCGCCAGTTGGCGCTGGTCCGACGACCGGTTGACGCTGGATGTCCGGCTGCGTCCTGACGGGCGCTGGTCCAACGGCGACGCGGTCACGGCCCACGATTTTGTGCGCGGCTGGCGGCGGCTGATCCGGCAGGACCTCGACGGCGCGGCAGTGCTTTTTCCGCTCCGTAACGCGGAGGCCATCCATCGCGGTGAACTGCCTGATGTCTCCCAACTGGGCGTGGAGGCGCTGGACGATCTCACGCTGCGGATTCATCTCACGACAGTGCGTTCCACCTTCGTGGCCGAGCTGGCCGATCCGCTGCTGGTGCCCGTGCACGCGACGACACCCGCGGTGTTGCAGGAGAAGGTGTTGGTGAAAAACCCCTCCCGTCTCGTGACCAACGGGGCATTCCGCCTGGTGCGGGCGGATGCCGAAGGCTTTCGCATGGAGGCCTCGCCCAACTATCACGACCGGGGCGGGGTGCGTTTGCGTGGCGTCGAGTTCCTGCGGGCGGACGGTCCCGCCACGGCCCGGCTGCTGGTGGCGGTCGGCCGGGCCGACATCGCCAATCCGCCGAACCGCGGCCGGCCGACGGGGCTGCCCACGCGGCGTTGCGTCACCGAGGAGACCGAGATGTCGATGATGATCACGTCCTTGGATTTTAACATCACGCGCGGGCCGCTCCGCGATGTGCGCGTGCGCCGGGCGCTGGCATTGGCCGTGAACCGCGCCGCTGCCATCGAAGAGGCTGATGCCGACCGGCTCGTGCCGGCTTATTCCTGGGTGCCCGACATGCCCGGTCGGCCCAGCCTTGCGCTGATGCGCGAGGATGCGGCCGAAGCCCGCCGGCTGCTCGCGGAAGCCGGATACCCGGGCGGCAAGGGGTTTCCCGTGCTGATCCTGCCCGTCAATCCGCGGCGCGAGAATTACGCGCACCTCCAGGCATGGACCGAGCGCTGGTATCGCGAACTCGGCGTGCGCACCTATCTTTCGTTCGACCTGCCGGACAAGCGCAAACATCGCCTCGATCACGGTGAGTTCGACGTCATGATGGGCGGCCTGATCGCGACCGTGCCCGATGCCGGCGACCTGCTGGGCATCTTCGCGAATCCTGAGCGCTTCAACGCCCCGCACTGGGCCAACCCGGAATACACCCGTCTGATGGGCGAAGCCAACCGCCAGTCCGGTTTGGCGCGCCTCGCGTTATTGGAGCAGCTTGAACGGAACGTGATGGATGACGTGCCGACGATCCCCATGCTGTTCGAGCGCCGGCGCACGTTGCTCGGCGTCGAGGTGGAGGGCTGGTATGCCGACCCGCTGGGCCGGCAGAATTTGAAGCGCCTGGCCATTACGCCCCTCGACGAACCCGAGGAGCGTCACGCAGGAGGCTCGCTGTGAGAACGCTGGTTGTCCTCCGGGCCTGCCTTCGCGACTGGCGTTGCTGGTTGGGTCTGTGGCTGGTGGGCCTGCTCGTGCTGGCCGGGCTTCTGCTGTGGGATGCCCGGAGCTGGCTGCTGGGTTCGCCTGAGGCGTCATTCCGTTACACCCGGCTGAACCAGTGGCCGGTGTGGTTGCTGTGGTGGGCCGTGGCGCCCGGCATTCTCTGGCTGCAGCACCGGCTCACTTTGCTCGATCGTCACTGGACCTGGGCGATCGCCCTGCACACGCTGACCGCCTTCCTCGTTACCGGCCTGTTTATTCTGGTGTGCGCCGTGCGCCTGCTCGTGGCCAACCACCTGCCCTGGTCCTTCCTGCCGGTGATCCTGCACGATCTGCGCGAGGCCGGGCGGTGGGACTACATGCCGCTGCTCATCTATTTCATGGCCGTGTCGGTGCTCTACGCCGCCGGCTACCACCGCCAGTGGCGCGCCGGACAGCTGCTCACCGGCGAACTGCGCGTGGCCAACGCCCGGCTCGAGACCCGCCTCGTGCGCGCCAGCCTCGACGCCCTGAAGATGCAGCTGCACCCGCACTTCCTCTTCAACACGCTCAACTCCATCACCAGCCTCATCCGCAACGGCCGCACCCGCGAGGCCGAGGATGTCGTGGCCGGTCTCGGCGAGCTGCTGCGCCGCGCGCTGGAACACCGGCAGGAGGCGATGGACACGCTGGAGCATGAGCTCGAGTTCCTGCGCCGGTATTTCGAGATCGAGAGCATCCGGTTCCAGGACCGGCTTACGGTTGAATACGACATCGCGGCCGAGTGTCTGCCCGCGCTCGTGCCCTGCCTCATGCTCCAGCCGCTGGCGGAGAACGCCATGAAGCACGGCATCTCGCGCGATCCCGACGCGAAGCTCCTCCGCCTGAGCGCACGGCGCGAAAAGGACCGGCTCGTGCTCTCGGTTTACAACGACGGCCCCGCGCTACCGCGCGATGAGCTGATCGGCAGCTCCGGCATCGGCGTGCAAAACACCCGCACGCGCCTCCACATGCTCTACGGTGACGAAGCCCGCTTCGAGCTGCGCGACCAGCCGCCGCGCGGCGTCCTGGCCCGGCTCACCCTCCCTTTTGCCAAACCCTCCACGCTATGACCACGACCACCGCTCTCATCCGCACCCTGATTGTGGACGACGAAATCCTCGCCCGGCAGAACGTCGAGGCCCTGCTCCGCGCCGACCCCGACATCTCGGTCGTGGGCCAGGCGGGCAACGGCCTGCAGGCCGTCGAGGCCATCAAGGAGCACAAGCCCGACCTGCTCTTCCTCGACGTGCAGATGCCCGGTATCTCCGGCTTCGAGGTGCTCGCCAAGCTCCCGCCCACGCTGCTCCCGCAGACGGTGTTCGTCACCGCGCACGACCAGTTCGCCCTGCAGGCCTTCGAGGTCCACGCGGTGGACTACGTGCTGAAACCCTTCAACCGCGCTCGTTTCAACGCCGCGCTCACCCGAGCCAAGACCGCGGTGCGCAGCCTCGACCGGGAGGAACTGGCCCGCCGGCTCGGCGACATCATGACGGCGCTCCAGCGGCTCAAGGCCAGCGGCGCGACCGACGAGGGTCTCGCGGCGTCCCGTCCGCGCGAGGACGACCAGCGGCTCTTCATCCGCTGCGACGGCGAGATCCACATGCTCTCGCCGGGCGACATCCTCTGGATCGAGTCCGACGGCGACTACGTGCGCCTGCACTCGACCGACAAGTCGCGCTTCGTGCGCATGTCGCTCCAGAAGATGATGGAGCGGCTCGACCCGAAGCACTTCGTGCGCATCCACCGCTCCACGATCGTGAACCTGCGTCACATGAAGAAAGCCGGCCCCGCGCTCTACGGCGAATACAGCGTCGAACTCACCAACGGCACCAAGCTCCGCGTCAGCCGCACCTTCGTGCACGAGCTGAAGGCGCATCTGTGATTTTCCGACAAGGCAGGGTTGGGCGCAAAAAGGCGCAAAAGGACTCAATAATGAAACACACCCTCTGGCTGGCCGTTCTGTTGTTCACTACAACCTTGTCCGCCCAGACGCCGCCGGCGGCGCCGCCCGAGTCGCGGCAGTTCGATTTCTGGCTCGGCGACTGGGAGGTGTTCTCGCCCGACGGCAAAAAGGAAGGTGAGAACCGCATCGAACGCATGGCGGACGGTTGGGGCCTCCTTGAAAACTGGACTGCGGCCAACGGCACCACGGGCAAGAGTCTGAACACCTGGACCCCGCGCACGAAGCGCTGGCAGCAGTTCTGGGTCTCCGCCGGCGGCGCGCTCGAACTCGCCGGCGGCCTGAACGACAAGGGCGAGATGGTGCTGGAGGGCCGCTACACCCGCCGCGACGGCCAGGAGCAGGTCAACCGCATCACTTGGACCCCGAATCCCGACGGCACCGTGCGCCAGCACTGGCAATCATCCACCGATGGCGGCAAGACGTGGAGCACATCTTTCGACGGGCTTTATCGGAAGAGTGTAAAGTAGAGCATTAAAATGCTAATGTTGGTGGTTCGGCCATGGCCCGTTCTCAGGACAGCAAATCGAGACGGGCTTGACTGTGAGGTGTAGAACATCGCTATGCCTTACATGAATCCAATCTGCCATTATCTAGCAAAAATTGCCAAGGGACACTACCAAATCAAAATTGGCTTCCTTGTTCTCCTGCTGACGGTTCACACGTTTGGTCACATCCCTACTAAGCCCCGAGAGGGACATGTGCCACATGCAGAAGTTAGGATAGAGGTTCAGTTCCCGAACTCAGCCGATTACACAGATCAAACTGAGGACACAGACTTAGAATAATTTTGAATCACACGTTTCCCTTTTAATGAGGGAGCCGAGTGACCTGCCCTGTAGTGTGGGCGTATTGTCGCAGCCTCTGTCCGGGTTTCGGGTATAGGGGCACTCAAAACAGCGACTGGGCGGCGACGCCGACGGCGGTGATGGGGCCTTGGTCGCCGAGGCCGTCGATCATGCGGTCGGCTTTCTTGAGCGTGCTCTGCAGGTCGGTGTAGAGCGATTCGTCGGAGATGAGTTTACCGAGCGTGCCCTGGCCGCTGTTGATCTTGTCGGACAGCTCGCGGAGGTTCTTCGCAGTGACCTTGATGCTGTTGGCGGTGGCGTCGTCGTAGAGCAGCACACCGAGCGTGCCCTTGCCGGCCTTCACGTCGGCCACGATGCCCTTGGTGTCGTTCATGAACACGCGGGCGTCGGAGGCGGCCTGCTTGATCTCGCCGACGGTCACGAGGAGCTCGTCGTGCAGCTTGGGGTCGTTCACCAGTTTGCCGAGCGTGCCTTCGGCGGATTTGATCTTGGCGGTGATGTCCTGGAGGTTCGCGACGGTCTCGGTGAGCTTCGGGCCGTTGTCGGTCACGAGCTGGTCGAGCTTGTTGAAGAGGGACTGTGAGCCGCTCTCGCCGCCGCCGAGGGCCTTGCTCACGCCGTCGGCGACCTGCTCGAGCTTGGCGCCGAGCGAGCCGAGCTGGGAGATGACCTCGCTCATGTCCACGGTGGTGCGGGTTTTCATCTCGTCGCCCTCCTTGAGGAAGGTGGCCGATTTGCCGAAGCTGACGGCGAGGTGTTGCGAGCCGAGGAGGCTGGAGGTCTCGACCGAGGCGATGGCGTCGTTCGGGATCTGCACCTTGGGGTCGATGCTGAGGACGGCTTCGACGCGCTGATTGCCCAACCGGGTGGAGGCAACCGAGCCGATTTTCACGCCGGCCATGAGGATGTCGTCGCCGGTCTTGAGGCCCTTGAGGTTGGCGAAGGGCGCGACGAGCGTGTAGCCCTTGGGCTTGAAGATCTGGCCGCCGCTGAGCGACTCGAAGGTGATCCAGGCAAGCGCGCAGCCGAGGAGGAAGAAGAGGCCGACGCGGACGGCTTGTTGGTTATTATTCATGGGAGTTCTCCAGTTGTTTGAAGCGGGGATTCTTGAGGTCGATGACCGGACTGAGGAAGTTGGCGATGTCCGGGTCGGTCGGGTGGCGGAAGTCGTCGGGCACGCCGAGGGCGCGGATGCGGCCGTCCATGATGATGCCGATGCGGTCGGCGATGCTCAGGGCGAGCGAGCGGTCGTGGGTGACGACGATGCTGGTGACGGCGGTCTGCTCGCGGAGCGTGGCGATGATCTCGCTGATGGTGGCGGACATCACGGGATCGAGCTCGGAGGTGGGTTCGTCGTAGAGCAGCAGCTGCGGTTCCATCACGAGGGCGCGGGCAATGGCCACGCGCTTCTTCATGCCGCCGGAGAGCTCGGAGGGATATTTCTTCACCGCCTTCTCCAGCGAGAGGATGGAGAGGGCGTTCATCACGCGCTCGCGGATGCCGGCCTCGTCGCAGAGGCGGTGCTCGCGCGGGTAGAGCGCGAGGTTGTCGTAAACCGAAAGCGAGTTGAAGAGCGCGCCGGCCTGGAAGACGAGGGCGAGGTGGACCTTGTCGCGCGTGTCGGGGTCGCCGGCGTCGTGTTCGCCGATGCGCACCTCGCCGCTGGTGGCGCGCTCGAGGCCGGCGATGTGTTTCAGGAGGACGCTCTTGCCCGAGCCGCTGGGGCCCATCAGGCAGAAGATCTCGCCGGGCCGCACCTCGAGGTTGATGTCGTTCAGGACCGTGGCGCGGCCGAATTTTTTGGTCAGGCCCTTGACGGTGACGCCGAAGGTCTTCCCCACGAAGGGCGAGGCGGTGAAGCTGGAGGCGGAAGGCGTGCTCATGGTCAGAGGAGGGCCTTGGTGACGAAGTAGTCGAGCACCAGGATGAGGATGAGGGAGGTGACGACGGCCTTGGTGACCGAGGCGCCGATCTCGCGCGGACCGCCGCGGGTGGAGAGACCGATGTAGCAGCAGACGAGCACGATCACGAAGCCGAAGACCTCGGCCTTGAGCAGGCCGTCGATCACGTCCTGGTTTTTCATGTAGGCCTTGAGCGCCGCGAAATAGGCGGCGTTGTCCACCGAGATGGAGTGGGTGTATTCGCTGACAAGCGCGCCGCCATACCAGCCGCAGACGATGCCGATGAGGGCGAGCGGCGGCATCATGACGAGGATCGCGGCGAGGCGGGGCAGCACGAGGATGCGCTCGGCGGGGATGTTCATCGTCTCGAGCGCGTCCACTTCCTGGAAGACCTTCATCGAGGCCAGCTCGGCGGCGATGGCCGAGCCGACGCGGCCGGCGATGAGGATGGCGACCATCACCGGGCCGAGTTCGCGCACCATCGAGAGACCGACGAGCGTGCCGATGAACTGCTTGGCGCCGAAGTTCTCCATGCTGTAGCCGCTCTGGAGCGCGAGCACGCTGCCGATGAAGAACGTCAGGATCGTGACGATGGGCAGAGAGGTGAAGCCGATCAGGTAGCACTGCTCGATCACGCGGCGGGACTGGCCGGGCAACGTGCCGACATACTTCAGCGAGCGCACCAGCAAGAGCACGGTGCCCCCGATGTGGCCGAGAATGGCGTTGAGGAAGGTCATGGCGTGGCGGCTTGGTCAGCCTTCATGGCGGCTTTGGCGGGAAAATCGAACAGGAAGAGGCGCCAGCCTTCGCCCGTCGTGCGGCGCAGGCCGATCAGGCCCCGGCCGAGGGCGAAGCGGCGTTGTTGCGGGTCCGCCTGATAACTGACGAGCGGGCCGAGGTGAAACTCGCGCTCCTCGGGGCTGCGTCGCCAGGTGACGGCGTTCCAGAGCAGGGCGTGGCGTTCTGAGGTGTCGGCCTGCCGGTCGAAGCGGTAGAGCGCGAACAGCGGCGACCAGAGCCGGCGCACGGTGTCGTTGCGGGGGAAGAACACCTCGAATGGGCTGAGCGCCTGCACCTGCCGGCGGCCGGCGCCGTTGTCCCACGCGCTAAACAGCGGCCAAAGGTGGGTCTTGTGCGCGGCGGGGACGTCGCGGTCGGGGCTGCGCTGCTCCAGCGACCAGTAGAGGAAGAAAAAGAAGGTGGTCTTGTCCTGCGCGAGGCCGTCGGCGGTCCAGCGCTGGTTGCGGTAGAGCGGCCAGAGCACCCAGGTCTTGTCGGTGCCCTTGATGACCGAATGCGTGTAGAACGGTCCCCAACGGTTCACCACACGGTCGTCGCCGCGGCCCTGCACGAGGAACGGCCAGAACCAGCGGGTCTCGTGATAGCGGTAGGGTGCGGTGCGGTCGGAGTAGCCGAAGAACGGCCACGCGTAATTCTCGTTGATGTAGCCGGGGCTGGTCTCGCGCGCGTAGAAGGGCAACATGCCGAACTGCTCGGTCGGCTGGGGCTCGGAAAGGTTGCGCACCGATTTGTAGCCGAGGGGCCAGAGCCAGAACTGGCGCTCGTAGTCACCCGGGCGTGCCACGTGTCCATAGAGCGGCCAGAACTCGAAGCCGTCGTGCCCGTCGCCATCAATGAAGCGCAAGAAGGGCCAGGGAGCGTGCGTCACGTGACGACCGGCCTTCTCGGTGTGGGAGTAGAACGGAAACGCGGTGAACTGGATGCGATCGCGGCCGAAACGGTTCTTGATGGTGCCGTGGATCGGGAAGAGCGCCTGGTAACTGGTCGCGGCGTCACCGGTGTCGCGCGAAAACCAGAACGGCCAGACGTCGAAGCGCTTTTCGGCGGCGTCGGGGCCGGCGTCATCTGTGCGAAGGTTGACCAGTTGGAAGAAACTGAAGGTCCGGTAGCCGGGCTGGCGGTGCCAGGTGAAGAAAGGGTAGAGCAGGCTGCCGTCCACCGTGTCGCCTTGGGTGGTTTCGAGGTAGAGCGGGCGCAGGCCTTGCTGGGTGTAGTTGGGCGCGGAGCTGCCGAAGAACAGCGGCCCGAGCATCTGCCAGGCCTCCGTCGTCCCATCCGCCTTGCTGACATAGAGCGGCCAGACGTTGTCCTCCTCGGCCCGGAGCGGGACGAGGGCGAGCAACAGGCAGGCGGCAGCCAGCCGGATTAGGCGACAGGAATACATGCTTGGTAGGCCGGGTAAGGCATTGCCTTTGGACGGGTGGAAAGCCAGTCAGGTCAGGATGACTTTCCACCACAGCGGAGAGAATAGTTCATGGTCGCAGGGCGCAAATGCTATGTTTCAACCGGCGGTTGCGCAATCGGTTCCATCCAAACCGCCCGGACAGGGCTGAATCCGTCGCTTCTAGCAAATCATGCGCATTACCGGAGGCAAAGCCCGTGGCATTCCCCTCTCCCTGCCCAAGGGGGACGCCGTGCGCCCGGCTACGGATGCGATGCGGCAGGCTGTGTTCTCCAGTTTGGCGGCGCGGGTGGAAGGGGCGCGCTTCCTCGACCTGTTCGCCGGCAGTGGCGCCTACGGGTTGGAGGCCCTGAGCCGCGGGGCGGCGGGCGGCGTCTTTGTGGAAAAGGACGGACGGACCGCCGGTTTCATCCGGCAGAACCTTGCGGCCGTGTGCAAGAGCCTCGGTCGCTCGCCGGCCGAGGTCATGGTGACCACGGCCGACGCCACGACCGTGAGTGTGGCCGGCGCGCCCCCGGACTTGGTGTTCATTGATCCGCCCTACGAGATCATCCCCGAGGTCGGACCGAAGCTTTTTGCGCGGTTGGATGGGCTGCTGAAGGACCAGCCTGATCCGGTCGTGGTCTTCGAGATGCCGGGCGAATGTGAGCTCAATCCCCCCGGCTGGACCTGCGTGAAGCGCCTCGGCAAGGGCGCACGGCAACCGACCGTCGCATTTTTCAGGAAAGCCCCAGCTTCGCCCGCAGCAGGCTGATCGCGGCGATGCACGCGGTTTCGGTGCGCAGCACCCGTTCGCCGAGGTCAACGAACAAAAATCCGCGGCGAAGCAGCAAGTCGCGCTCGGCAGCCGTCCAGCCGCGTTCCGAGCCGATCGCGAGGCACACGTTGGCGCCGGCGGGAAGGACCGCCTGGCTCAGCGGTCCGGGAGATTCGTAGTTGTCGAGCGCGAGGCTCACGGTTGGCGGCGAAACTTCCGCCAAGGCCTCGGCGAGCGTGCGCCCGTGTTTCACCTCGGGCAGCCGCGTGCAAAACGCCTGCGCGGCTCCGGCGATGAGCAGCGTCTCCCATTCGCGCGACGCCCAGAGCGAACTTTGCGCGTAGGACGGCTCGCCGCGCTCCGTGCGCACGAACTCCATGGCGGCGATCCCGAGCGCGGCGCCCTCGCGCAGGATGTCGCGCGCCGTCTGCGGACGCGGCAAACCGACGAGCAGGCGGATCGGCGCGAGCGGCGGCGGCGGCGCGCCCCAGGCGAACGACAGGTGCAGGGCGCCGTCGTGGCCGATGGCGTGCAGCGTGGCCTTGCCGCGTGGACCGTTGAGCAGGCCCGCGTCGAAGCTGTCGCCGACCTTTCGCTTCAGCACGGAAACGATATGACGGGCACGGGCATCCTTCCCGGGCAGGGGAAGCTGGACTTCCGCAGGATGGAAAAGAATGATGTTCAAATTGTGGCAGGAGCGGCTTGCCGGAAACTTGTGTCTAGATAGTATGACTAAACGTGTGAAATCGCCCGAGACAACCCCAGGCAACGGCGGCGATGCGCGCATCGGCCGTGTGGTGATTATCGAGGACCAGCGGCTCGTGGCGGAGTTCCTGCAGTTCCACTGCCGCGATCTGCAGCTGCAGGTGGTGCAGCATGCCACCGGGTTTCGCGAGGGCATCGCCGCGATCCGCGAACACCTGCCCGATCTCGTCCTCCTCGATATCTCCCTCCCGGATGGTGATGGGCTTGAGCTCGCGCGAATGGTGATCGAGCAGCATCCGCGCGTGAAGATCCTCGCGATCTCCTCGCATCACGACCCCTGGACCATGCTGCAGGTCCAGCGCATCGGCATCCACGGATTCGTGGACAAGACCGACCAGCGGCCCGAGGTGCTGACGGAGGCGATCTTCGCCGTGCTGGGCGGCCGGGTTTACTACACGCAGATTGTGAACCAGTCGAGCGCCGCCATCCGGCGCGACCCGAAGTCGTTCATCCGCGTGCTGTCGGATTACGAGACCCGCATCCTCTCGATGATCGGCGAGTCCAATTCGGACGAGGAAATCGCCGCCACGCTGAGCATCAGTCCGGCCACCGTGCAGTCGCGGCGCCGCGACATCATGCGCAAGCTCGACATCCATTCCACGCCGAAGCTGATCCATTACGCGATTGTGAACGGGCTCACGCGCCCGGAGCACCTGAGCCGGAAGAAGCCAACCTAGCGCGCAAGTCCGCCAGCAGGGGCGGCACGCGTTGCCACAGGTCGCTGACCTCGGACCAGTGCCCCTTGGCCGCCGCTTCCTCCAGCTGGCGGCAGAGGGCCTCGAGTTCGCGCTCGTAGATGAAGCTGAACCGCCCGCAGAGCCGGTGGGCATGGCGGGAGGTCTCGGCGACCTGCTGCTGCCGGATGGAATCCTCCAGCTGTTCGATCTCGACCCGAAGCTCGGAAAGATAGAGCGCGAGTTCGTCGGTGAACGACACCTGTTTCTTGGCCGCGAGGAGCCGCAGGTTGGCCAGCCCGTCGGTCGGCCCGGGGGCGGGCGGTGGGGCGGCTGGTGGCTCCGCCGCGATGACTGCGGCGGCGGCCAGGGTCTTGCGCAGCCGCTCGAGCGTCACCGGCTTGCCCAGGAAGGCATCCATGCCGGCCGCACGGCACTCGCGTTGTTTTTCAGGCGTATTGAAGGCGGTGGTGGCGAAGATGTGCGCGGAACCCGATCCGCCTGGCAGCGCGCGGATGCCGCGTGCGACCTCCAGCCCGCTCAGTCCCGGTAGGTCGTAGTCGAGGAAGACGAGGGAAAATGTCTCCTGCGCGGCGAGGGCCAGCGCCGCGGCGCCGTCGCCCGTCATTTCTGCGGAGAAGCCAAACTGCGCCAGCAGGTCGGCGAGCGCGATGCGGTTGTATTCCTGGTCGTCCACCACGAGGGCGCGGAGCGCGGGGCCGGTGCCCGTCGCGGCGACCGGCCGGCTTTCCACCGGCTCGGGCGCATGCTCAAACGGCGCGCTGAAGTAAAAGCACGAGCCCTGGCCCGGTTCGCTTTCGACCCAGATGCGGCCGCCCATTTTCTCGGCGTAGCCCTTGCAGAGCGCGAGGCCGAGGCCGGTGCCGGCCACGCGACCGCCGCGGGCGGCGGCACCACGCTCGAAGCGCCGGAAGAGCCGCTGCTGTTCCGGCGCGGAGATGCCGGGCCCTTCGTCGGTGACCGCGAAAATGACTTCGGTGCGGTTGCCCGGGCCGGTGTTCTGGCACCAGACCGTCACCTCCACCTTGCCGTGGTCGGAGAATTTCAGGGCGTTGCTGACAAAGTTCAGCAGGATCTGCCGGATGCGGCGGGGGTCGCCGAGCAGATGGCGCGGCACACCGGGCGAGACCGCGATCTCCACCGGGATGTGGCGTTGTTCGCTGTCGGCCGCCGTCATGGCCGCCACGGAATCAACCAGCGCGTGCAAATCGAAGGGCTTGGTCTCGATCTCGACGACGCCAGCCTGCATTTTGGACAGGTCGAGCAGATCCTCCAGCAGCGAGGAGAGATGGTCGGCGCAGGCCCGCAGCAGCCCGAATTTGCGACGGCTTTCGGGATCGAGCCCGCTGGTGGGCAGCGATTCGGAGATACCGATGACACCGTTCATCGGGTTGCGAATCTCGTGGCTGACACCGGCGAGGAATTCGTCCTTGGCGGCGTTGGCCTTCACGAGTTCGGCGGTGCGCACCTGGACGAGGCCTTCGAGCTCGAGGTTGCGTCGGCGGATGCGGCCTTCGCGCAGGCGGATCGTCAGCCACACGCCGAAGCCGAGCGCAAAGGTGTAGCCGGCGTAGGCCATTTTCGACCGATACCAGGGCGGCAGGATGCGGAAGGTGAACACCGAGGCTTCGCTGACCAGCCCGGCCGCGTTTACGGTGCGCGCTTCGAAACGATAAGTTCCTTCGGAGAGATTCGTGAATGAATAGCCCCGGCGGTCTGTCATGGGTGACCACGGGGTGGATCCTTGGGCGAGGCGGGTTTGCAGCTGCCACTCACGGTCCCGCGTGGGATATCCGGTAAACACGCGCAGGACCACATGATGGCTGTCGAAGGCGAATTCGGGCCCAACCCCGGCGCGGGCCGCACTGGAGCCAGCGGTGTCCAGCCGGATGAGCGGTGCGGGCGGTCCCGTGATGACCGGGATTGCATCGTAGTCGAGTCGCAGAAGCCCTTCGGTGCCGCCCACCCAGAGAATCGGTCTTCCATCCTCCTCGAGAATTCTGACGACCTGAATCAAACCGATGGAAGCCAACGCGGGCACATCGAGCTCCTGCCAGGAAGTGCGTCCGGCAGCATCGAACGCAAGCCGTCCGAGCCCTTGATTGCCTGGACTCGCAGCAGGAAGCCCCGTGCGTTTGAAAGCCAAAACGACCTCCTTTCGCTTGGCCATGGACGCAGCGGCGAGAGGCAAGCGACCCGGCAGCGGAGACAGCGGGCCAGCCGATGAACCGGCACCCGATGCCAACACGGCACCGTCCGTCGTAAACGCGACGACATCATCCTGCAGGCCGACGACAACGGCCGGGCCGCGGAAAGGCTGCCGCGTGGTGGAGTTCACCAACTCCTTCGTTTCGTCACCGGACGGGTCCACAATAAAGACCCCTTGGCTGACGGTGCCGATCCAGATGTCGCCTGTCGCAGTCTCCACGAGCGAGCCTCCGAAATCGGGGACGTTGCCGAAACGCCGGATTGTGAAACCGGTTTCCGTGGCGGCCGGCAGCAGCTCCACAAGGCTGCTTCCCTCGGAGACCAGGTATCTCCCCGGCGTTAATCGCGAAGCTTCGATGCGGAAACCACCTTTCGCCAGCACGCGATAAAGGGGGGTGATGCGATCCGAGGTGGCGAGGTCCACCCCGCCATGTCTGCCCAGCAACAGTCCGTCGGGAATGGAGCGCACGGCGATGTAGGAGTGGGTAATGCGGTTGTCGCGGAGAAAATGCGCTTCGGTTTCGGCCCCGGGTTGCAGTCGGAAAAGTCCCGACCGGTTGGCTGTGTGCAAGCCGGTGTCGCCCGAATCGAGATCCTGTGCGCCTGCTTCAAGACCATTGCGCGAGGCATGAAGCGTAACCGCGCCTGTCGGCTCCAACCGGAACAGGCCGTCGGTCGTGGCAAGCCACACGGTGCCATCCGGCAGGACGTCAACATTCAGGATCGATCGGGCGGCGGGATGGGCCGTCTCATTGATGCGTCGCAAAATTTGACCTTCGGCCGAGACGATCAACAAACCCTGGCTCGCCGTGCCGACATAGATGCGGCCGTCGTGGTCTCGGGCCAGAGTCGTGGGAAATCCTTCGGTGATGATGCGATTAATCTCGTCGGAGAAGACGGGCTCAAGCGGCGCCTCCAAGCGAAAGAATCCCCTGGAGCCGAGCGCCAACAGGCCGTGGTTATCCCGCACCACGTCAATGATGTTTAGGGGCGGCAGCCGGGCGGCAGCCAGTTCCAGTTGTGGTCCCGCTTCAGTGAGACGGTAGAGGCCGGTTTCCAAGTGCTGGAACCAGGATTGGCCATCAAACTTGAGGGGGAAAATTCGGGCGGCCCCAGGGAACGGCCAGATTTTGAAGGCCGAGCCGTCCCAGCCGTAGAGTTTCTTCTCGCCGAAAAAGAATGCGCTTTTCCCCACGACGGCGCAGCCCCAGACGTGACCGACCTGCCGCTCCGCGACGGGCAGATGTTCGAGCAAGGAGTGATAAACGAAGCGGCCAAGGGAGGGTTCGGTGAAATATCCGATCTCATTCAACGCGACGGCCCATAGCCGGCCATCGCCCGCCGGTTCCAAGGCCCGGAGGGCCTCGCCGTTGCCCACCGGGTAGGTGGTCCATTCCTGGCCGTCGAACACCGAGAGCCCCGAGCTGCCAACCAGCAATCTTCCGAGCGAGTCTTGGGACACAAACCAAAGATAGGGGTGTTTGGAGCCGAGCTGATGGGAAGGCTGAAATTCCATCCACGGCAGACCGGCGGTTTTGTCCCGCCACGCGCCAAACGAGGGGCAGCTAAAGAGTGCAAACAGGACAATGCTGGAGTAAAAAAGATGTCGCGTCCGCATGGAATTTCCCGGGTGGCCAAGACGTATCACGCAACTCCCTGTGCAGCAAAGGACATTCGCACCTTTAATGTGGTGACCAAGCCTCCTGCATCGAGGAATTTCTCGCACTGAATGTAGGCGGTTTCTGCCATCCGATTATGACTCGTAGGAGGCGATACTGGGGGCGTTATGAAAAACATCACCTCATCGTTCTCGGGGCTCGTTTCGAGTCTCTTTCTTAATGTCGGTTTCGACACCCTCGCGCTGAAGCTTGACCCCGTTGCCGGCCGGCCCAACGCGAACGGTCATGACTCGCACGGTCCGTCCTTTTGCGTGCCGTCAGCCTTCACACCGAAACCGCGCAGGGGCGGTCGCTAACCGACGCGCATTCAACCTGGGGCCACCATGCTCTCTCTGGCCGCCTATCGTTACCGGAATATCCTGGCCGAGTCCGGCGGCCCGGTGACACGGCTGGAGATGTCCGATCTCACGGTGCTCGGGCGGCGCGAGTTTTTCGCCACGGCCTTTCTCCAGCCCGGACTGGGGGGAAGCCTTTGGCAGAACACCGTTTTCAGCATCGCCGACGGCGGCGGCACGTCGCCGTCGCCGATGATTGCATATCACATGGCGCTTTCCGAGGCGATGGAACGCTGGGCCCATTGGCAGCTGCACCAAAGTCCGGGGGGGCGCCGCTACGGATTCGACGTGGACCCGTCGAGCAATGGCATGGCCGCGTTTCCGGGGCTGTTCGCCCGGCAGGCACGGTCAGCGGCTTTGATGGAGGCGGCGGAGCGGTTCAATCTGCTTCACTGGTGGGAAGGGCGGTTGCCGGCGGCCGAGTCGGAGACCGTCTGGCCGGGGGTGCGCGCCGCCACGATCTGCTCCGAGGCGCCGGGGGTCACGGTCATCTTGTTCAAGCGAACTGCCGGGGGATATGTCGCCTATGGCCACGCTGCCGCCGCGGATTATGCGACGGCTTGCCGCAAGGCCGCGATCGAAATGGAACGGCACGCGCTTATCATCGCACGCTACGCGCACGCCCACGCGGGTCGGTTGACGGAAGGGCTGCCGGAATACGCGCATCCGATCGAGCGACGTTGTCTGTTTTTTGCGACCGAGGCCGGCCACGAATTGTTTCTCGAGCGCCTCCGCACCACGCCGCGCCGCGCCGCGGCGCGCCCGGGTTTGATTTTCGACGGAGAAGTGCCGGGCCCGTGGTCGCGCTATGCGGATGTGTGGCGTGTGGTCTATGCCCCACCCAGCGACCGCTTTCTCGGGATGGATGAAAATTACTTCCTCTGGTGAGCGGAGCCGGTTGCTCCGTCGCTCCTCTTTGGCCTTGGAAGTGCGCCCACCTTCGCGCCAATCCCGGCGGAAAGCTGGCCTGCCAGCCGTAGCCACTCAAGCAGCGCAGCCGAAAAAGCGTTCAGCGGCCTACCACCTCCGCCCGCAAGCCCTCATCTCCACCACACTCGGCGAAGGCTGGAGCGGCTAGTCGGAATCGAATCGGCACAATCCTCCTCTGAGCCGAGTTCCATGGTCATGCAGTGGTCAGATTTCCGATCAAGACCGTTGCTCATGTGGTAGGATTTTCTACCATGAAAACCATATCCGTAAAACACGCCCGACTCACTCGGGAAAAATACAAGAACGCAGACGGCTCACAAGTTGACCGTTGGCTCGTGCGCCTCGGGCGTAAGTTCACTCACGGCAAACCTGCCAAAAAGAGGTTCGCTGAATATCACGAGGCCAGGGACTGGCTCCTCGCCGAAGTAGCCAAAAAGCAGGCCCAAGGAGCAGCCGCTTACACGCTAACGCCCGGACAGACCGAACAGGCCCAGCGTGCTTTCACGCTCCTTGCTGGCCGGGCAACCCTGACCGATGCGGTGGAAGACTACGTGAAGCGTATGTTTCCCGCTGCGGGAGTGAAGACCGTGGCCGAGGTTGTTGAGGCTTGGACGGCCAAAAAGAAGAAACAGGGCCGCAGCGACGCCTACTTAGCCACCGTAACGGACATATTTCTCGCGACGGCGAAGAAGTTCACCGGCCACATCAACGAGATCACTACGGCCCAATTGGAGAAGTTTCTTTCTGAAAAGAAGAAAAAGAACGGGGAAGTGATTACTAATAATACATTTAATCACTACGCCAAAGACCTGAAGGCACTCTGGAATTTCGCGATCAAGCAGCGCTGGGCAGCACATAACCCGGCAGCCGATATCGAGCTCCGAACCGAAACGAAGCCTGATGTGGGTATCCTGACCCCAGCGCAGGCCCTATTTCTCCTTAAGGCGGCTGCAAATGAGCTAGGCAGCCCTGCCTTAGCCTTCATCGTAATAGCCCTGTTTACGGGCATCAGAACCGAGGAGATCAGCCGTCTTACTTGGTCTGACGTAATCCTCGACGACGGGGAACCTCGGATATTGGTTCGCGGTAGTCAGGCGAAAGACGCTGAGGCTCGCGTGGTAGACTTGTCTCCCAATGCCGTGGCTTGGCTACAATTGGTTCCCTTCAAGACCGGCAAGATCGGTCTGCCATCCAGTCGCCGCAGGGCTAAGATTCGTCGCGCCATTGGTGGCGTGTGGCCGAGCAATGCTACGCGCCACTCATTCGTGAGCTATCGCTCACGGCTGGCCGGGGAATACGTCGCCAGCGAAGACGCCGGACACGAAAGTGTCAGGATCACCCGTAAGAAATACAAGAAGCTCGTGAGCAAGCGGGCGGCTGAAGCCTATTTTGCGATCACTCCCACCACCACCCACGAACAGCTTGCCGCCATGCTCGCGCCGACGCCTCAACCACTAGCCGTGTCGGCTTAATTCAGCGTCGATATGTAAAATAACTGTTGTCTGGGTAAGCGGTTAAACGCAGCTTTGTAAAGGCGCTCCGGGCCAAGGGTTGCCACTGACCGCTTACCCATGACCACGCCCCGACAAGTTCAATTCAGCGCCTTTGAGTTGGTTGTTTCCCGCTCTTCGGAGTGATTATGCAACTTGCGGACATCAAAAACGGATTGTCACTGGTAGGCTTGGAGCCAGCCACGATTGTTACCGTGGTCGCCGCCGTTCCGATTGGAGACAGTGCGGTTCAGGTCATCTACAAGCTGCCCGAGGGAACGATTCGGGAGCGATTGGTCACCGCAGCCGACATCGGCACACTTTCCGTTGCGACGGTCGAACGACCATGGTCATTCGACGGAGACGGAGAAGCGTTCAAGCTGACCGCCGAGGCTAAGCGAATCGATCTGGCCTTCCTTTTCGATCCAATGATGGCGGTCCACACATCCAATGTGGAACCGCTTCCTCACCAGATTACGGCGGTTTACGAGTCCATGCTACCGCGCCAACCGCTCCGCTTCGTCCTGGCGGACGATCCCGGTGCGGGAAAAACGATCATGGCCGGACTCTATATCCGCGAACTCATCATGCGGGCTGACGCTCGCCGTATCGTGATCGTTTCGCCGGGTAGCCTAGTTGAGCAGTGGCGCGACGAATTGTTTGAGAAGTTCGGCCTGGAGTTCCGTGTGTTTTCCCCGGAGCTAGAGGCAGCTTCCCCAAGCGGAAATCTTTTTGAAGAAGTGGACCAACTCATTGTCCGTCTGGATCAAATGGCGCGGAATGAGGAACTACAGGCGAAGCTCTGTGCGGCTGGCTGGGATTTGGTTGTGTTTGATGAAGCCCACAAACTTTCAGCGCATTACTTCGGGGCAAAACTGGAAAAGACAGGACGCTTCCGGCTTGCTGAAGAATTGGGCAAGCACACGCGGCACTTGCTGCTGATGACGGCCACGCCGCACAACGGCAAAGATGACGACTTTCAGCTGTTCTTATCCTTGCTCGATTCCGACCGCTTTTATGGACGTGTGCGGGAACGTGACGGAGCGCAGAAAGTTGACGCGTCGGATCTCATGCGCCGTATGGTCAAAGAGGAGCTGAGAAAGTTTGATGGGACTCCGCTTTTTCCCGAACGCAGGGCCTACACCGTCAACTACAAGCTCTCGGACATTGAAGCTGCGCTTTACGAGTCAGTCACCCACTACGTCCAAACTGAGATGGGCAAAGCGGACCAGCTTGAAGGTGCACGCAAGGGCTCAGTTGGTTTCGCGTTAACCTCCCTGCAGCGTCGTCTCGCGTCCTCCCCTGAGGCGATTTTCCAATCCTTGCGCCGACGCAGGGACCGCTTGGAACGTCGGATCAGAGAGGAAAAGCTCGGGGTTCGGGGTCAGCAGGTTCTTGCCGATTTACCAGACACTTTGGCCGTGCCTGAAGATGATGACGACCAGACAGCGGAGGAGCAGGAAAATTTGGAAGAAGCCTTGGTCGATCAAGCGTCTGCTGCCCGCACGATTGCTGAACTGGAGCAGGAGGTGGGCATTCTACAGAATCTTCAAACGCAGGCCGCAGCAGTAGTAGCATCTGGTAAGGACCGGAAGTGGGATGAGCTATCTCGCATCCTCCAGCATGACGACCGCATGCTCGACAGCAGCGGCCACCGTATTCGCAAGCTGATCATTTTCTCGGAGCACCGCGATACCTTGAATTACCTTCATGCCAAAATTGCCGGAGTGCTCGGCACACCTGAAGCAATCGTAACCATTCACGGCGGCACGCATCGTGATGAACGCCGCAAAATTCAGGCGCTATTTCGTTCGGAGCCTGAGGTTCGCGTTTTGATTGCTACTGATGCCGCTGGAGAAGGCGTGAATCTTCAGAATGCAAACCTGATGGTGAACTACGACTTGCCGTGGAATCCCAATCGCCTGGAGCAGCGTTTCGGACGCATCCACCGCATTGGACAGCAGGAAGTCTGTCACCTTTGGAACCTCGTCGCGAAAGAAACCCGTGAGGGCGATGTTTACCATCGGTTGCTGCAAAAACTAGAAACAGAGTCAGCCGCGCTTCAAGGTCGAGTCTTCGATATTCTAGGTGAGGTCTTCGAGGAAGATAGTCTCAAGGATTTGCTGCTTCGCGCTATTCGCTACGGGGACCAGCCCGAAATTCGAGCCCGCCTCTTGCAGAAGATCGACAATGCGCTCGACCAGACTCACCTCCGCTCATTGCTCGACCGGAACGCACTGGCGCAAGAGACCATGAGCAGCGAGCGCTTGTTTGCAGTGAAGGAAGAAATGGAAAAGGCTGAGGCCCGCAGGCTTCAGCCTTTCTTCGTTCGTTCCTTCTTCATGAAGGCCTTCGCCGCGTTGGGCGGGACTATCCACCCTCGCGAGTCAGCTCGATTTGAGATCACTCACGTCCCAGCGACTATCCGGGAGCGTGACCGGGTCATGACCGGACGAAACCGGCGCGACTATAGCCCAGTGCTCAAGCGCTACGAGCGCGTGTGCTTCACCAAGGAAGCGGTGCGTCCACTTGACCGTCCCGGTGCAGCTTTCGCGCAGCTGCTGCATCCTGGGCATCCACTGCTGCTTTCAATCAGCGACCTTATTCTGGAGCAGCATTCCAATCTGCTGCGCCAAGGGGCGATATTAGTCGATCCGGCAGACGAGGGTTTGGAGGCTCACCTGCTCTTCCTCCTTACCCATGAGATCACCTCCGGTGACGGTCGGGTTCTCTCCAAGCGACTTCAGTTCGTTCGCGTTGCGCCAGACGGCACTGCCAAGTTCGCCGGTTGGGCTCCGCATCTCGATTTGGAGCCCTTGGCTCCAGCCGACAAGCCGTTGCTAGCGGAAACACTGAAGTCGCCTTGGATTTGCGCCAATCAGGAGACGCGTGCACTGAACCTTGCCGCTGGTGACCTTGTGCCGCAGCACTACGATGAAGTTGCCAGCCGTCGGATCGCGCATGTCGATAAAACGCTCGCGGCTGTTCACGAGCGACTGACCAAGGAGATTTCTTATTGGTCAGATCGGTGGCTTAAACTCAAGGAAGACCAGGAAGCGGGCAAAGATGTGCGCCTTAACTTGGAGAACGCCCGTCGCACAGTTTCTGATCTAGAGGGCCGTTTGGCGAACCGCCGCAAGGAACTCCAAGCCATGCGGCATGTTGTCAACGGCACGCCAGTTGCCTTGGGCGGAGCTTTAGTCATTCCTGCCGGACTGCTCAACCGCCTGCGTGGTGATTCGCCTACAGACCCCGTTGCTGCTACTTTTGCCGCTGATGCCGCCGCCCGCGCTCGCGTTGAGCGCCTTGCAATGGACACGGTTCGTCGTGTTGAAGAGTCGCGAGGTAGCAAAGTGGTCGATGTCTCCGCGCAAAAATGCGGCTGGGATCTCACGTCCTATCCACCTGCCGGAGCCGATGGACGCCAGCCCGAGCCTCGGCATATCGAGGTCAAAGGTCGCGTAAAGGGAGCAACCACAGTCACCGTCACACGCAACGAGATCCTTTACGCGCTCAACCAGGCCGAGAAATTCCGACTCGCAATCGTCCTCGTTGCCGAGGCCGACGCCACCGAAGGCCCCTTCTACCTAACCAATCCCTTTACAGCCGAGCCCGACTGGGGCGTTTCCTCCGTCAATTACGACCTCGGTGAACTTCTGTCCCGAGCGACAAGATAAAATGACGCCCGAAGACAAGAAGCCGATTTTCGACGGACTTATTGCAAATGGACTCCGCCATTTGGGAAGAGGCATGCGGGGATTTGAAACCGATGAATTGGATTTCGCGGTTACCGATGCGTTTTTCGGCATCGAGATCACACTCAAAGCCCTAGTGTTTCATCAGGGCTGGGAATTGATATTCACCGATCCAGCTATCGCGGACGCGGAAAAGCTGAAGCGTGGCGAGTGCCGGACCATCGGGCGGGAGGATGCGATCAAAAGGCTGAAGGAGCTTGGTTTCAAATTACCAAAAACAATTGGCCATTTCAAAGTGTTGGAACAGCACCGGAATAAGCTCGTTCACTATTTTCATCCTGATCTCCAAACTGACGAAAGACGCCGAAGGGTCGCAGCAGAACTAGCCAATGCGTGGGGAGCGCTAAGAAGTCTTAGAGAAATGCCTGCATTTGCGGAGGCGCTAGAGCCGCATAAAATCGGCTTTGGTGAACTGGATGGCAGGTTGCTTGTGCTCGACCGTTACCTTGATCAACAAGCTCTGACTATCCGGGCTGAACACGAGCACCCTGATTGGTTGAGTGAATGCCCTGCATGTAAACGGGAAACCTTTAACGGTGATTGTTTGCTTTGTGGATACCATGAGCCGTCTCACCGAGAAATAACTCAAGGAGATGAAGTGATTGGTCCTGCGGATTGTCCCCGCTGTGGCTCTTTGGAGTCCGTCGTTGTTTCTGGTGAACGTGCCCGTTGCACAGAAGCGGAATGCGCCGCTTGGTTTACGGAAATGCGTCGCTGCGGATACTGCAGTGGGTTCTTCGTTCTAGAAAATGAAGAACCCGAAAATGAAGAAGAAGACGGTCCAGGTGTTGGTTCGTTTTTCTTGGGCTGCCCAAATTGCGATGGCCGTATCGGTGTCCTTATGAGCCGGGATGATTAACTATTTTAAGCCGATGTCAGACTCTACGATCAAATCTCCCCGCAAACTCATCGAGGTCGCATTGCCGCTTGATGCTATCAACGCAGCGGCGGCGCGGGAGAAATCTATCCGCCACGGACACCCATCTACGCTACATCTTTGGTGGGCACGCCGACCGCTTGCGGCTGCACGAGCGGTAATTTTTGCACAGCTCGTCAATGATCCAGGCTACCAACAGGGCGGCGGCTTCAAATACGGGATGAACAAGAAGGACGCCGCCGAGGAGCGGAAGCGCCTGTTTAAAATCATCGAAGACTTGGTGCTGTGGGAGAATACGACCAATGAGGTCGTGCTGGAAAGCGCACGCGCCGAAATCCGCCGCTCTTGGCGTGAGGTCTGCGAACTCAACAGCGACCATCCTCAGGCCGCCGAACTATTCAATCCGGACAAGCTCCCGGCGTTACACGATCCTTTTGCGGGGGGAGGGGCAATTCCGCTAGAAGCGCAACGACTAGGACTAGAATCCTATGCTTCTGACCTCAACCCAGTGCCGGTCCTCATCAACAAAGCCATGATCGAAATTCCACCCAAATTTGCTGGGCGGGCTCCGGTCAATCCTGCGAGCCAAGCAAATATTGGCGGCGGGTCAGGCTCATGGCCAGGCGTGACGGGTTTGGCTGAGGACTTACGATATTACGGCTCTTGGATGCGTGCTGAGGCCGAGAAGCGAATCGGCCACCTCTATCCGCAAGTTGAGATTACAGAGGAGATTGCTCGTGAGCGCGGAGACCTCAAGCCGCTCATTGGCCAGAAACTTACTGCTATCGCTTGGCTCTGGGTGCGAACGGTGAAAAGTCCAAATCCCGCCTTCTCTAATGCGCACGTGCCGTTGGCATCGACTTTTCTCTTATGTAGCAAAGAGGACAAGCAACACTACATCGAACCGCTTATTGATGGCTCGGAGTGCAATTTTGCGGTTCGTGTTGGTGTGATTCCGGAGGCCCTGGCCAACGGAACTAAACATTCTCGAGGCGCAAACTTTACCTGCCTATTATCGGGCACCGCGATAGAACCTGCCTACATTAAAGCAGCGGGAATAAAGGGGGAGATTGATTCGCGGCTGATGGCTATCGTTGTGGAAGGTCCAAAAGGACGAATTTATCTTTCCCCCACAAAGGAAATTGAATCGGTCGCCAAGTCGGCCCGCCCCTCCTGGAAGCCACAAGGCGATCTTGTCGAAGATGGTCGCGCATTCACACCTACGCTTTACGGTCTGAAAAAATGGTCGGATCTATATTCACACAGACAGCTCGTTTCATTAACATCATTCTCGGATTTAGTTATCGAATCGCGTGAGGTCGTGCTTCGCGACGCGATACTATCGGGTTTAACCGACGACAATATTGGGCTGAGCGACGGTGGCGTTAATGCCCGAGCATACGCGGAAGCGTTGAGTGTTTATTTAGCTTTCTCGATCGATAAGGCTTCCGACTACTGGTCTACGCTCTGCTCGTGGCACTCCAGCAAGGAACTTATTCGGAATACATTTGGGCGACAAGCGATCCCGATGGTTTGGGATTACGCTGAGACTAACCCGTTTTCCGATTCTGCGGGCAACGTAAGCAGCGGAATAGAGTGGGCGTGCAAGGCCCTCGCGACACTTCCTACCGTCGGACGCGGCGTTGCACTGCAAGCAGCTGCCCAAACGCAATCAATCTCATCCGGTAAAGTAATTTCAACTGACCCGCCATATTATGACAACGTCCCCTATGCGGATTTGTCTGATTACTTCTATATTTGGTTACGTCATTCGTTGCGGAATGTTTATCCGCAACTTTTCGCTACGGTCGTTGTGCCGAAAGATGAGGAGCTGGTCGCAACAAGTTATCGGCATGGCGGGCGGGTAAAGGCAGAAGCATTCTTTTTAGATGGGATGACTGAGGCGATGAAGAGTTTGGCGAAACAAGCCCATCCCGCTCTTCCGATCACCATCTACTATGCCTTTAAGCAGTCGGATTCGTCCGAATCTGAAGGGACCGCATCTACGGGATGGGAAACTTTCTTGGAGGCGGTTGATAGGGCTGATATTCAAATATCCGGCACTTGGCCGATGCGCACGGAACTTGGTAATCGCATGCGCAGCTCAAACTCTAATGCCCTAGCTTCCAGTGTAATTTTGGTGTGTCACCGCAGGCCAATTACCGCCACGACGGTATCCCGCCGTGATTTTTTACGTGAATTGAATGCGGTGCTTCCACAGGCGCTCGACGAAATGATAAGAGGTGCCGGAAGTGACTACTCTCCCGTTGCTCCGGTGGATTTGTCTCAGGCCATCATCGGACCTGGCATGGCGGTATTTTCAAAATACACCGCAGTGCTGGAAGCGGACGGCTCGCCCATGCGCGTGCGCACCGCCCTGCAACTCATCAATCGTTTTCTCGGTGAAGATGACTTCGATGCAGCAACTCAATGGTGCCTACGGTGGTTTGAGCAGTATGGGTGGATGCAAGGTGTATTCGGTGAAGCTGATGTGCTCGCACGCTCCAAATCAATCAGCGTTGGCGGCCTCGATGAGGCTGGAGTGATTAGAAGCGGTGGCGGCAAAGTCAGTTTGCGCAAGTGGGCTGAATATCCCTCAGATTGGAACCCGCTAACCGATATTCACCAACCTGTTTGGGAAACTCTTCATCATCTTATTCGCGCCCTTAAGCAGGGCGGCGAAGGCGAATCAGGAAAGTTACTTTCGGCAGTGAAAGATAAGAGCGAGGCCACGCGACAGCTCGCTTACCGCCTCTACACGCTCTGCGAGCGACAAGGCTGGGCAGAAGACGCCCGCGCTTATAACGAACTCATCACAAGCTGGACCGGCATCGAAACAGCCGCCGGACAGGTGCCCTCCGGTCAGGCTGATCTTTTTCAATAACTCATGAAGCCTATCTCAGAGAGCATTCGCAAAATGGTCGGTTACTTGAATAACCCTGCGCACGAGGGCGGTATTTGGTTGCCGAATATCCAACGCAACTTCGTGTGGAGCGAAGAGCAGATGACACGACTCTTCGACTCAATCCTGCGGGAGTATCCCATTAGCACGCTCCTTATTTGGAAAACCAAGAGCGACACTCCACGTCGCCGGTTTGTCGATCACTACCGCCGTGCTCATGATCATGGCGACTTCGTTCCTGCCGACATTCAGCCAAAGCTCTTGGTCCTCGATGGCCAGCAACGGCTGCAAAGTTTATTCATTGGACTCATGGGTAGTCTAGAGGGGCGGGAGCTATATTTTGACATTTTTAGTGGGAGCGAAGCTCCGCCTGACGATATCAAATACCGGTTTGCTTTCTATGAACCCGCTTCTGCGCCGGTGGGATTCGTGAAATTCAAAAGCTTGGTTTTCAGTAATGAGACGCAGAGCGAGGCGCGTGACCGTCTTATCGAAGGGTTACAACTTGCAGGCAAAGTGGCCCAGGCTGCTGAGGTGAAGCAGCTCGAATCCAATGTGGAGCGCGTGTTCCACACGTTCCGGGATCGGGAGATGGTTTTTTATCAGCTGTTGGATAGCATTGATCGTCCTCGGCTCTATAAAGAAGAAGATGTAGTTGAGATATTCATTCGCGCCAACTCGGGTGGCACGAAATTAGGAAAATCCGAGCTGCTGTATTCTCTTCTTAAGGCCAGTTGGGATGAGGCCAGACAGAAGCTCGATGACCTCCTCACGAATCTCAACCGCACCGGGTTTGCCTACACGCAAGATTTTGTCCTGAAAACCTGTCTTACTCTTTTGGACAAAGGCGCTCGATACGAAGTCGAGAAATTCCGTGATCCTGTGACGCGAAGCGCAATTGAAGATCGCTGGGACGATATTGCTGCGGCAATCGGAGAGGTCGCCGACTTTTTGAAGGACTCCACCTTCATCCGTTCGGACAAGGCTCTGCCATCATACCTGGCCCTTATTCCATTGATTTATGCTCGCTATCATTTCCCTGCACAATGGCGGGAGGCAAAGGAGCGCGATCTATATATTATTCGCACATCATTATGCGGGTCTTTTGGCGGCGCACCCGACGGATTGATTGACGCAGCAGTGAAGAGGATACGTGCAGATAACGGCTTCGACTGCGCTCAGCAATTTGCTGTGATCCGTGATCAAAATCGTTCTCTGGAAATAACTCAAGAGCGCTTCCTCGAAATGGGTTATGGTTCCTCGCACATCCATCTACTCTTGAACTGGTGGTATCGCAGTTTCGGTTACGACCCGGTCTATACCGGAGGTTTGCCGCAGGTGGATCATATATTTCCAGACTCCCGACTGAGAGCGGTGAAAAAGCTCAATCCGGAAAATGGTCGCCTCTCACTGCAAAAATACAGAGCGCCAATCAGAAATCAGCTCGCCAACTGCATGTTACTGCCGCGTGACGAAAACGGGTCTGGCCAAAAAACTGATCAACCGCCGGAATCGTGGTTCGCAACCAAGCCGGATGCTTATTTGGATAAGCATATCATCCCGCATGATCGAACTCTTCTGCATATGGATCGATTTGAAGATTTTATTGTAGCTCGGCAGGCGCTATTGCTTGAGAAATTCAAACCCCTGTTGGTGCAAGCTACCTCTTAATACTCATGAAACCCTGGCGTGAAGTAGCTCATCCCCATCCCGACGTGCTTGAGGGCACCTTTCAGCAATCAGAATTTGCGGCAGACATCACTGCGGTTCGCACCGGCAAGGCAACGAAGGAATATCAGGATGCTGCAGCATTTTATGAGCGCACATTCATTACAGAGGGCATGCGCCTGCTGCTGACCTCCGTGGCCAAGCGGCTCAACGGCAAGGGTGGTGATCCAGTAATTCAGCTCCAGACGGCGTTTGGTGGCGGCAAGACACACACAATGCTGGCGGTTTACCATCTGGCGACGCGGGCCTGCCCCATTAAGGAACTCTACGGGGTTCCGGCATTGCTAGATCAAGCGAAGTTGTTGGATGTGCCCAAGGCTCGCGTTGCCGTCCTTGACGGAACCAATCTTTCACCCGGCCAGCCTTGGCAACAGGGCAAGCAGACGGTGAAGACGCTTTGGGGTGAGCTGGCGTGGCAGCTCGGCGGCGAAGAAGGCTACGCAATGGTGAAGGAGGCTGACGGCAATGGCACGTCACCCGGCAAAGAAGTTCTCAAAAGCCTGCTGGAACGGTATGCGCCCTGCGTGGTGCTGATTGACGAACTGGTCGCTTACATCCGCCAGTTTCCCGAGAGTCAGCAGATCAGTGGCGGCAGCTACGATACGAACCTGTCCTTTGTGCAGGCACTCACTGAGGCCGCCAAGCTAGTGCCTAACGCTCTCCTGTTGGCCTCACTACCCGAATCGGAAATCGAAGCAGGCAGCCAACGTGGAGTGGCTGCACTTAAAGCGATGGAAAAGACCTTTGGCCGCGTGCAGGCGCTTTGGAAGCCGGTCGCAACCGAGGAAGCCTTCGAAATTGTGCGGCGACGACTGTTTGAGCCGATTTCAGATATGGCCGCCCGTCAAGCGGTCTGCCGTGCCTTTGCCCAGACATATGTGGCTGAAGGGGCAAAGCTGCCGAGCGAAACTCAGGAGGCCCGCTATTACGACCGGCTCGTGCACGCCTACCCAATTCATCCCGAGGTTTTTGAGCGCCTGTATGTGGACTGGACTACGCTGGACGGTTTCCAGCGCACCCGTGGCGTTCTAAAGCTGATGGCCAAGGTGATTCATCGGCTCTGGAAGGACAACAATAGCGACCTGATGATATTGCCAGGCAGCCTGCCGCTCTACGAAGGCAACACGCGCAATGAACTGACTTACTATCTTGCGCCCGGCTGGGATGCGGTGCTCGACCGTGATATCGATGGCGACCGAGCGGAAACGACAGAACTCGAAAACAAGGAGCCGAGATTCGGTTCACTCAACGCGGCCCGTCGTGTGGCACGCACGCTTTTCCTTGGGAGCGCCCCCGCAGCGGCAGGAGCCAAACCCGGAATTCGTGGCCTTGATCGTGCACGTGTGCTGCTAGGCTGTTTGCAGCCCGGACAGACTTCCGCGACCTACGTAGATGCACTCGGGCGACTGGCCGACCGTCTCCACTACCTCAATTCATCTGGTGACAAAGCCCAGGACACGACGAGGTTCTGGTTTGATACTCGCGCCAACCTTCGGCGTGAGATGGAGGATCGAAAGGCTCGCTTCAACGATCAGAACGAAGTTCGCGGCAAGCTGGCCGAGATATTGCGCAAGCTTGCCGGAAGCGGTGGAGGATTCGACGGGGTCCACATTTTTACGCCCCATGCAGATATTCCGGACGACGGAGCGCTGCGCCTCTGCTTGCTGGCCCCGGAGAAATATTACACCAAAGCAGACGCTAGGCTTGCCAGTGACGAAGTTGTCGAGGTTGTCCGTAACAACGGAACGAAACCGCGCTATCGCGGCAATCGCCTGATATTTCTTGCGCCAGACCAAGCTTCACTCGCCCGCTTGCGCGACTGCATCCGAACGGCGCTCGCTTGGGCCTCAATTACCGAAGACGTTAGGGATGCTCGTCTGAATATTGATCGGTTGCAGGAACAGCAGGCCAAGAAGGAGCAGCAAACCGCCGAAGACGTGCTACCAAAGGTGGCCCGTGAGTGCTACAAATGGCTGCTCTGTCCGGTTATGGCTCTGCCGACCGATAAGACGGTCGCCGTTGAAGCCTTCGCCCTAAATCCCGGAGGCAATGCTTATGCGGCGGAGATTGAGCGAGTTTGCCAGGAGAACGAACTGATCATCACGACGTGGTCGCCCATTCACTTGCGCGATAAGCTACGCGAACTCTACTGGAAGCCTGATCGCAATGCTGTTGGAGCCATGATTTTTTGGGAGGACACTCAGCGCTACCTGTATCTGCCCCGCCTGAAGAATCGGGAGGTTTTGGCCCAGGCTATTGTGAAGGGAGCGGCCACGAAGGATTTCTTCGCCACAGCTTACGGGCAAACCGGAGATGCCTTCGAGGGATTCAAATTCGGGGATGCCAATATCCAACTCGACGACACACTCCTATTGATCGAGCCAGAAGCCGCGAAGAAGTATGTCGCTTCAGTGATCGCAGCCGCTCCAAGCACGGGCGCTTCACCAGCAGGCACACCGGGCATCATTTATCCCACTGCGCCGAGTAGTCCGACACCTAGCGGCGTTGGCGAGCATCCGCCCGCACCGGGGGCTGTGCAGCCCAAGGCGCGTTCGTTCTACGGATCCGCAGAAGTAAATGCCTCCACCGCTAAGATGCGCCTCGTTCAGATTGCGGAGGAAATCATCAGCGTTCTCGGTTCGGATCCGAACGCTACGGTCAAAATCACACTAGAGGTAAACGCGGATTTTCCCAACGGTGCTTCCGACCAGATCAAACGCGCAGTTTCTGAGAACGCAGGCAGTCTTGGTTTCAAAACCAAGACGTGGGAGCAGTAGGCTACCTCAGCAAGTCACGGTTAAGTTTCCGACGTGTCTAACCTTTCTGTTTCAACGTTTGGTAGAACGGGTCAGCAGCAATCAATGCCCTGGCCTCAATAAAGAGCCTTCCCCGCTCGGGCCCGTCGTATGCATCTGACATAGCGGTATCCCCGAATTTAACGCCGTTCTCGAAATAGACCTTTGTTGAGAACTCTTGAATAGATTTCCCTACCGCAAAATTAATCGGCCAGTTTTTGTGCTGCCTCTTATCAATCCATATCTGTTGGAGCTGAGATTCTGGGACGCCTTTGTTCTCTGAGTCGTAACAAAGGTCGCCAATCTTAAGGTAAATGTGGGCAAAGCCGCCATCCACCCACAGACAGACGAATTCTCCTTTATCCATATAGTCGCGGAGAGCTTCGGCGTAGATGTGGCAAAAGCCTCGTTGCCACTTGTTATAGCCCAATGCGTCTAACGATTCTACGGATTTCATTGGGTTAACTGGCCCGCACGGTTCCAGAGCCTACTTGCCCTTTTTGGACGCAGTCTTGGTTGGTGGTTTCGGCCATTCGCTAATTCGCCCCCACCATTGTTTCAGCCAAGCTTTGTATTTGGGTCGGCGTTTCGCCTCGAGTGAATCGATCACCCACTGAGAACCGAGATTCTTGTCCGGCCACAGGTGTAGGCGGTCGCTTAGCCCGACCTCCTTTGCGACCTTCTGGACAGTAACCAACGCTTCTAAAGCGTATGTCTTCCATGCTTCCCGCGTGGCGAACACTTCCGTGTTAAGCGTGATGCCAAGCTCACGAGCGTGGGCTGCGATTCGCTCCACATTTTCAGAGCGAATATTGATTGGCTCGTGGAATACGGTGTGCGGTTTTAACAGAGCGACCTCAGTCAGTGTCGCTCGAATATCAGCTTCATCGCACTCAGGATAAGTGGGGGCCATGGCGACATAGATATTCAGCCCGGCCTCCTTGGCTGCTTTTAGCGTAGCAAGGCGAGCGCTTGGTGCGGGGGCTCTTGGCTCATAAACCTTCGCCAAGTCGTTCCTCAGGGTGGGCAGGGACATGCCGAACAGCAGCCGATGGCCAAAGCTCTTGAATAAATCGAAATCTTGGCGAGCTAGTGGGCTACGCGTCAAAATACGGACGTTCAGTGTTGAATGGTCGCGGATAAGTTCAAGTGAACGGCGCACGAGGTTTCTGGCCGCGACATCGAGTTCCTTTCGCTTGACCGGGTCAGGGTGGCGAAAAACCTGATATGGGTCGGTAGTGCTGCAATAAATCACGGCTCGATTGCCATCACGCGCTAAAGTTCGCTTGTCAGTGCCTTCAGCGGAACGGATAGATGCGAGGAAAGCTTCCTCGTTCCATGTCCGTAGAAAAACATAATCGCCCCAATCTGCGTCGGGATCTTCGACCCCCAAGCGTTTGAGTTCCGGCCCCATCTTGATCGTTGAGGCGCTCGGAACATAGCAAAACCGGCAAGCGTGGCCGCACCCCACCGCGATATTTACGGCCCAGTTAGACAAGGACTTGTAGACAAAATTATTGGGCATGATCACGACGCTGTGATCCCAGTAGCCATAGGGAATGATCGGCTGGGCGGGGGGCGCTTTAGCGGTGACCTTGGGGCTCGACATGAAGGGGAAGTGCTAACTGACCATGGGGTTGGAAAGCCAGCCCATTAGTTTTTCACCGTGGAGATGGCTCCGTCATCCGACTTGTCGAAATCAACGAGACCCAGCTCTTTGGCTTTGCGAATCGCCTTGATCCACTCCTTTCGAATTAGCCGCCATTTGAATTTATCCACAATGAATGCGTAGAGGTCGCGATTCTCAAAATCACCGCCACTAGGCCTCAATTTTTTAAGCATGGCAGGCAGCGCAGCGACCAATTCAGCGACACGATTCTCTTCAATTGATTGGTCGGCCCCATCGAAAATGCCCGGCATTACATCTTGGGCATTAGTCGCAAACATATCGGCAGACTCACGCTGCGTTTTTTCATAGGCACGTTCTGCTTTCGCCATGAAGTTCGCCATCGAGTGATAGCCGTCCGCATGATTACAGAAATGGACTAGGTAGTATTTATGTCCGCCAGTCCTCGGGTTCCTAATCGGATAGTGAAGAGCATAGCGGTAGCCAGCGACCTGGCGTGCCTTATTTTGGTAGCCTTCGATCAACCATTCCCGTGCCTCCATGTCTGAGCCTTGAAACAACTCGATGGCTTTGTCGTCAGTGAGCTGCCCAACACGTTTTGCGAAATTCTCCGCGCTCTTACGGTGCCCGTCGTTATAGCTGTCGAGATTATTGGCCGCCCAGCTGATCAACCGTTTGACGCGTGTGTCATCGTAGCGGACGAGAACTTCAGAGCGATCACGGTTAGTTCGAATGGTGCGCAATGTTTCGATTTCAGCACCCTTCGAACCGAAAGGATCAATGAAGAAGAAGGCAGGATTGGTCCCGACCTTCTGGAGGATGGCAGGCAGGTGTTCGTGAAAAGTCCCGTTATAGTTCTCAACCAGCCCAGTGGCCTTATGTGTCGCCAGATTCTGTTCCAGCTGCGCAAATGTCTTGGCGTCTTCCTCCACGTTGATGCAACGCAGAGTATCCTTTCTGGATTTCTGAATCGGTGCTGTGGCGGTCTCGGCTCCGATAAAGGCCGACCCCGCCTGATTATCGCCATAGATGCCTTGGCCTGCAAAGCCATCGACGTAGTAAATGATCGGGTTGAATAGCCCTACCTTGCCGACGTAGAGGCGGATGTAATTTCCTAAGATCAGGTGCTTGATACGCGCCCAATCTGTGCGGCCTTTATGAAAATCCTCTGTCATCGGATTATGTATTGGGGTGAGATAGCAAAAAACGCCTCAGTGGCCCCTGAGGCGTTGGCCCATTATTCAAAAGAAAGATTCAAACAGACTCGGCCCGCAAACCAAATGTTCTTCAAGGGCCTACTGCGAATGCAAACAGCCGATCTAAGGATGCTCGCTTCGCTCGACATATTTAGAAACTGCCCCCGTCCGGTTCTCCTATTGTAAGGCTTGGTCAAGGTAGTCCGCTAAGGCGGCTCCACCTCGCATCCCTACGCTTCCCCCTCGTTGGGGCCAGCCCCTGCCTCGGTGCTCCGGGTGCTGTGACTCAAGCCTGGAGAAGCTGACGCTCAATCGGGCAGCAGGTGATAAGACCTCAACGCGAGGAACACGCCGACACTCCCAAGCGAGCGTCCAACATGCGTGTATATGAAGCCAAGCTGATCTACAGCCTCGTGTCCCTCGGCGAGGAAATCCAAGTCAACACTCCGCAGCGGGTCTGCGACTACCTCAAGGATTACTTCGAGGAAAATCCCTGTATCGAATCGTTCGTCGTAGTCATGCTCGACCGGAAAAATCACCCGATTGGTCGCCACGTTGTCACGACTGGCACGGCGACGAGTTCCCTCGCGCACCCCCGCGAAGTCTTCAAGGCAGCGATCTTGGCTAACGCCACCGCAATCATCGCCGCCCACAATCATCCCTCGGGCGATCCCGCGCCCAGCGCGGCTGACGTCCAGGTCACCCGCCAACTCCGGGAAGCCGCCAAGATCCTCGACATCGACCTCCTCGACCACGTCATCGTCGGAAACGCGAAAGCGGACCCGCGTGCTCTCGGATACTACAGCTTCCGCGAGGCTGGTGTCCTCTAAGGGGCGCGTAGCCCTTGGCCTGCCGGCTTCGTTTACCGCAGCGACGCCGGGGGCCTTATCGACCGCGAGGAGGCCAAGGCCGAACAATCACCGGGGCCGAAGCAGGCCCACCGCCCTCGTTGTCATCCTCCTCCGTTACCGGCTCCGGACGAATTATCAATGGCCCGCTCAACCAGATTGGTCCTTGCGGGCCGCCTCCCGCCAAAAACTCGCGGGCTTTCTCTATCGGCTCGACGTCGACTCTGTAAAACATCGAGTCAAAAGTAGTCTCCCGACCCGAGCACTGGAAAGCCGCCCAGGCTGAGAGGGAGCCGAATGTCCCAAAATCCTCGACCGAGATTGTGTGGATCGTCGCTGCCTCAGTGCCAGCCGCTACTTCGACAATGACCGCGTCGCCGCGCTCCAACGCCAAAGAGATTTCGTGGTCGTAACTCAAGTCCTGCAGCTGCACGCCGCTTGTTCTGTGAAGCTCCAGCTTCAGTTCCTGAAGCCGAACTTCCCTTGAGTAAATGCTTTGAGCGGGAGGAACTGGCGGCGTGCTGGGCAACGCCGCTGGTGCAAGAAGGGCAGGGAAGGTATCAGGCACGTCCCAGCAAAGCCCCAAGCGAATACAAAGCCGCTCCGACCACCCGAGCTTTGCGTCATTACTCATCGTGCCCCCCTTCCGCGAGAAGATGGCAACGTAGGCTCTGCCGTCGCGATTTCATCGACGACTTCGACAAGGTCGCAGAGGCCACGAGACATCAGTTTCTTGGCGTTCTCGGCTAGGGCGTTCGCCCTGGCCTTCGTGGCCAGCGCCTCAGCGGTCGCTCGGCGCTTACGCGCACCGTCAGCCAACCGCTCCACCGTGGCGACCCGCAGGCGCTTTTCGTCATAAACAAAGCTGACAATCTCACCGTCACGCATGCGAGCAGGTGTAATGATCTTTCTCGCGACGAGGGTGTCCCAAGTCTCCCCCTGCAACAGCAGCTCGGCCACCTCTCGAGCTGCTAGGCGGCGAGCATGGGGATACACCGGGGCAGCCCCCCGGTGGGGCGACGGGGAACCATCGGGCCGCACGGCCTGAAACTCCGTTGTGAACCGCATGCCCACCATCTCGCGCAGGTCGGCGCGGCTGAAATGAACCACGGTGCCCTCCGGGCCATACCTTTCAATAATTACGTGGGCATGAGGATGAGAGCAGTCATTGTCTTTTTTGTGAACAATCACGACATGCGCACGCCCCGGCGCGAACCGCGCCGCCCAAGAGTGGCCTGACTTCATCAGTTTATTCTCGATCCCGGCCACGTCGGCCTCTGCGCTAATCACAGCGTGACAAACGGGGCACTCGCCTGCAGGGCACCGTGAAGTGAACGCCAAAGCGTCAAATCGAGCATCGCCAGCGATTAGCCCGCCGACCGCAGCCCCCTCCCACGCGACCACCTCGGAACGGCTGACATCGTCGTCACCCCGTCTTTGGCGATACACGTAGCTCAGCACCGCCGCCGCGCTATCAGGTGTTTTCAATACTCGCACTATCGCTCTCATGATCTCCCCCTTAGTTTTTCAATCAGTGCTACGACATCCTGGACGCGGGCAACCGTTGTGGCATCGAGGCCCCCTTGGGCAGAGGAGTGCTGAAGCAGTTGATCCAGAAATACAGACAACTTCCTCAACTCTTCAACGGCCAGCAGGAGCGCCACCAGATCGACTTTCTCGATCACCACTACTAGCAGCGCCGAGACCACCCCAGCACGAACCCGAGGCGATAGCCCAGCTAGCTCCTTAGCGACTCGCGGCGGGAGCCGCACACGAATCTGTTTGCTGGCGCTCACTGTGCGCCCTCCGGTTTCTTCGCCGCCTTCGCCTTCTTCCCCGCGATGAACGCCTCCAGGTCGAACGAACCTGGTTGTTTCTCGATGCCTAGACCCCTGACCGCAAGATCTTGAATCCTGACAGGCCAGCAGGCCTCAGCCGGAGGCACCCAGACCGTGACAGGCTCCCAGACCTCGGGGATATCCGAGGGGCGTTCTACGCCCTCGGGATTGCTCATCCCGGCAAGACGCACCTCGCGCTCGGCCTCGCGGTCACGAGCACGAGCCAACGACGCCCGCACCGCAGCGGCGCGGCTGGTGTCGTCAAGCGACAGGAACCACAAGCAATCCGGGGGCAGGTGCACCAAGGCACCGGCCCACTCGACAGGCTCGCCAAGACCTGACCGGCCAGTTGACCAAACGTTCTTAGAAGGCACCGCCGACCCTTCGATGGGCTCGAGGACCGACCCCATCGACAGCTCGCCGCGCTCGGGCAGCGCCCGCGTCACCTCCGGCTCCACCCCAGCAACCGGGGTTTCACCATCCGGCTCCGCAGGCGCAGACAGTGCCCTCGCTTCACCAGCATCCAAAGCTGCCCCGATGACCTCCTCCCGCTTGCGCGGGGACAGCCTCTTGAGCCGCCAATAAAGCGCCTCCGAAAATTTCATGGTCTTAGATTCTTTCATTACAATTTCCTCCAGGTTACCTCTCAGGTTACTTTTCAGGTGACCGGTAGGTGACTTTTTAGGTCACCTACCGGTCACTGGTTCGGCCAGATAGCCGCCGCGTCTCAAAGCGACGTTGCGGCGGCGCGGTTACCGGAGGTAACAGAAGGGGCGAGCCCCTTAGACCCCGTTTTAGAAACGGGCATTTTCTCGCCCGATTTTGTCTTCTGATCCGGGCAAAATTCTTCGCCGATCGCGTTCACTACTCGCTTCCGCGTGAGCGCCTTGATGTAGGTCTCGGCGGCCTTTTCGGCCTTCGTTTCCGCCTTCAAAGTTAGATACGGAGCGATACCAGCGGATAGGGTGCCCATGCCGATACTTTCGAGGTGATCTTTCAACCTCTCTGCAATACGGGTGGGGAGCGTCTTCTGTGGTTTTGGTTCTGGATTCATACCAAGACCATAGATTTTAGGAGAGTCCGTTACTAGTGGCGGACGCGAATTATTTCGCCCTCGTTCCTTCTCTCCTGCATCAGGGAGGCGCATGCATTACTGCCATGATTGCGCTATCCGTCTTGGCCACCTTGCCCCTATTGATGCCTCGTTGCCGTCGCTCACCGGCAGCAACTATCAGTTCCTGAAATTCACCAAGCACACTGCACCGCAGAAATATGACGGTGTGATCTCCGTATTCTTCTGGGATCAGTATCCGCTCTATCGGGATTTCACGATTTCAGGCTCTCTTTCGGGCAATCTCGAGATTGATACATTGGGACGAAAGAACCTGGTTTGGTATGCAGGAAGGGATATCGGATTCACCTATAAGAATGGCGTGTATGAAATCCCAAATGACGCCGTGAAAGTAGTCCTTTCGGAAGACCCTGCCAAAATCCACACGTTTCCGGTGAATTATGAGCTTCAATATTTCGAGAAATGCCGCGAGTGCGGGAATACCCTGCTCCCTTGATAAGGGTGGCTTACTGTGTAGCGAATGTGGTGAGACAACGAAGCGGAACCTGATATCGCGGCTTATTTATTTTTCTGCTTAGCCTGAATGGCCGCTCTTTCTTCGAGTGCCTCGAACGTAGCCCGCATCTTCTCATGAAGCGGAGGAATCTTTTCCAACTCGCGAACGTGAATAACTAATTCACCTGCGGGAGTAAGGAATAGCGGTTGGATTTCGATGGGCGGAGGACGGCTCGACACAAAAAACGTGAACAGAAAACCGGCGGCGACAAATGACCACGTGAGCCCGCCGTCCATGTCACCGCCACCGCAATATGTAATAAGATCGGGGACATGTTTCCCCTTCATCATCACCGCTGTTGTCAAGCAGGGGTAGGCGAGGTGATTGCCAGGATCGTCAGCGAGCAAGAGCTTACGCAAACGTTCCTCATGTGGACCAAGCTGCACTCCGCTTAAAGCAGGGACGGAGGTTACGCCCATCCGCCACAGCAGCGACATGAAGAAGAGTTTCAGCGGCGCATACTGTAGTCCAGTCAGATGGATATCGCTGCCGACACGCTGGCGATTGTATGTCCCGCCGCCAAAGAAAATACCCTTTGCATAGCGTTCGTGACGTCCAAACCGTTGCTCGCAATCTTCGCAGAGAAGCCGCTCGCGCAGTCCCTTCTGCAGGATTTCTTCCTTCTGAATAACCACGCTACTGAGCCCGAAAAAGCGGTGTTTCTCATCATACATTTCCTCATGCATGAACTCCGAGATGATGTGCGAAAGGCGCAGCTCTCTGATCTGTTGGCAGAGTCGGCAAGTGCCTGTCGTGGATTTACTCATGCTCACATCCGGGATTTCTATTTTACTTCTTTGGCCGAGCAGCGGCAGCGGATAGCTTGGCCTTGACCTTCAATCCGAGCGCCTCGCGGGCGGCAGCGCGAACGATAGCAGTGAGAGCCTTGTTGGCGACACCCGGCTTTTTGGGCCTGCGCCGGGTAAGTCGTAGCTCACTCAATATGGGCTGTAGATTGCCTTTTAGCATCATGCGATCACCTCGGATTCCCCCTTTGATTGGGAAAATACAAAATGCTGCGACGAGCAACCCGTCCGCGTTACCGCCGTCGAACCATATCACTAACTCACGCCCCAACCAGTTATCCACCTGCGAGGTCACTAGGACACGTCTGAGCATGGCGGGACGAAGGCGCATGAGCAGGGCGACCAGATGGGGATAGCTGCCGGGGCTTTTCATCCATTAAAACTCAGGCCTTCGAGATGGAAATGTCAGTAAAAACACAAGTATTGCCGTCGGTGACAACATGGCCCTGGCCTGATTGCTGGGGCCTCTTTGCGCGTGCGGGTTCAGCCCTCCAGCTCCTCAGGCAGCCCGCATACCCTTCGCTTTCTCGACCATCGCCTCTACACGCTCCAGGCGTGAAGGCACACGGGAGTGGGGACGCTGCGCCTCCAGTGCCAACCGCAGCGCCTCGGTGTCACTGTAACCCGCGCATACATATCCCAAGACAACACGCTCTAGGTGCCAACGTTCTCCCAGGAGCGGGAATTTTTTCTCAATTTTCTCACGGGACCAGTCCCAGCAGCCTTCCAGCAAGGCAGCTGTCACGTCCAAGCCCTCAACGATTGCATGTGGACGTGTGATGATTCGCAAAATTGCAGGCTTTGGGTCCGGCTTGTGCACTGGCGGCGTTGCGCAGCACGCCACCAGCTCCTTTTCAGTTTCCCCCTGACGCTCTTGGAGCATCGGCAGAGCCTCCGCACCCCGGTCGAATTCGACATGAATCGGACCGGGTCTTTCTTTAACAGAGGATGAAACTGACACAGAAGGCCGACGCATTCTACCCATGCAGACCACCGTTCCCTTCAGGGTGAATTTGCGGCAGGTCAACGCGGTCAGGGCGGCGAGGAATAGATCCCGATAGCCTTCGATTACGTCCCGAATGTCACCTTTCACACCCGCGCTGCGATAGGCCGTGATAGGATACTTATGCAGATAGCTCACATACGCAGCCAGCTTCCGAGGTTTCTTAATAAACCCAGCAACCCGAGGCGCGGGTGGTTCTATTACAGCCCCGACGCTGTCGCCCATGAGTTGGGCGATCAGGGAACGGATTTGAGCCGGTTTCATTTTCAGTTCCGGCGCGAGTGACACCAGCAGGTGCAGGTGTGGGCGTAGCTGGCCGCTGATAATGCCGAGGTGCCGAGCGGCTAAGTCGATGCAGATCCCCCAGGGCTCCAGCTTCTCATTCACTCGGCGCAGCCAGTGCCCCAGCTCATCAAAAAAGGTGAAAGCCGGGGCTACCTGGTTAAAAAAATCAGTCTCACCATAGTAAAACCCGCTTCCTGGAATGACGAGGACCCTGATGAACTGGTGACCCTCTTCCAGCAGCTCCAGCGCCCGCTTGACCGCCTCTCCGATTCGTTCCGCCGTTTTCTTGTCCCAGATTCCCGGACAGACCGTGCTGTTATACTCCCATTCGTGGGGGCTGATCTTGAGCGCGTCAGCCCAGACGCGCTTTTGCTTCAGGACGTTTTTCCGCACGGAGACACCCTTGCCGAAGCCAGCTTCGACGGCTTCGGCAGTGATCCTGTTAAGGCCTTTCCTTCTCATCAGTCAAAAAGGTCCCCAACCACAGCTGTGGTCTTCGCCTTGGCTTGGTGGGGCTGAATTGTCGCGTGGTTGAGGCCGGTCGCGTCGTCCGCGAGTGATCGAGTTGGGTCAATCGGTTCGAAAAATTCGACTGCCGCTGAGCGACGTGAGGCCCAGCCAGCGGCGAAACGAAACAAATGATTTCTCTGTTTTCCAGGAGTGCCGTCCTTTTTATAATGAGTCGTCACGTCGTAGCCCAGACCCGTAGTTGCCTCCGCCTCGCGAGCGATCTGATATGCGAGGATAAGTCCAATTTCCCAGGGTAGACCCTCGAGCCGATACAGAAGAGTAACCCCGTTGCTCCAGACGCAGCCAGCACCAGGGAAACGCTCACGCAGCGTTGTGACCTGCTCGGCAGTCGCATGCCCCGGCTTGACGTCTAGATCGATAGCAACTGCTGTGACCTCAGTCACGTTTTCGTCGTATTCACCACCCTCCAACGCGGCATAGGTGACGCTGATTTTAGCGCGAGGATTGGCCGCAGCGAGATGCGGGAGCTGCGCGACAGGGACCAACCATGAAGGAGAGCGCACTGCGCCCGGTTGCTCGACACGGATACGGACAATTGCTCCCGCAGGCGGGAGGTAATTAGAAATAGGCATGGCAGTATTAATTCTGCCGCCCTCTGAAAAAGGCTCTAGCCGGACAGACTATCTCCGGTTATATTTGTGCAGTTCACCTTCTAAAATGACCTGCCGAACTCTTCCAAGGGGCGGCGGGTTTTTTATTTGGTGAACTCCAGCACGGATATCTTCTTTCGGCACCGCCGCCACCGCGCACGGTGTTTGTTCGCATTTTTCGCAGCGAGCTCTCGTTGCTCGTGTGAGCCGCCAGCAGCGAGACGCACAGCAGCTTTCGCCGCATCGTGAGCTTCGTAGATACGCCGAACTACGGCGGGAACAGGCAAATGCTGCGAGTGCACAGCCACAAGGAAGGCTGTCTTAGCAGGGTCTTGCAGGATCATGACGATCTCCTTTTCCGTGCCGAAGATATCAGCGACGCTTTAACGCGTGCTTGAAGCTCATGTTTAGCGGCGCGGTGCAGCGCAGCCAGCCCGTTACTTCGCACAAAGCAAACCAACCGTCCCGACGCGGCCCGTTTGAGGGTGAAATGTTGCTCGACGTTCGGAGGTGTAGGCTTCCTTACGAGGAGCACACCGTTAGTGAATATCATCAACGCACCGTGATTTGGTCTACTTAGCGTGTAGGCGTTTCGCCCCATGCTGCTCTGAGTAAATCGGGTGGCCACCAACTCGCAGATCAGACCCGAAGGTAGCCGCTTAAAGACTCCCATAACATGTTTTCTGCACTTGGCAGGTGCTGGAGTGACACTGGGGAACAGCAGGCCGAGAAAATCGAGCTGCTGACCGGGGAAGGCGAGGGGAAGATCAGTTTGCATGACTGGTCTCCTTCTTTTTCGCCTTCAACTCGCAAGGTAGAGGGGGCGGGTATTCACCCGCCAATAAACGGGCTTTCAGAGTTTTGATTGTGGAATCTGGCCATAGCGTGAAAGCTGGCCGGACGAGGGCGGGAGCGATCCAGCCAGCCGCACGAGCGCGGAGGATCAGTTTATGTGAGAACAGTAGTTTTAGGTCCTTTGAGCGGAGTAGGGCGGATTTAGGTTTAGGATTCACGGGTGGGTTCTGGTAGCCGCAAGCCATAGGCCTGCGGTGGTTTAATAAACCACGGGACAGAACTCAGGGCTCCTCTGTCACTTCACCGGAAAGGTGCGGGACAGACCAAGCTACCGCTGCATCAAGAGCTGGACCGAGTGGTTATCGGATCGGTCCCGTTGCGAAGCCGTTCAACCCAGTCATCCGCTACGCAAGCGGTGGGCCTCTTCGAATCAACTGGAACCTATAATACCACAGGTTGAATCACCCAGAACCGAAAAAATTCGTGAAAACCCGTCCAACCCCAGCCAATATATCGTGGTCACTTAGTGGCCACTATTTGACCAGTTCATCTCGGTTCATGGCGGTTCACCACGGTTCTGCTCTGGAAAATTAGCTCTTGCGGTGGAGCGGCTAGTCGGAATCGAACCGACGACACCTGCTTGGAAGGCAGAGGTTTTACCATTAAACTATAGCCGCGAAAACGGGGCCAGCGTGCCGCGGTCATCCGGCCGTTCAAGCTTTTGTTCGGTCGCCATCCCGTGCAGGCGGAAAGGGATTGCCCGCTCCCGCAGAAGTCATTTACCTCCCGGCACCATGGCGACACCTGCAACCTCCGGGAAACAACAATCCAACGTCAGGGCGGCTCAGGCGATGGCCAAGCAGAAGGCCCTCGAGAAGAAGGCCAAAACCTACAAGCTCGATCTCGGCGAGCTCGCGATCTTCACCAGCCAGCTTGCGTCCTTGCTTCAGGCCGGTCTCCCGCTGGTGTCGTGCTTGGAAGCGCTGCAGGACCAGACCGAGGACCAGGTTTTTCGCATCGTCATCCGCGACGTGCGCAATGATATCTCGACCGGCACCTCGTTCTCCGCGGCGGTCAAGAAGTTCCCCAATTCCTTCAATTCGCTCTTCATCTCGATGGTGGAGGCCGGTGAAGCGTCCGGCGGCCTCGCTGAGATTCTCGGCAAGGTGGCCAGCTACTTCGAGTCCACCGTCAAGCTCACCAAGAAGGTGAAGTCCGCGATGACCTATCCGATCGCGGTCATCGGTCTGGCTGTCGCGCTGGTGAACGTGCTGCTGATCTTCGTCATCCCGGTGTTCGCGGCGATGTTCAACGATTTCGGCGCCAAGCTGCCGGTGCCGACCCAAATGCTCATCGACCTGAGCAATTTCATGAAGGCTTGGTGGTGGGCGATCGGCATCGGTGCCTACCTCGTGTATTTTTTCCTCGGCAAGTATACCGCCACCCCGAACGGTCGTCGGCAGAAGGACCAGTTCCTCGTGCGCGCGCCCATTTTCGGCAACCTGGTGCACAAGATCGCTCTCTCCCGCTTCTGCCGCACCTACGCCACGCTCATGCGTTCGGGCGTGCCGATCCTCCGCACGCTGGAGATCGTCTCCGCCGCCAGCGGCAAGGTGCAGGTCGAGGACGCCTGCGCGGAGATCGCCAAGCATGTCAGCCAGGGCGGCCAGGTTTCCGACATCATGGCGGCCAATCCCTTCTTCCCGCCGATGATGAAGCACATGGTGAAGGCCGGCGAAACCACCGGCAACGTGGACGGCATGATGAACAAGATCGCCGACTTCTACGACACCGAGTGCGACGCCACTGTCGCCGCGCTCACCTCGCTCATCGAGCCGATGCTCATCGTTTTCCTCGGTGTAGTGGTCGGCGGCATCGTCATGGCGATGTTCCTCCCCATCTTCCAGCTCGGTGCGGTCGCCGGTGGCATGCAGTGATCGGGGTGGTTTCGGAAAGTCGCTTGCGTGCCGATGATGTGCACGCAAGCTGACCCTTCCCTTATCACATGGCCTCCATCCTCATCGTCGACGATCTCATCTCCATCCACGAGATGTTGGAGGCCGTGATTCAGCCCAGCGGGCACAAGACCTCCTTTGCCACGGACGGCGAAAAGGCGCTCGCTCGCTACAAGGCCGAAAAATTCGACCTGGTCCTATGCGACATCGACATGAAGCCGATGGACGGGATCACGTTGCTGAAACAGCTCAAGCAATACGATCCCGGTGCGGTCGTGGTCATCATGACCGCCTACGCCAGCACGGAAAGCGCGATCCAGGCGCTCAAGCACGGGGCCTTCGACTACCTGCAGAAGCCCTTCAAGGTCGATGAGCTCATGCACGCGCTCAAGCGCAGCCTTGAGTTCCGGCGCACGGTTTCCGAGCGCGAGGCCCACGGTCCGGCCACGGCGGTCAAGATTGGTGATTTCGAGGCCCGACTCGTCGGACAGAGCCCCAAGATCAAGCGGTTGATCACCCAGCTCAAGAAGCTGGCCACGGCTCACACCCCGGTGTTGATCTCGGGCGAACCCGGCACCGGCCATGAGATTGCCGCCGAACTCCTGCACGCCGCCGGCAATGCGGCCGAAAGCCCCATGGTCCGCATCGACTGCCGGCTGAGCAGCATGGAAAGCCTGCGGGCCGGTCTGTTGGGTGCCAACGGCGCTGGCGGCACCTGGGTGCAGCAGGCCAAGGGTGGCACGCTTTTCCTGACCCATCTGCAAAACCTTCCCCGGGAAGCGCAGTCCGAGCTGATCTCCGTCATCCGCAACAACGCCCACACCTTCCGGCTTGTCTGTGCGACGGAGGAGGACCTCGAGAAGCTGGCCGAGGCGGGCGTGTTCAACGAGGAACTGTTCTACCGTATCGCCGCGCTGCCCATCGAAATGCCGCCGTTGCGCGAGCGGGTGGAGGACATCCCCCTGCTGCTGAAGAGCGTGGCGGCCAAGGTTTCGAATCCGCACACCGACCCCCGGCTCATCGAATTTTCGGAGGATGCGCTGGGCACCCTCCGCACCTGTCGTTGGGCGGGCAACCTCGACGAGTTCACCCAGGTCGTCTCGCAGATTCTCACCACCACGGAGACCCGCGTTGTCACCTCCGCGCAGCTGCCGCTTCGCCTGCACGAGCTGAAGGATTGGCCCAAGCTGGCCGATTACCTCGAAGGCCAGGAGAAACTTTACATCACGCGGGTGCTCAACGCCTGCCAAGGCGACAAGTCCAAGGCGGCACGAATCCTCGGCATCGATCCGACCCGGTTCGAGTGAGGAATTGGGCTGGGCCCGGCCGCTCCCGCGTCACGTGTGTTTTGCCGCTTGCCCCGCCCTAGGGGGGTGGCAAGCCTCGCGGGCGCTCACGCCCATGCCCAAACGCACAGACCTCGAGTCCATCCTGATCATCGGCGCCGGTCCTATTGTCATCGGCCAGGCCTGCGAATTTGACTATTCCGGCACCCAAGCCTGCAAGGCGCTCAAGGAGGAGGGCTACCGCGTCATTTTGGTGAACTCCAACCCGGCCACGATCATGACCGACCCGGAGTTCGCCGACGTCACCTACATTGAGCCGCTGACCGTCGATATCTTGGAGAAGATCATCGCCAAGGAGCGGCCCTCCGCGCTTTTGCCCACGCTGGGAGGCCAGACGGCGTTGAACCTTTCAATGGAGCTGCACAAGGCCGGTATCCTCGACCGCTACAAGGTCGAGATGATCGGTGCCAAGCCCGAGGCCATCCAGAAGGGCGAGGACCGCGAGCTCTTCAAGCAGTGCATGCTGCGCATCGGCCTCGACGTCGCCAAGTCGCGCACGGTGCACACGCTCAACGAGGCGCGCGACGCCGCCGATTATATCGGCACGATGCCCCTCATCATCCGCCCCAGCTTCACCCTCGGCGGCTCCGGCGGCGGCATCGCCTACAACCGCGAGGAGTTCGACCAGATCGTCAACAACGGCCTCGAGGTTTCGCCCGTCCACGAGGTGCTCGTCGAAGAGTGCCTGCTCGGCTGGAAGGAATACGAGATGGAGGTCATGCGCGACCACAAGGACCAGTGCGTGGTCATCTGCTCGATCGAGAATTTCGACCCCATGGGCGTGCACACCGGCGACTCGATCACGGTCGCGCCGGCGATGACGCTCACCGACAAGGAATACCAGGTGATGCGCGACGCCTCGTTCGCCGTCATCCGCGAGATCGGGGTCGCGACGGGCGGCTCGAACATCCAGTTCTCCATCGACCCGAAGACCGGCCGCCAGGTCGTCATCGAGATGAACCCGCGCGTGTCGCGCTCCTCCGCGCTCGCCTCGAAGGCCACCGGTTTCCCGATCGCCAAGATCGCGGCCAAGCTCGCCGTCGGCTACACGCTCGACGAACTGCGCAACGACATCACGCGCCTCACGCCCGCCAGCTTCGAGCCGACGATCGACTACGTCGTCACCAAGATCCCGCGCTTCACCTTCGAGAAGTTCCCCGGCGCCAACACCACGCTCACCTCCGCGATGAAGTCCGTGGGCGAGGCGATGGCCATCGGCCGCACCTTCAAGGAGTCGTTCCAAAAATGTCTCCGCTCACTCGAGATCGGTGCCCGCGGCTTCGGCGGCGGCGGCAAATGGGGCGGCGACGAGGTGCCCGACGAGGCCACCATCCGCCAGAAGCTCGGCACACCCAACGCGGAGCGCGTGTTCTATCTCCGCTGGGCCTTCAAGGCCGGCCTGTCGGTGGACGATATTTTCGAGCTGTCGAAGATCGACCCATGGTTCCTGCACCAGCTGCGCGAGATCCACGAGATGGAGGAGAGTGTCCGCGCCCACACGCTGGCGACGTTGCCCGCCGGGCTGCTGCGCCGCGCCAAGCAGTTCGGTTTCTCCGACGCCCAGCTCGCGCACATCCTCAAGACGGACTTCGACACGATGCGCGCCCACCGGAAGAAGGCCGGGGTCAACACTACCTACCGCCTCGTGGACACCTGCGCCGCGGAATTCGAGGCGTTCACGCCCTACTATTATTCGAGCTACGGTGACGAGAACGAGATCCTGCCTTCGAAGAAAAAGAAGATCATGATCATCGGCGGCGGGCCGAACCGGATCGGCCAGGGCATCGAGTTCGACTACTGCTGCGTGCACGCGTCGTTCGCCCTGCGCCAGGCCGGTTTCGAGACCGTGATGATCAACTCGAACCCCGAGACCGTCTCGACCGATTACGACACCTCGGACCGTCTCTACTTCGAGCCGCTCACGCTCGAGGACGTGCTGGAGGTTTATGAGCAGGAAGGTTGCGTCGGCGCGATCGCGCAGTTCGGCGGCCAGACCCCGCTCAACCTCGCCAGCGCGCTGAAGGCCCGCGGCGTGAACATCATCGGCACCTCGCCGGAAAGCATCGACACCGCGGAGGACCGCAAGCTCTTCGCCGCCGTGCTCGACCAGGTGAAGCTCAAGTCGCCCGCCGGCCGCATCGCGATGTCCGAGCCCGAGGCCCTGGCCTGCGCCGCCGAGCTCGGTTACCCGGTGCTGGTGCGTCCGTCGTTCGTGCTTGGTGGCCGCGGCATGTTTATCCTCTACAGCGAGGCCGAGCTCAAGGAGGTCGTGCGCCAGGTGTTCGACGTGATGCCCGGCAAGCCCGTGCTCATCGACAAGTTCCTCGAGGACGCCATCGAGGTGGACGTGGATTGCATCAGCGACGGCGAAACGACCCTCGTCGGCGGCATGCTCGAGCACATCGAGTATGCGGGTGTGCACTCCGGTGACGCCGCCATGGTGATGCCGCCGCACACGCTGTCCCCGGCGATGAAGGCCGAGATCCAGCAGGCCACCTACGCGCTGGCCAAGGCGCTCAAGGTCGTCGGCCTGATGAACGTCCAGTTCGCCCTCAAGGACAACCAGCTCTACGTGCTCGAGGTCAACCCGCGCGCCTCGCGCACGGTGCCGTTCGTGGCCAAGGCCATCGGCGTGCCGCTGGCCAAGCTCGCCGCCCGCGTGATGGCCGGCGCTAAACTCAAGGACCTCGGTTTCACGAAGGAAATCCAGCCGAAGCACTGGTGCGTGAAGGAGGCCGTGTTCCCCTTCAACCGCTTCCCCGGTGCGGCGATCATGCTCAGCCCCGAGATGCGCTCGACCGGCGAGGTCATGGGCCTTGACGACGATCTCGGCATCGCCTTTGCGAAGACTCAGATGGCCGCCAAACCCGGCCTGCCGCTCAAGGGCAAGGTGTTCTTCAGCGTGAAGGATTCCGACAAGCCGCTCGCCGTGGACCTCGCGCGCGAATTCATCGCGCTCGGCTTCACGCTCTGCTCCACCAGCGGCACCGCCAAGCTCCTGAAGGAAAACGGAATCGAGGTGCAGCACGTCAACAAGCTCCTCGAGGGCCGGCCGAACTGCGTGGACATGATCAAGAACGGTGAGATCCAGCTCGTGATCAACACCCCGCGCGGAATGATCCCGCGCCACGACGAGAACGCGATCCGGGCCGCGGCGTGGGCCAACAACGTCTGCATCATGACCTCTATCACGGGCGTCCGTGCCTCGATCAACGGCATCAAGGCGATGAAGGCCAAGCTCGTGGACGTGCGCCCCATCCAGCAATACAAGCACAGCGTCGTCGAGGTCAGCTGACCTGTTTCCGTGATGAATCCCCCTGCCACGCTCGTTGCGCTTCTGCACGGACCGGATCAGCCCGGTCTGGTCGCGAAGACGTCGGGGTGGATCTACGCGCGGCAGGGCAACATCCTGCACGCCGACCAGCACCGCGACATGGAAGGCGGCGAGTTTTTCCAGCGCATCGAGTGGGTGCCGGCCGGCGGCAACCCGGCGGCTGCGGCGGACGAATTGCGCGTTTTCGCCGCTTCGCTCGGTATGGCGGCCAAGGTCGCCGTGTCCACGCACCGGCCGAAGGGCGCGCTCTTCGTGTCGAAGGAGGACCACTGTTTTCACGACCTCGTGCTCCGCTGGAAGGCGGGCGAGTTTGCCGGAGACTTCGGCTGTGTGATCTCCAACCACACCCTGCTGGCCGACGCGGCAAAGCACTACGGCCTGCCCTTCCACCACATCCCGGTCACGGCCGCGACGAAACCCGAGGCCGAGCGGCAGCAGCTGGAGATCCTACGCTCGACCGGCACGGAGTTCGTCGTGCTCGCGCGCTACATGCAGGTGCTGTCGGCGGATTTTCTGCGCGATTGCGGCCAGCCGGTGATCAACATCCACCACTCGTTCCTCCCGGCCTTTGCGGGCGGCAAGCCCTACCATCAGGCGCACGAGCGCGGCGTGAAGCTCATCGGCGCCACCGCGCACTACGCCACCGCCGTGCTTGATGACGGCCCGATCATCCAGCAGGACGTCGTGCGCGTGACCCACCGTCACGGCGTCGAGGATCTCGTGCGCAAGGGCCGCGATCTGGAGAAGCTCGTGCTCGCGCAAGCCCTTCGCTGGCACTTGGAAAACCGCATCCTGGTTTACGGCAACAAGACCGTCGTGTTCGACTGAGCCGCCGCCCGGCGGCGGAACCGCCTTTTTCCTTGAGGAGGGCGGGGGGCTTTTGCAATGTGCCCGGCTTCATGAATATCCCCCCGCCTGCCGGACACCAGACCCCTGACCAAGCCGCCGCCCCGGCTCAACCTGCCGTCGAGGAGGCCCTGCATTCCTTTTGGGAGAAAAACCGCAGCTTCATCCTGATCGTCTGCGTGGTCGCCGTGCTGGTGGTCATCGGTCGCGAGGGCTGGCACTACTACACCGCGCAGCAGGAGCAGGCCGTGCAGGCCGAGTTTGCCCGGGCCGGTGACCGTGCGGAGCAACTCAGCGCTTTTGCCAAAGCCCACGAAGGCCACTCCCTGGCCGCCATCGCCCACCTGCGGATCGCCGACCAGCGCTATGCCGCCGGCGATTATCGTCAGGCCGCGGAAAACTACACCAAGGCCGTCGGCAGCCTGAAAAATGCCGCGCTGCTGGGCCGCGCCCGTCTGGGCGTGGCGATCAGCCAGCTCAACGCCGGCGACAAGGCCGCCGCCGAGGCCACCCTCAAGGCCATCGGCGCGGACACGGCCCTCAGCAAGGGCAACCGGGCGGAGGCGACGTATCATCTGGCCTCGCTCGCCTTGGAAGCCGGCAACACTGCCGAAGTCAGCCGACTGGCGGCCGAGATCGGCAAAATTGATCCGACCAGTGTCTGGGCGCAGCGCGCCACGGCGTTGATGGCGGGCAAGGCCTCGCTCTGAGGCATCCTGTCTCCTGTCACAAGCCCGCCCATTTCCGGCGGGCTTTTTTGCGGACAGTTGCCGCTGGTCGGGGCGATAGGATTCGAACCTACGACCTCCTGGTCCCAAACCAGGCGCTCTACCAGACTAAGCTACACCCCGAAGCGCAGCCCGGCAATGGGAGGGGCTGCCCCGACGGCTGTCAATGGTGGTATGTTGGTCTGCTTTCGGACGTTAAAAACAACCCTTGGGCAGGTGGGCAAAGCTGCCGGATTGAGCTTTATAAAATGCTTCTTGCCTCACCAAAAAGCCCCCCCTAAATACGACTCTTCAATCTCTTAAAAAAATGGACACTCTTTCCCGTGACAGCAGCAGCTCCAGCAGCGTCCTCCCGCTCGTGGGTGTGATCGCCGGAGCCCTTGGCCTGATCCTCGCGATCGTCGCCTTGGTCAAATTTTCCACCGTCCAAAAGACGGTGGCCGCGCATGATGCGGAAATCCCGAAGATCGCCACCATCGAGGGCGACCTGCGCGCCGCCACGGCCAAGACTGAGAACGACCTCCGCGGTCTGCGCGAGGGCGTGCAAAACGCTCTCACCCAGGTCGGCACCGAGATCGGCACCCTGCGCGCCCAGATCACGAAGGTCGAGGAGGCCCAGAAGGCCAAGGCCGTGGCTCCGGCTGCGGGTGGCAAGGCTGGCGCCGCTGCTCCCACCGGTGTGCTGAACGCCGATGGCACCTACACGGTCGGCTCTGGCGACACCTTCGCCAAGATCGCCCGCAAGTTCGCGGTCAAGATGGACGCCATTGAGGCCGAGAATCCCGGTCTCGATCCGACCAAGCTGCGCGTCGGCCAGAAGATCCGCATCCCGAAGAAGTAATTCTTCCCGAAGTTTTTCCCGGTGCCTCCAAGACCTTGTGTCGTGGAGGCATTTTTTTCGCCATGAACAATCCCGGTCCACCCCTCCGTTGGCAAAAGCTCCGTGAGGAGCCGCACGCGACGACGCGCATTTTCGACGTGGTGAAGGCGATCTACCGCCATCCCCGGCGCGAGAAGGAACAGGATTTCTTTGTGATCAATCCTCCGGACTGGGTGAACGTGGTGGCGCTGACGCCGGACGGGCGTCTGGTGCTCGTCCGCCAGTTCCGCTACGGGATCAACGATTTTTCCCTCGAGATTCCCGGCGGCGTGATTGATGCCGGCGAGGATCCGGTGACGGCCGGTGTGCGGGAACTGCGCGAGGAGTCGGGTTTCGTCGGAACGGGTGCGCGGCTGCTCGGCTCGGTGCATCCCAACCCGGCGATGCAAAGCAACCGGTGTCATCTTGTGCTCGTGGAGAACGCCCGTCGCGAGGCTGATCTTGAGTGGGACCCGGATGAAGAGTTCGAGATTCTCACCAAGCCCGTCGAGGAAGTGTTCGCACTGGCCGCCGCGGGTGGCATCACGCACGCCATGGTGCTGAACGCCTTGCTGCTCTTTCAATCCCATTGGGCGGGGATGAGGGCGCGGTCCGTTTGACTTGCCGCGACCTCCGGATTCACTGCCCGCACCTGATGGAAACTGCCACGCTCACTCCGGTCTTTGCCAACCTGCCTGCCTCATTGCCGAGCACGGCGGCCGGGCGTGTCCCCGAGACGCTGGAGCAGGAAATCCGCGCCATTTACCGGCGCAGTCCGCTCTACCACCTGCGCTTTCCCCTGCACGACGAGCCGTTGCACTGGTCGTGCTATCGGGAGATTCCCGTGCTCACCAAGCAGGAGATCGTGCAACGCGGACACACGGCCTTCTTCCACGATTACACCGAGATCGAGCGCGGGTTCGCGCAGAAGAAATACGAATACGAACACACCTCCGGCACGACGAGCGGGCCAATGACCGTGGTGATGGAGGACGGCTGGTGGAACGCCCAGACGCGTCGCGCCTACCTCGCGCATCCGGTGCTCGCGCGCTACGCCGACCGGCCTTACCGCAAGTGCGTGCTCGCGCCGGTCGGGTGCTCGAGCAACCTTTGCCCCTACGAGGATCATCCGTTTCCCCACCGTTACTTCGACGGCACCGTCTACCTCAACCTCTCGAGCGATCCGTTCGCTTTTCCCGAGGGCGAGTGGGACCGCATCGCCCGCGAGCTGCAGGCGGTGAAGCCGCAGGTGATCGAAGGCGAGCCGGTTTATCTTTCACTGCTGGCCCGCGCGTTGGCGCGGCGGCAGGTTAAGGTGCCGAGCGTGGAGACCGTCATCCTCAC
>CBINOW010000006.1:0-63376 GCA_966252395.1 uncultured Oleiharenicola sp. | reverse complement strand
TCCACTGCGGCAACTGGGCCAAGTCCTTCCTGCCCGACATCAAGGTCCTCAACGCGCCCATCCTCGGCTCCACGCTCGGAGTCGAGAACACCTGGGGCGCGCTCGACGGCCGCACCACGGCCCGCCCGCTCACCTACGGCCGCATCACGACCGACGACGCCGCCGGCGTCATCCGCACCTACGTGGGCGAGGGCGAGCTGACCGACGATGAGCTGAAGACCTTCGGCAACCGCGCCGTCGCCCGCGTGCCCAAGCTGCAGAAGCTCATGCGCCACGTCTGCCGCGAGGGCTTCGAGCACCACGTCGTCATGAACGCCTCCCGCACCGCCCCCATCCTCGCCGAGGCCTTCGAGCGCTACCTCGGCTGGGAAGTGTATCACCACGAGGCGCCGCAGGAGTGAGGAGCGGCGCAGACCACCGACTACGGACCACAGACAACAGACTAAGGACTCAAACAGATGACGACCAGTCGATGGAATTTCTGCTCCATGACCTGCGGTGACTCCGCCTTGGAAGGTCCTGTGGTCAGTAGTCTGTGGTCTTGTGGTCTTTTCTCCCGATGACTGACCGCGACCTTCACCTCAAATCCTTCGCCCTGCGCCGGCGGATGCTGACGCTCATCCATGGCGCCGGCGCCGGCCATACGGGCGGCGGGCTCTCGTGCCTCGACATCCTGAGCCTGCTCTACAACCGCGTGCTGAAGATCAGCCCGGAGACCGTGGACTCGCCGACGCGCGACCGCTACGTCCAGAGCAAGGGCCACTGCGTCGAGGCGCTCTACGCCGTCATGGCGGACCGCGGCTACTTCCCCGACGCCGACCTCGACACGGTCTGCCACTACAAATCCTACTACGTCGGCCATCCCACCCGGAAGATCCGCGGCATGGAGATGAACACCGGCGCGCTCGGCCACGGCCTGCCCATCTGCCTCGGCATGGCGCTCGCGGCGAAGATGGACGGCGATGCCTTCAAGGTCTTCACGCTGCTCGGCGACGGCGAGCTCGCCGAGGGTTCCAACTGGGAGGCCGCCATGGCCGCCGCCCACTACAAGTTGGACAACCTCGTCGCCATCCTCGACCACAACACACTCCAGATCACCGGCCACACCAAGGACGTCATGTCCAACGAGCCGCTCGACGAGAAATGGCGCGCCTTCGGCTGGGAAGTCCGCTCGGTCAACGGCCATGATTACGCCGCGCTCACGTCGGCGATCGCCACGCCGCATCCCGGCAAGCCACTCTTCATCATCGCCAACACCGTCAAGGGCAAGGGCGTGAGCTTCATGGAAAACGTCGGCAAATGGCACCACGGCGTCCCGTCCGACGCCGAGCTGGCCCAGGCGCTCGCGGAGCTGGAAGCCGCGGAGAAGAAAGCAAAGGAGACCGTCGCATGAACCGTCTTCTCTCTTGTAGGGGCGCAGCTCGTCTGCGCCCGAGCACTCCCGCTGCCAAACCGGCGCACACAAGGTGCGCCCCTACACCTGCGTGTCATCCTGAGCCGTGCGAAGGATCCAAGGTGACGTGCGAGGGCGTTTTCGTGTGCGAGAGTCCACTTGGATTCTTCGCTCCGCTCAGAATGACTGGTTCCGGAGGTTTCATCGCATGAGCGCGCCCGCCCCATCCATGTTCACGCCGGCCGCCAAGGCCGTCGCGGAGAAACTCGGCCTCAAGAAGGGCCGCGCCAACCTCGAGGAGTTTGCCGACACGCTGCAGCAGCTCGCGACCGCGGACAAAAACATCGTCGCCGTCACCTCCGACTCGCGCGGCTCGGGCAAGCTCGCCCCCTACGGCAAGGCGCTGCCCAAGCAGATCGTCGAGGTCGGCATCGCCGAGCAAAACCTCGTCGGCATCACCGCCGGCCTCGCCGCCTGCGGCAAGAAGGCCTTCGGCGTCTCGCCCTCCTGCTTCCTCACCGCCCGCTCGCTTGAGCAGATCAAGAACGACGTCTGCTACTCGAACGTCCCCGGCGTGCTCGTCGGCATCAGCTCCGGCGTCAGCTACGGCGCGCTCGGCTCGACCCACCACTCGATCCACGACTTCGCCGTGTTGCGCGCGATCAACAACCTCACGCTCATCGCCCCGGCCGACAACTTCGAGACCCGCGAGGCCGTGAAGTTCGCCGCCCAGGCGAAGCGCCCGGTCTTCCTGCGCTTCGGCAAGGCCGCGATGCTGGATCTGCCGGGAGCCGACCGGACCTTCGAAGCCGGTCGCGCCCGCGTCATTTATCCTGTGGGAGGGAGCTTGCTCCCGACTGGCACGGGGAATGTCGCGAGCAAGCTCGCTCCCACAACCGACGTCGCCTTCCTCGCCAGCGGCGAGACGGTTGTCCACGCGCTGCTCGCCGCCGCCCATCTCGCGGAAGCCGGCGTCTCCGCGCGCGTCGTCAGCTTCCACACGATCAAGCCGCTCGACACCGCCGCCGTGCTCGCCGCCGGACGCGAGTGCCGCGCCGTCCTCACCGTCGAGGAGCACATGGTCCACGGCGGGCTGGGGGAGGCTGTCGCCTCGACGTTGCTCTCCGCCGGACTCGCCCCGCGCTTCAAGATCGTCGGCCTCCCCGACGAAGACACCGTCACCGGCGCCCAGGCCGACATCTTCCGGCATTATGGAATCTCGATGGAAGGACTGAGCGCCACGGCGCAGGGATTGCTGAAAACCTGAAAGCTGAAATGAAGGCAGGCACATCCAGGGGCTCGGAGTCCATCCTCAGGTCTCAGGTTTCAGGTCTCAGGTTTCGCCATTAGTCTCCCATGCCTCTCTTCCTCGCCCTTGACCAAAGCACCTCGGCCACGAAGGCGCTGCTCTTCGACGCGGAGGGGCGTTCACTCGACCGCGAGGCGCGGGACCACGCGCAGCACTACCCGCAGCCGGGCTGGGTCGAGCACGACGCCGAGGAAATCTGGCAGAACACCCTCACCGTCCTCCGCACGCTGCTGGCACGCAACCCCGACAAAGTCGGGGAGATCGCAGCCCTCTCGATTACGAACCAGCGCGAGACCATCGTCGTCTTCGAGCGTGGTAGCGGACGGCCGCTGCACCGCGCGCTGGTGTGGCAGGATCGTCGCGGCGACGGGTTTTGCGCAGCGGCGAAAGCGCACGAGGCGCTTGTCCATCGGACCACCGGCCTGAAGATCGACGGCTATTTCTCCGCCTCTAAGCTCCAGTGGCTCGTGCGCCACCAGCCCGGCCTGAAGGCGAAGCTCGCCGACGGCTCGGCGCTCATTGGCACGATCGACGCCTACCTCATTTACCGACTCACCGGCGGCAAGGTCTTCGCGACCGACACAACGAACGCCTCGCGCACGCTCCTCTACGACATCGGCCGGCTCGCGTGGAGCGACGAACTCTGCGCGCTTTGGGAAGTGCCCCGCCGCGCGTTGCCCGAGGTGCGCGACTGTTCAGCGTCGTTCGGAGAAACGACGCTCGATGGCGCGCTGGCCAAACCACTCCCGATCCGCGGTGTCATGGGCGACTCGCAGGCCTCGCTCTTCGCCCAGCGCTGCTATGCGCCCGGCGCGGCCAAGGTCACCTTCGGCACCGGCTCCTCGCTCCTGCTCAACATCGGCGACACGCCGCGGTTTTCGTCGCAGGGCGTGCTGACCGCGCTCGCCTGGTCGCATGCCGGCCGGCCGACCTACGCCTTCGAGGGCATCATCATTTCGTCCGCCTCCACGCTCACCTGGCTGCGCGACCAGCTCGGCCTCGCGGCCGACGTGCCGGTGATCGAGCAACTCGCCCTCTCCGTGCCCGACAACGGCGGCGTTCATCTCGTCCCGGCCTTCACCGGCCTCGGCCTGCCGCACTGGCGGCCCGACGCGCGGGCGGCGATCCTCGGGCTGTCGAGCCACAGCGACCGACGCCATGTCGCGCGCGCGGCCTTTGAGTCCATCGGGTTTCAGGTCCGTGACGCGCTCGACGCCATGCGTGCCGAGGCGGGTGTGCCGCTCGCGGCGTTGCACGGCGACGGCGGTCCCACGGCCAGCAAGTTTCTCATGCAGTTCTGCGCCGACCTCTGCGGCGTGGATCTGCACGTGGCCACCATGCCCGACTGTTCCCCGCTCGGCGCCGTGCTCGCCGGCCAGCTCGGCCTCGGCCTGCACCGCGACCTCGCATCCATCGCCGCCGGCCCGCGCGAGGAAATCGTCTATCAGCCGAAACTCCCCGCCGACCAAGTCGCCGCCCTCCACGCCGGCTGGCAAAAAGCGCTCCGCCAGATGCTGGCGGGATGAAGCAGAAACCTGAAGGCTGAAACCTTCCTGTTGCGGCCTGCTGGCCGCCCGGGACGAGTCGCGCAGCCTCCGCTGCGGCTCGGAAACCTGAGGATGAAAGGGGAGGCGTGGAACCCCTGTTATTTGCTGCTGCAAATCCAGGGCCAGTCGCCCGTCCTACGCCGTGGCTGGGTTGTTGCGTGCTCGCAACCCGGCACCGGTCCACAGTTCTTGCTCAGCAAAACTGAGGCCGGGAGGCAGAAGAGTGCCCACGGAATACACGGAACACACTGAAGGTGGGACCGACGAGATCGGCTGCTCTTGCTTTGAGTGTAGCCCGCTGCGGGAGCAGCGGGATTCTACGCGGTCAACGTGAGCCACGGTCCCCGCGCTCCCGCGCAGGGCTACGAAGTGAAGGCCAAAATCTGGTCCCTGGCAGTTCCATTCCGTGTATTCTGTGTGTTCCGTGGGCCATCCCGTTCATACGTTAGCCCGGAAAATTTCCGTCCTTGTGTGCGGCTGGTTTGAATCCGTGTTCATCCGGGTCCATCTGTGGCTAAACCTGCCTTATTCCCCCTTTTGCTATGAATCCTACCCCCCGCCTTGCCGCCTTACTGCTGCTTTCCTGTTCCGTGGCCCTGCCGCTCGGCGCCCAGGTCCCTGCCGCCATCGCCGCGCCTCCGAAGCCGGACTTCACGAAGCCGTTTTGGGAGCAGACGCAGGCGGAGCGGCAGGTCGTCAACCGGCTCACGCAGGAGGATCACCAGGACATGCTGAAGCAGCTCGGGATCACCAAGCTCCGTCCGGGCCGCAACCCCAACGCCGGCTCGACCAACCCGCCCAACTACGATCCGAACAAGGCCAACCCCTGGCCCGACTGGCCCGAGCTGATGGTCGCGAAGGATGGCACCAAGATCACGACGCCCGAGCAGTGGTGGCAGAAGCGCCGCCCCGAGATCGCGGAGGACTTCGAGCGCGACGTGGTGGGCCGCATTCCCGCCGGCGTGCCCAAGGTGGAGTGGGAGGTCACCGAGACCGTGAACACCAAGGTCGGCGGCGTGCCTGTTGTCGCGCGCCGCCTGGTCGGCATTGTGGACAACGCCGCGTGCCCGGAAATTTCCGTCGTCATCAAGATGGCCGTCGTGCTGCCCGCCGAGGCGGCCGGCCCGGTGCCGGTGCTGATCATGTTCGGTTCGGCCGCGATGCCCGACGAACCGCCGTTCCGCTTTCCCGGCGTCGCGGAGCCCGCCGCGCCACCGTCCAACGAGCAGTTGATCCAGGCCGGCTGGGGCTACGTCGCGCTCAATCCCGCCAGCATCCAGCCCGACAACGGCGCCGGCCTCACGTCCGGCATCATCGGCCTGACGAACAAGGGCGCGCGGCGCACGCCCGAGCAATGGGGCGCGCTCCGCGCCTGGGCCTGGGGCGCGGCCCGTGCGCTCGACTACCTCGAGACGCTCCCCGCCGCCGACGCCAAGCGCGTCGGCATCGAGGGCGTGTCGCGCTACGGCAAGGCCGCGCTCGTCACGCTGGCCTTCGAGCCGCGCTTCGCCTTCGGCCTGATCGCCTCGTCCGGCGAAGGCGGCACCAAGCCGCACCGCCGCGACTTCGGCGAGACGGTGGAGAACCTCGCCGGTTCCGGCGCCTACCACTGGATGTCTGGCAGCTTCATCCGCTTCGCCGCCGAGGAGTCCTCCTTCGGCCGCAAGACCCCCAATGACATCCCCGTGGACGCCCACTCGCTGCTCGCGCTCTGCGCCCCGCGCCCGACCTTCGTCAGCTACGGCGTGCCCGAGAAGGGCGACGCGCACTGGCTCGACCAGCAGGGCAGCTACATGGCCACGGTGGCCGCCGGCGAAGCCTTCCGCCTCCTCGGCGTGAAGGATGTCGGCGACCCCACGAACTACCGCGCCGCGCTCCTGCCCTCCGCCACCTTCGGCCGCCTCGACGGCGTCCTTGCCTGGCGCCAGCACGACGGCGGCCACGAAAGCCGCAGCAACATGAGCCACTTAATCGCCTGGGCGAACAAGCAGATCGGGCATCAGCCGCCAGCGAAGAAGGTCGAGTGAGCACAACGCCCGAGCCTGTCAGACAAAACAGATATCTGACGGTTTCGATAAGTCTCAAGCTGCGGGATTTTGCATTGCCGGGCCTGTCGCTTGCCCCAAGGGTCCATCTGATTACCCTTAGCGCCAATGGCCAGTGCCGCACAGATCAAAGCCCTGTTGAAGAGTCACGCTGAAGGCGATGACCCTCAATTCTATGCAGTGGCATTGCAGGTGGCGGCCGCTGAGGCTCGGAGTGGCCACGCAGAATTGGCCAAAGAATTGCGGGACATCGTCGAACGCATTAAACTGCGTGATTCCCGACAAGCTGCACAACAGAACCTGCTGCACATCGCCCAGCCCCAAGGTGAAGTCGCCGATCTGCTAGCGATTCGGCAACCAACCACGAAGCTTGGAGACCTCATTCTCAGCGAAGCCGCGGAGGAGCATGTCCGGCGGATACTCACCGAACAAAGGCAACTGGATAAGCTGAAGTCGCATGGACTTCGTCCACGGCAGACTGTTTTGCTCACAGGCCCTCCCGGCTGCGGCAAGACCATGACCGCGTCGGCCCTTGCCGGCGAACTCGCGCTGCCACTCTTCATCGTGCGTCTCGATGCGCTGATGACCCGGTTCTTGGGTGAAACTGCTTCCAAGCTGCGTCTGATCTTTGAGACGGTAGAAAAAACTCGCGCTGTCTACTTGTTCGACGAGTTCGATTCGATTGGCATCGCTCGCGGCGCAGAAAACGACGTTGGCGAGATGCGTCGCGTGCTAAACAGCTTTTTGGTCTTCGTGGAGAATCATCGTGGCAACAGCGTGGTCGTCGCAGCGACTAACCACGGACACCTTCTGGACCGAGCGTTGTTCCGGCGCTTCGACGACATCATCGAATTGGGCCTGCCCACTGTTGCTCTTGCCGAGCAGACTTATCGCGAAAGGCTGGCGGGCCACAAGCTCCCCCGACTAAATTTCAAGAAACTAGCCGAAGCATCAACGGGCCTGAGCTTCGCCGAAATCACCCGCGTCTGCGAAGAGGCGGTGAAGGATATGCTGCTGCACAACAAGTCCGGCATCAGTGCCGACGTGTTGTTCGACATCATAAGCCAGCGGCGACTCTTCCTGGAGAAACGCCACGGTTAAGTTATGGCGAACGGAGTCCCGGTCACATTTCGCCATCTCGATTTCTCCGGACGGGGCAGTCGACGGGCATACACCGCGAAAGGTGGAGGCGGTGGACGGTTCGACATGGTTCCAAGGAATAGGGCTGCTCACGCACAGAAGCTCCGGCAGGAACTCCATGTGGTCCAGGCCGAGGCGGATCGAATCCGTTTGACCGGTGAATTGGCGGCCTACGAAGACGCCGCCGGAATCGACATCGAGGTGCGCGGCGTGCCGGGTCGGCCGCTTAAACTTGAGTCCCTTGATTCGCCTACGCTCGGCATCGTGTTGAAGAACACTCGGATCATTATGGTCCCGCAGGACGAAGGTGCGCCGCTACCGCTCGAGGTTGCTACCGTGTTTGTTCGCGATGGGAAGCTCTCGTTCTTCCTGAATCGTATCAACGCCTACGAAGCAGCCGCCAAGAGGGACAACAAACGGCTCATAGGGAATATCGAGTCCATCGCGCTTGCGGCGATCGAGGCCTATTGGACCTCTAAGCATCCGCTTCCAGGCTTGAATGACGAGGTCTGGTGGGAGGTCTGGGTCAGGGCGGGGTCGAACGAGGCGAAGCGCGAATTACATGAGAACGCAGTCCTCACGGCTGCGCAGCAGAGCGACATGGCAGTTAAATCGGGCAAGTTAGTGCTTCCCGAACACTCGGTGTTTTTGATCAAAACGACGCGGCAGAAGCTCGCCGGGTCGATCCCACTGCTTAACTTCGTCAGTGAGCTTCGACACCCGACACTGACTGCTGCCGACTTCGTCGAAAAACCAGCCGCGGACCAGCATGCCTTGGTGCAGGCCCTGAAACAGCGACTCAACCCACCTCCAGACGGGAACACGGCTGTTTGCCTCTTGGACACAGGCGTAAACCGGGGGCATCCGCTGCTGAGTGACCTGCTTCATCCGGATCATCATGACACCGTCAAGCCCGAGTGGGGGAAGGACGACCACGAGCAGTTCGGTCATGGCACGCAGATGGCAGGGCTTGCGGCATACGGCGACCTTACGCCGCTGCTGGCGGGAGGTCCGCCCGTTCAGCTCACACATCACTTGGAGTCGGTGAAAATACTCCCGCGTGTCGGTCACAATGAGCCCGAGCACTACGGTCCCATTACCCAACAGGCGATGGCGACGGCTGAGACGAACGCACCGAATAGGCGGCGGGTGTTCGCGCTCGCGGTTACGGCCAGTGATGCACCCGATTTTTACGAAAATGGGCGGCCGAGTGCTTGGTCATCGGCTCTCGATAGTTACTCTTCCGGCCTCCTTGAAGCGGAAGAAACCAAGAGGCTCATCTGCGTCAGTGCGGGTAATGTTAGGGACCTCACAAACCGCCACGAATACCCGAGTCTTAACGATCTGCGATCCATTGAGGATCCGGCGCAATCGTGGAACGCCCTCACGATTGGAGCCTATACCGACAAGGACACGCTACGTGACAACCACGGCAACATATTGGAAGGCTGGACCCCGCTTGCTCCACGTGGCGGTCTCAGCCCGGAGAGCCGGACGAGCATGCTTTGGTTAGGGAAAGAATCCCGCCACTGGCCACTGAAGCCGGATGTCGTCTTCGAGGGAGGAAACCGCGGCTACGATGGATCGGACCTTGCCCTGACTCACGACTCTCTGTCTCTGCTTTCCACCAATGCGCAGTTTCAGCATCGGCTACTGACCACGTTCGGAGCGACCAGCGCAGCAACGGCTCTTGCTGCGCAAGCCGCAGCGTCGATCAGCGCTCGGTATCCCGAATACTGGCCGGAGACGATCCGGGGATTATTGGTTCACGCAGCATACTGGACGCCGGCAATGCGGAGCGGGGTTGACGCGGCTGATAAAGCAACGGTCGCCCAAGCGTTGGCTCGCTTTGGTTATGGCGTGCCTGACGTAGTTCAAGCACTCGCATCTGTTCGGAATCGTGCCACCCTGGTCGCCCAAGACTCGCTTCAGCCCTTCGAGAAAAAAGAAACCAGAGTGGTAACTCGGGACATGGCCTTATACAGGCTGCCGTGGCCACGGCAGCTTCTTTTGGATCATGGAGCCGCCGAAGTTCGGCTGCGAGTAACCTTGTCGTATTTCATCGAGCCAAACCCCGGAGCACGGGTGCCAACCACCAAATATCGCTATGCCGGGTGCAACCTAAGGTTCCAGGTCCAGACGCCTACCGAGACGCTGAAGAATTTCATCGCCCGAGTGACCGATGCGATCAGCGAGGAAGAAAGGGCGGGGTATGAAGCGCCGGATGATGCTACGGAAGGTTGGATGGTTGGGGATAAGCTTCGCCGCCGCGGATCTATCCACAGCGACTATTGGAGCGGCACCGCGGCGCAGCTTGCGCAAATGGAACACATCGCCGTATTTCCGGTGAACGGATGGTGGAAGCTGCGGCCGCAGCACAATCGGTTCGGGAAGCGAATCCGATATAGCTTGGTGATGTCGCTGGACACGCTCGGCACGGATATCGACGTATACACCCAGATTCAGACTGCCATCGCCGTGCCAGTCCAAGTTTAGTGGGCCAACAAAGGCGTCGGACTCGGATGTTGATGCCTGATCTGGCGGGAAGTGCAGCCGTGTTTGGGGCGCAACTCGGCGGGTTTTCGATGGAGTGAGAATCAGTCGAGCTTCGCTTCCGACCGGTGCGGATCGGACCTTCGCGGGCTGGCTGGTGGCGGACCGGAGAGAATACCCCCGATAAGGAGTAAGTTAACGTTACTCCTTTAAGGGAGTATTTTTATCGGACCGGGGTCGGCGACCCCGGCTACAGCAGATACCGGGACGAGGGCCAGCCGTCGCCGAGCCTATGGCTGGCAGGCCGTCCCGGCTCCATTTTGGAATGTGCGTCGGGGCGTTTTGGATTGGGGCAAAGAAAAGCCCGTCCCGCGGGGGCGGGACGGGCGGGGGACAGAGGCGGGGTTCGGAGACCCCGCCCTACAACGAGGCGGGTTTAGAAGCGGCCGCGGATGCCGAACGTCCAGTTGGTGCCGTAGTTTTCGTAGCGGAAGAGCAGGTCGGGGTTGCCGGCGCTGCGCTCCATCAGGCGGTGCGATTCCTCGAAGATGTTGCGGCCGGCCATGAAGAGGCCGACGCGGTCGGTGAGGCGGTAGTCCACCGTGAGGTCGCACTTCGTGTTGGCGGGCTTGTAGCGGTTGTTGGCCTGGTAGGGGCCGGAGTCATCCTGCCAGATGGCGCTGAAGCTCATGTTGAAGCGGTTGAGCCGGTAGCGGAGCGTGCCCTTCACCGTGTGCGGGAAGATGCCGAGCAGCGTGATGCCGGGGACGGTGTCCACGTAGGTGCGCGTGTAGGACGCGGTGATGGACGTGCCCTGGAGCAGGCGCGGGAGGAACGACAGATACTGCTGGTAGGAGTATTCCATCGAGTTGTAGGCGACGGGCGAGGCGGCGTTGCCGAAGCTCACGAACTCGTAGCTGGCGTAGGCCGGATCCTCGTTGCCGAATTCCTCGGCGGTGAGGCGGTCCTGGATGGTCTTGTTGACGACGCGATTGTGGCTGGCGACGACCTGCAGGTTGTTGATGCCGGCGTTGCCGAAGAACCAGCTTAGCGCGGCGGCGACCTTCTGGGAGCGCTCGGGCTTCAGGTTGGGGTTGGGCGTGGTGATTTCCTCGGCGTCCTCGTTGACCTGGCGCGTGCCGCTGATCTTGGCGAGGTCGGGGCGGCGGATGGTTTTGCCCCAACCGATATCGGCGAGGAGGTTGGGCCGGATGGCGTATTTGGCGGTGAAGCTCGGGAAGAAGTCGTCGTATTCGCCCTGCCGCTGGACGCGGGGTTTGGAGTATTTGTAGTCAATCGCGGCGATGCTGTTGGGCGCGCCGGCGGCGGTGACGGCGTAGCCCGCGGCGGCGACATCCTGGTTGGAGTAGGGGTCGAGTTCCGTGGACAGGATCTCGGTGCGCTCGAAGCGCACGCCGCCCTGGAGCTGCAGGCCGCGGAACCGGGTGTTGGCCATCAGGTAGCCGGCGGTGATCGTCTCCTCGACGTCGTAGGTCGGCTGGTTGAGGTATTTGCCGGACTCGTAGTTGGCGAGGCTGATGCCGGCGCTGCTGGAGCCGCTGGCGCTGGTGGGCAGCGTCTGCACGAAATACTCGGGGTTGCTCTTGAAGAGCGCGCCGAGCGCATCGCGGTTGGGGAACGGCGGGGCGCCGCCGCCGCCGAGCGAGCGGAAGGTGACGCCGGGCTGGTTGGAGCCGCGGTAGAGCGTGAAGGGCGAGGTGTAGGCGCCGTAGTTGCCGGTGGTGCCGCCGCCGGGGCCGACGTAGAGCCACTTGTCGAGGTCGTTGGAATTGCGGGCCCACTGGTCGTTCACGATGCGCTTCGCGCCGAACTGGATCGTGGTCGGGTTCTTCAACGGCAGCGCGTAGCGGAAGTTCAGCTCGCCGGACTTCACGTCGATCGTGTTCTGGCGGTTGTCGTCGGAGATGCGCGGGTTGGTCTGGAGCGCGAGGTTGGTCCAGTCGGGGCCGCCGGTCTGCGTGATCTGCCAGTCGGCGTCCTCGGTGCTCGAACGGCTGGCAGTGAAGCCGATGCCGGTGAGGTTGTTGACGGGCGAGTTGGCGACGGTGCCGTGGGAGAGGTTGTCGTAGTCGTTGCGCGAGTGCGAGGAGCTGAACGAGCCGTCGATGAGCCAGTTGCCGCGGCGGTATTCGAAGCTGGGCACGAAGGTCAGCGTGTTGGTGAACTTCTGGCCGTTGCCGCCGCCGAAGACGATGCTGCCGCCCGTGGTGGTGGCGGTGCCGTAGGTGGTGACGCCGTCGCCGGGGACCGTGGCGCGGGTGCCGCCGGCGGTCATCGTGACCTGGCGGTTGTAGAACTCGGCGTGGTAGCGGGAGAACAGCGTGGAGAGCGAGAGCGTGAGGTGCTCGCTGGCCTTGAAGTCCATGACGGCGGTGTAGCTGCCGCGGTTGGTCCACTTGGGGCCGTCCTTGAGCAGGACCTGCGTGAGCACCTGCGGGCGCGTGTCGGTGGCGGTGGGCGTGCGGTTGTAGGTGTGGTCCACGCGGTATTGCTCGTTGTAGAGGTTGGATTCCTGGACGCTGAGCACGACGCCGAGGCGGCCGCCGAAGAAGACGTCGGAGTAGTTGACGTTGTAGTTGGGCCGGAACTTGCGGCCGACGGTGTCGCCGGGGCCGGCGGTGCGGGCGAGGGTGAACTCCTCGCTGTTGAGCACGGTGCTGAACGAGCCGCCGAACTGGCGGCCCTTGCGGTCAAAGGCCTTCTTCGTCTTCAGGTTGATGTTGCCGGCGGGCGCGTTGGCGTCCATCGCGGCGCTGGTGACGCGGTTGAGCTCGATGGACTCGATGCTGTTGATCGAGATGCTGTCGAAGCCGAAGGAGCGGTTGGCGGTGCCGCCGCCGGAGTTCTCGAAGCCGACATACTGGCCGAAGGAGTCGGCGCTGGCGATGTTCTTGCCGTCGAGCGTGACGCTGGCGTATTCGGAGCTCATGCCGCCGATGCGCGGGCCGCGGGTGTCGGCCTCGACGTATTCGAGCTCCACGCCGGGGAGGAACTTGAGGAACTCGCCCACGTTGCCCTCGGTGACGTTGCCGAAGGCGTCGGACGAGACGGAGCGGCTGAGGTTCATGGAATTCTTCTGGCGCTGGAGGGCCTTCGCGTTGCCGTCCACCTCGGCGACAACCTTGATGGCCTCGAGCACGAGGACCTTGCCGTCGGAGGCGGGCGCGCCGCCGATCTCGATCTCGCGGTCGGTGGTGCCGCCGGCGGTGACCGTGACGGTGGTGGTGACGGGCGGCAGGCCCGCGTAGCTGACGCGGAGCGTGACCTCGCCGGCGGGGACGCGGGCGAGCGTGAAGGCGCCGCTGGTGCCGGAGGGGACCTTGATGTCGGTGCCCTCGACGGTGACCTCGGCGTCGCGGATGTATTCCTTGCTGACGTTGTTATAGACGCGGCCGGTGATGGTGCCGGTGTTGTCGGCCTGGGCGGAAGCCGGAGGCACGGTGGCGAGCAGGAAGCTCGCTACGCAGACGAGCAGACGGAGCAGGGTGCGGTTCATGGGTGGGGTGTGTTTGGCGGGTGGAGCGCCAAGGGTCGGGTAAGCAGCGAGACGTGACGGGTGGCCGCCAGGGGGCATCTCGCGGGCATGAACATAGCGGAGTGCGCGGGGCGTGGCCCCCCTCGTTGGAGGGGGAACGGGTGTTTTTCACGCAGCCCCCTCGAAGTGGGGGTGCGCCGGCCGGCCGCGCCGGGTATGCTCGGGAGGATCGCAACCCCTTGCCCCGCGGCCGCCCCGTCCCGCATGTCGCTTTTGTTTTTCCCCGTTTTCCCGGCGGGCGCCTCGCCGGCGCCCGCGTGGGACCGGCTTGGCCGGGTCCGGCCTCAGGGTGGCCGGGCCGCGGTCAGCACCATGGTCGCAGGCGTGCCGGCGGAGTTTCATCCGCTTCGCCGGCACGCCGTTTCCGCGGCGCTCCGCCCGCGATGAACCGGCGTCCGCAAAGAACGCTTGGAATCGGCCGCGGCCGGGGCTTCGCTCGGAGCCCAACCCGCCCCATGCGACGCCTGCGTTTCCCCTTTCCGGCCGTGGCCACCGTGCTGGCCCTGGGTTCCGTGCTGTCCGGCGCCGCCTCCGAGGCGGGCGCGCTGCTCACCACGGCGGCAGAGGTGCGCGCGCTTTCCGTGGGCGAGGCCGACTCCAAGCTGCCGGCGATGATCCGCGGCGTGGTCACCGCCGCCGAGCCCGACTGGCAGGGGCGCTTCGTGATGCAGGACGGGACCGCGGGCATCTTCGTGCAGAACATCGGCACGCAGCCGCGTATCGGTGACCTGATCGAGGTCAGCGGCACGACGGGCCCCGGCTCGTTTGCGCCGGTGATCCAGTCCAACGGCTGGAAGCGCCTCGGCACCGCGCCGCTGCCTCCCGCCAAGACGGTGCCCATCGAACGCATCATGTCCGGTGTCGAGACCAGCCAGCGGGTCGAGATCACCGGCCTCGTGCGGTCCGTCACCTACGTGGCCTCGCAGAAGACGATGGTGGAGGTGTCGGTCGGCGGCTACCGCGTGCGCGTCTTCCCGAAGCTGCCGCCGGCGCTGAACCCGCGCTCGCTCGTGGCGGCCCGCGTGCGCGTGCGCGGCACGGTGACCACGGCTTTCAACACGGCGCGCCGCCAGCTGACGGCGGTCAACCTGATGGTGCCGAACGCCGAGGATTTCATCATCGAGCAGCCGGAGGAGCACGATCCGTTTGAGCAACCGGTGCTGGCCTTGCACGACATGGGCCGGTTCCGCACGAGCGCGAACCTCGGCGAACGGCTCCACGTCAAGGGCGTGCTCACGTTGCAGCGACCGGGCCTGGACCTGTTCCTGCAGGACGGCACGGGCGGCCTGCACCTGGAGAGCCGCACGCCGCTGCAGCTGCCGCCGGGGCGCGTCGTCGAGGCGGTGGGTTTCCTCGAGACGGTCAACTACCAGCCGGTGCTGCGCGACGCGGTGTTCCGGGAGTTCGCCGGGCCGGTGCCGCCGGCTGTGCCGAAGCCGGTGCCGGTGGCCGAGCTGCGCGAGGGCCTGCACGCCGCCGAGCTCATCGTCCTCCAGGGCCGGCTGCTCGACCGCCACACCCGGCAGGTGCGGCGCGAGGACACCGGTTTCGCCGGGGTGCGCACGATCTGCACGATCCGGCACAACGAGCTGTCCTTCACCGCCGAGTTCGAGGGGCCGCTGGAAAGCGCCGAGCTCGACGCCATTCCCATCGGCAGCGTGGTCGAGCTCACCGGCATCGCCCTGCTCGACACCGGCGAGGACGGCCGGCTCCGGACGCTGGCGCTGCTGCTGCCGACCGCCGACAGCGTGCGCGTGCTGGAGCGGCCAAGCGCGCTGACGCCCGAGCGGCTGCTCATCGGCGCCGTGGTGCTTTCCGCGTTGCTCGCCGCCGCGGCGGGCTGGGTGCTGACCGTCTCGAAGAAAAACATCATGCTCAAGTTCCTCGTCGAGGAGCGCGAGAAGGCGCAGCGCGAGCTGCAGCAGGCGCACGACCAGTTGGAAGTCCGCGTGAAGGAGCGCACGGAGCAGCTGAAAACCGAGATGTCGGTGCGCAAGGCCGCCGAGGTGGAGTTCCGGGCCGTGCTGACCGAGCGCACGCGCCTCGCGCGCGAGCTGCACGACACGCTGGAGCAGGCGCTCACCGGCATCGCGCTGCAGCTCGACACCGCCGGGCGGCTCTTCGCGCGCAATCCCGCCGACGCCGGGCCGCCGCTGGAGCTGGCGCGGCGGTTCCTCGCGCAGAGCCGGTTGGAGCTGCGCCGCTCGATCTGGGACCTGCGCTCGCGCGAGCTGGAGCAGTTCGACCTCGCGCAGGCGCTGTCCATGGCCAGCGCCCAGACCTTCACGGGCAGCCCGATCACCGCCGACCTCGTCACCGTGGGCGAACGGCGGCGGCTGTCCGAGACCGTCGAGGAAAACCTGCTGCGCATCGCGCAGGAGGCGTTCACCAACGTGGTGAAGCACTCCGGCGCGACCGCGGTGAACATCGTGCTGTCCTTTCAGCCGGACTCCGTGGCGATGGAGATCCGCGACAACGGCTCCGGGCTCGTGACCGACCGCGTGGCCGCGCCCGGCGAACCGCATTACGGGCTGCTCGGCATGAAGGAGCGCGCCAAGCGCATCGGTGGCCGGCTCGACGTGAGCGGCCCGCCCGGTGAGGGCACCACCGTGCGCATCACCGTGTCCCTGCAGGAAACCCCCGTGCCGGAGGTCGTGGTATGAGCGCAAACGGCCGCATTCGCATCGTGGTCGCCGACGACCATTTCATCGTGCGCACGGGCCTGCTGTCGCTGCTGCACACGGAACCGAGCTTCACGGTGGTGGGCGAGGCCGCCGACGGCGACGAGGCGATCCGGGTGTTCGAGCAGCACCGGCCCGACCTCATGCTCGTGGACCTGCTCCTGCCCGGGAAGACGGGCCACGAGGTGACGCGGCACATCCGCAAGGTGGCGCCGGGCGCGCGCATCCTGATGCTCTCGGCCTACGACGGCGACGCCGACATCCAGGCGGCGCTGGAAGCCGGCGTGAACGGCTACGTGTTCAAGAGCGCCACGGGCGACGAACTGATCCCCGCGATCCATGCCGTCGCCGCGGGCCGGCGTTGGATTCCGCAGGACGTGGCGGCGCGGCTCAAGCTGGGCAGCACTTTCGAGCCGCTCACTGTCCGCGAACTCGAGGTGCTCGGCCAGCTGGCGCGCGGCCAAGCGAATAAGGAGATCGCCGACACGCTCGGCATCAGCGAGCACACGACCAAGGGCCACCTGAAGAGCATCCTCGGCAAGCTGCGCGTGGCGGATCGCACGCAGGCGGTCATCGCCGCCGTCCAGCGCGGGCTGATTCATTATTGAGCGACTCCAGGGCGAGGGCCAGCCGTCGCCGAGCCTATGGCTGGCAGGCTGCCCGGCTCCCGTTTCTGCTCCGCCGGGCGTGACGCGTTTTTGGCGTGCCCTGCGGGCGGCGGGCTGCGAGCGTGCCGGCTTTCCGTGCACACCTTATCCGAGCAGTTCAGGAAGCACTTCAGCCAAGCGCCGGTGGTTTTCGCGCGCGCGCCCGGGCGGGTCGAGTTCATCGGCAACCACACCGACTACAACGGCGGCGCCGTGCTCGGCGCGGCCATCGACCGCACCGTCACGGTGCTGGCCGCCCCCGCGCCTACCGGACAGATGCGGATGCGCAGCACCGGCGGAAACGCCCCGGTGGAACTGGCCATCGTGCCGGGCGGCCGCCTAAACGGCGACGCCGCGTGGGCGAACTACCCGCTGGGCGTGTGGCGTTCGTTGGGCGACTTCAAGCTCCCGCAGCCCGCCGGCTTCGACCTGCTGGTGGATTCCAACCTGCCCGCCGGGGCCGGTCTCAGCAGCAGCGCCGCGCTCGAGCTGGCGACGGCGCTGGCGTTGCTCAAGCTGACTGGGAACGACCTCGCGCCCGACCGGCTCGCCGCGCTCGGCCGGCACGCCGAGAACACCTACGTCGGCGTGCCCTGCGGCATCCTCGACCAGGGCACCAGTGCGTTTGGCGCCGCGGGGCAGCTCGTGCACATTGACTGCCGCGGGCCGGTCTTCTCGCGGGTCCCCTTGCCGGCGGACACGCACCTCTGGATTTTCAACACGCGCGAGAAGCACGCGCTGGTGGACGGTCTCTATGCCACGCGCCACCGCGAGTGTATGACCGCGGCGAAGGCGCTCGGCGTGAAGCTGCTGGCCGACCTCACGCCGGCGCAGTTTGCCGCCCGCGCGGGCCAGCTCGAACCGGTGATCGCAAAGCGCGCCAAGCACATCGTCGAGGAGCACGCGCGGGTCGCCGAGACCGTGGCGGCGCTGGCCCGGGGCGATCTGGCGGCGGCGGGCCGGCTGTTGACGGCTTCGCATCGCAGCTCGCAGCACCTGTTCGAAAACAGCACCCCGGCGCTCGACCGGTTGGTGGACCTGCTGGAGAAGCATCCGGCCGTGCTCGGCGCCCGCCTCACCGGCGGTGGTTTCGGCGGCGCCGTGATGGCGCTCACGCACCACCACTTTTCCCAACACGACGCCGCGAAGATTGCCGATCAGGCCGGTTCCAAGCCCGAGATCATCCACCTGCAGGTGGATGACGGGGCGAGGGTGGTGGGGTGATAGACGAGGGTGTGAGGATGTGAAGGTGTGAGGGGGTGAGGAGAGGAGCTACGATCCTCAGGTTTCACACCTTCACCCCCTCAGGTTTCGTATTTCAGTCAAACCACTCGTCGTCGGGATCGAAGGCCGGCACGGGGATGTTCACGAAGCGGATTTGGCCGATGAGGCGGTGGCGGCAGCCGGGCTTGATCAGGATGCTGGTCAGCGGGCGCACCGGGTGCAGCTCGCCGTCGAGCTCGATCTGGCCCTCGCCCTCGAGGATGAGGTAAATCTCGGTGAGCTTCTTGTGGTAGTGGGTCCGGGTATCCACGCGGGCGTCCACGAGGTGGATCGTGGCGACGGGATTGTCGGGCGTGGCAAAGGCGCGGCGCGACTGGCCGCAGGGGCAGGGGACGGGCGGAATGGCGTCGAGCTGGGCGAGGGAGAAGGAAGCAGGCATGGGCGGAAGAGGGTGTGAGGGGCTGAGGAGGTGAGGGTGTGAGGGGGTGAAGATATGAGGAGGCACGGGTTGGGTTCAAATCCTCAGGTTTGCTTCGCCACCTCCGCGCAACGCTCCGCCACACCCTCAAATCCTCATACCCTCTTCTTTGCTCTTGGAGCGGGCGGGGCGGGGGCCTAGACACTGCGCCCGGTTGCCTCCCATGAAATTCCCCGCCTGGCTCAAGGTTCTCGTCTGGTCACTGGTCGTCGCCTCAGGCGTCACCGCCGTCGGCGTTCTCGCCTGGTCGCGGGGCGAGCCGGTGAGCGCGCTCTGGATCGTGATCGCGGCGGGCTGCGTGTTTGCGGTGTCCTGGCGGTTCCACTCGGCGTGGCTGATGGCGAAGGTGCTGACACTCGACGAAATGCGAGCGCCGCCGTCGGTCGTGAAGGAGGACGGCAAGGATTACGTGCAGACGAACAAGTGGATCGTGTTCGGCCACCATTTCGCGGCGATCGCCGGGCCGGGTCCGCTGGTCGGGCCGGTGCTGGCGGCGCAGTTCGGCTTCATGCCCGGCATGCTGTGGATGCTGATCGGCGCCACGCTGGGCGGTGCGGTGCATGACTGCGTGATTTTGTTCTGCTCGGTGCGACGGGGCGGCAAGTCGCTCGGGCAGATGGTGCGCGAGGAGGTCGGGCCCTTCGCCGGCCTGGCCGCGCTCGTGAGCATCGTGGGGATCATCACCATCTTGCTCGCGGTGCTGGGCCTTGTGGTGGTCAACGCGCTGGCCGAGAGCCCGTGGGGCCTGTTCACCATCGCGGCGACCATGCCCATCGCGGTGCTGATGGGCTGCGGCCTGCGTTACGGCGGACACGGGGCGCGGACGCTGTGGTCGGTCAGCATCTTCGGCGTGCTGGCGTTGCTGGCCGCGGTCTGGGGCGGGCAATACGTGCACGGCACGGCGGTGGAGGGCTGGTTCACGCTCAAGGGCACGACGCTGGCCTGGTGGATCATGGGCTACGGCATCGTGGCCTCGATCCTGCCGGTGTGGCTCCTGCTGGCGCCGCGCGACTACCTGAGCACCTTCATGAAGATCGGCACGGTCGCGGCGATGGGCCTCGCGATCGTCGTGCTGGCGCCGACGCTGAAGATGCCGGCGCTGACGAAGTTCATCGACGGCACCGGCCCGGTCGTGGCGGGGCCGCTGTTCCCTTTTGTGTTCATCACCATCGCCTGCGCGGCGGTGTCGGGTTTCCACTCGCTGATTTCCTCGGGCACGACGCCGAAGCTGCTCACGCGCGAGAGCCACATACGCACGATCGGCTACGGCGCGATGGTGACGGAGATGGTCGTGGGCCTGATGGCGCTCATCGCCGCCTGCGCGATGGAGCCGGGCGAGTATTTTGCGATCAACATGAAGGGCGAGGCGGCGGTGGTGACCGCGCGCGTGACCGAGCTTGGTTTTCCGGTGACGGTCTCACAGATGGACCAGCTCGCCGCCGACGTGGGGGAGAAGACGATGATCGGGCGCACGGGCGGCGCGCCGACCTTCGCCGTGGGCATGGCGCACATGTTCGCCGGCGTGCTCGGCAGCAAGACCGCGCTCGCGCTCTGGTATCACTTCGCGATCATGTTCGAGGCGCTGTTCATCCTCACGACGATTGACGCCGGCACGCGGGTGGGCCGCTTCCTCGTGCAGGACCTGCTCGGCCTCGTGGCGAAACCGCTGGGCGACACGCGTTCACTGGCGGCCAACACCCTGGCCACGCTGCTCTTCGTCGGCGCGTGGGGCTGGTTCCTCTACCAGGGCGTGGTGGACCCGCTCGGCGGCATCAACTCGCTGTGGCCGATCTTCGGCGTGGCGAACCAGCTGCTTGCCGTCATCGCGCTCTCGCTCGGCACGACCGTGCTGATCAAGATGGGACGCGTCCGCTATCTCTGGGTGACGCTTGCGCCGCTGGCCTGGCTGCTGGCGGTCACCATGAGCGCCGGCTGGCTGAAGATCTTCGCCGCCGACCCGCGCGTCGGATTCCTGAGCGCGGCCGACGCCCTGAAGCAGCGCATCGCCGGCGGGGGCACGGCCCGGCAGCTCGCCGACTGGGAGCACCTCGTGACGAACAATTACATCAACACCGCCGTGACGGGCACCTTCCTCGTGCTCGTGCTTATCGTGGTGGCGGCCAACGCCCGCGTCTGGTGGGAGCTGCTCTCGGGCCGCCGCCCCGCCGACCTGCGCGAGGAAGCCTACGTGCCGCTGGCCCCGGCGCCGGCGACCAAGTGACCCGCATCGCCGTCATCGCCGACACGCACGACCGGGTGCCGCCCGGCCTGCTGGAGCGGCTGGCGGCGGCCGACGAGATCTGGCACCTCGGCGACGTCTGCGCGCCGGAAACGCTCGCGGAGTTTGAGACACTCGGGAAGCCGTTGCACGTGGTGATCGGCAACAACGAGTGGCACAACCTCTGGCCCCTGGAGCTGCGGCTGGAGCGGTATGGGCACCGGTTTCACCTCGTCCATATCCCGCCGCGGCACGCGCCCGCCGGCGTGCAGTTCCTGCTGCACGGCCACACCCATGTGCCGCGGGATGAAACCGATGGACGCGGCGTGCGCTGGTTGAATCCGGGAGCGCTCTCGCGGCCGCGCGACGGCTCCACGCTGGGATTTGCCTGGCTGACGTTGACCGAAGGGATGCCGCCGGAGTGGCGGCGGGTCGCGCTCTAGACGACGACTAGGTTACTGCACCGCCAGCTGCGCGCGGCGGTATTGGAAGCGGCCGACGTTGATGGCCTCGGGCGGCTCGGTGCCGGCGATGATGCCGAAGGAGGTGATGACGCAGGCGATGCTGCCGCGGCGGCCGGCGCGGGCCTGCTCGTCAACGCGGGGCGTGCCGGCCTTGCCGTCCTTGCCGATGGTGCCGAGGAGCACACGGCCGTCGGGCTGGATGATGACGAGGCTGTTGCCGGGCGTCTTGCCCGTGGCGTAGCTGCCGGCGACCGTCGCGAAAACGGAAGCGCGCTCGGCCGGGGAGCTGATGAGGGTGACGTCGTCGGGCAGGTCGCTCAGGCGCTTCTGCGGCAGACCGAAGCGCAGGCCGACGGCGATCAGGATCACGGCGATGGCGAACAGGCCGATGACCTCGGCGGCGGAACGCAGCGGGCTGGACTGCTTGGCCTGCGCGCGGGTGCGCATGGGCGGACGCGAACCGCTGCTCGGGGAGGTGGGATGGAAAGGCGGCAGGTTGGCCAGCTCGGCCGGCGTGTCCACAGTCCAGAAATCGTCGAAGAGGGAAATGCTCTTGTGGACGCGGATGCGGCCCTGGTGGGCGGCAAGGCGGTAGGATTTGTCGCCGCGCTGGACCACGATACCCGGCTCGGTGACGACACTCGCGGAGGGGTCCACCTTGAGCAGCTTGCCCGCGAGACGGATGACCTCTTCCAGCGGTTGGTTGCCGCCGTGATCCAGGCGCTCCGAGGCCGGCGCCACCGCCGAGACGTCGGCGGTCAGATGGATGAGGGTGATGCGATAGGGGCCGCTCATTTCTCGATGATGAACACCAGGGAATTGGTCGATCCTACCTGGATGTTGCCGGATTCGAGGACGCCGTCGTCCATCTGTTTGTCGATCATCAGGAACAGGGCTTCGTCGTCGCTCACGGGATTGCCCGAGGCGGTCTGGACGATGATGGCGGCCTTGGCCGGCACGCCGTCGGCCGGGAGGTCGTAGTTCCACTTGTAGACGCCGCCGATGGGAGTCTTCTGGCTGAAATTGGCGGAAACGAGATTGGTGAGGTCCGTGGGAATCACCTGCGGATCGCCATCGGCCGGCCAGCGTCCGTTCTGCAGGGCGTAGGTTTGGATGGCGGTGGCGAACTGGCGGAGATCGTTCTCCAGCGCCGTCACCTTGGAACGCATCGTCAGGTGCCGGTAACCGGGCAGGCCCGCGGCCGCGAGAAACCCGATGATCACAACCACGACCATGACTTCCACCAAGGTGAAAGCCCGCCCGCGGCGGTTGGTCGGATTGGCTCTGGGTGAAACGGGCATCAGAAGAAGCGGGGGGGAGAGTAGAGTCGTGAAACGCACCGCCGCAAGCACTGAGCGACAAACAAATTTTCGCGACCAGTGCCGATGGGCGGAACCCGGGACAAAAACGGGAATGCCGGCCGAAGAAAGAAAAATTCGCCTGACGGCATGGGTAGGAATACGCAGTAACGCCGGACGATTGCAGCAGACGGGGCTTCGGGCTGGTGTTCGCCGACATTTGGCCCTATCCCGGCCGGCGTTGAGCTTGGAAAATGCAGCTTTGGCGGCCGGGAGCGTCCCGGAAATGGTGTTCAAGCGCAGCGAGCGGGCCCGTTCCTACCGGCTCACGCTGCGCAAGGATGGCGTGGCCGCGGTGACGATCCCTTGGCGCGGGTCGGAGCGCGAAGCCCGGGAATTCGTTGCGCAGCATGAGGACTGGCTGGCCCGCGCCCGGGCGCGGCATGCCCGGCGTCCGCGGCCGGCCGCCGTATGGACGGTTGGCACGACGGTGCTCTGGCGCGGCGAGATGCAGGTCATCCGCGTGGCCGCTGCGGGCGAACGTCCGCAGGTGTGTCTCGCGGCCGACGTGTTTTCCGTGCGCACGACCGAGGGCGACCTGCGCGCGCCGCTGGAGGCGCAGTTTGCCCGGCGGGCGAAGATCGAGCTGCCGGCGCGCACCTGGGAACTCGCCGCCGAAAAGGGCGCCGACGTGAAACAGGTGACCGTGCGTAACCAGCGTTCGCGCTGGGGCTCGTGTTCGGTGGGCGGCACCATCTCGCTCAACTGGCGCCTCGTGCAGGCGCCCGAGAGCGTGCGCGACTACATCATCTGCCACGAACTCGCACACCTGCGGGAGATGAACCACTCCGACCGCTTCTGGGCGCAGGTGGAGGAGTATTTTCCCGCGTGGCGCGAAGCCGAGCGCTGGCTCAAGCGCGAAGGTTCGCTGCTCGGGTTGTAGGGCGGGGCCTTTGGAGGCGGGGTGCCCCCACCCCGCGGGAACGAAGCTTCGCGGGGTGAGGGCACCCCGCCTCCAGCCAGAAACTTCGCCCTACCGGATTTCCAGCAGCTCGACCTCGAAGCGCAGCGTGGCGCGGGGCGGGATCATGCCCTTGCCCTCCTCGCCGTAGGCCAGCCACCACGGAATGAGCAGCGTGCGCTTCTCGCCCAGCTTCATCGCTTGGAAAGCTTCGTCCCAACCCTTGATGACGGCGCCGGTGCCGACGCGGAAGACGAAGGGCTGGCCGCGGTCGTGCGAGCTGTCGAATTTTCGGCCGTCGAGCAGGTAGCCGTCGTAGTGCGCGACAACCTGGGCGCCGAGCGAGGGCGGCTGGCCCGTGCCGGGCTGGCGCACGAGGTAGCGCAGCCCGGAGGGATTCACGTGCGCGGTGCCGTATTGGTCGCGCAGCAGGGCGGCGTCGGCCTCGCTGAGCTGCGGGTTCTCCATCACCTGTCGCATGTATTTGTTGGCGGGTTCGCCGGGGTTGGCGCGGCGGAACAGGCCGAGACGGGCCTGCACGGCGATGAAGGCCAGGAACAGGCCGAGGATGATCAGGATGCCGTAGGTGCGCATGCGAAGAAGCACTCTCAGCGCTTCGGCTCAAAACGCAACAGCAGCGCGTCGAGCAGGGCGTCCACCTGCAGCTTGAGGTGCTGGGCGGGCGGAGGCGGCTCGCGGCCGGCTTTCGCGGCGGCGGCTTGTTGCGCGGCGTAGGCTTCGTCGCCGGCCTTCAGCGCGGCGGTGATGAGCGCGTCCTTGGCGTCGTGCAATTTGCCGCCCTCGCCGAGGTCGCCGGCGGCGACCGGTCGTCCGAGGAAAACCGGCACGAGGTCGTCGCCGATCCACACGCGCCAGTCGTCGGGCGCGAAGAACGCGACGAGCACGCCGTCGCGCACCGTGCCGAGCTTGGTGGCGAGCGCTTTCATGTAAGCGCCGGGCACCTCGTCCTCGGCCGCGGGCGGCGCCGAGCCGGAGAGGCGGGCGAAAATTTTCAGGCCCGTGGCGCGCTCGTAGTTGGCCAATTTGAAATTGAAGGCCTTCGCGCGCGGCGGCTCGACGGGGATCAGCTTGTCGGGATCGTCGAAATGCGCGGTGGGTCCGGGCTCGGCGGCGCCGGAGTATTTCTTCGCCTTGGCCACCAAGGCCTGGAGGGTCGCTTCGTCGGCCTTGAAGGCCCGCGCGGCCTCGCCGACGCGGATGATCCGGATGCTGAAGGGATCGTCGGCCTGCACCAGGGGCAGCACCTCGAGCCCGAGGTGCACGCGGCCGAAAACGCTGTGCAGGTAGTTCAGGCGTGTGCTGTCGCCGAGGGTGATGAAAAATTGCGTCGAGTTGGTGTCGGGACCGGCGTTGGCCATCGAAAGCACGCCGGCGGCATTGTGGTGCCGGCCGGGGACAAACTCGTCGGGCAACGTGTAGGGCGCGCTGTCCTTCTCGGTGTTGAGGTTGGCATAGTGGTCCGGGTCCCCGCCCTGGATCACGAAGCCCGGCACCACGCGAAACCACTTGAGGCCGGTGTAGAACGGCTTGCCGTCGCGCGCGGCGATCGTGCCCTCGGCGAGGCCGACGAAGCTCGTGACGGTCATCGGGGCGTGTTGGTAGTCGAGATCGACGACGAACGCGCCGCGCGGGGTGGTGAACTCGGCATAGAGCCCGGGCCCGAGCGGCTCGGTGGCCGGCAACCGGGTGGCGAGCAGGGCGGTCAGCGCCAGCAAGCATCGGATGAATCGCATGCCGCCATGTTACGCCCGGCATCCAGCATGCGCGAGTCCTGTTTAAAGACCTGTAGGGCGGGGTCTCCGAACCCCGCCCTACATTCCGGCCTTACAGGAACGAGCAGATGTATTCGCAGAGGCCGGACTTCACCTCGATGGTGAAACCGCTCTTGCCGGGGACGTCGAAAAACGTGCCGGCGGCGTAGTCCTGCACCGCGGTCGAGCCGTCGAGCGTCACGCGGCAGGTGCCGGCGACGATCTCCATGCGCTCGGGCGCGCCGGTGCCGAAGTGATAGCTGCCGGGGTAGATGAGCCCGAGCGTCTTCTTCGCGCCATCGGGCATCAGCACGGTGTGGCTGACGACTTTGCCGTCGAAATAGATGTTGGCCTTGGTGTGGACGGTGACGCCGGTGAACTGGGTGGGGAGGGACATGGGAGGAAAGGGGAGAGTGAGAGTGGAAGTGGGGCGGCGAGTCAACCGCGCGTGCGACGGTTTCATCCGTGGGACCGGCCTGTCGCACGGCTGGGAGCCCCCTGGTCGCCGGGGTTATGACGCGGGTGCGTTTCGTCGCCGCGTCAATGCGCTTGGTCGCAGAGGTCGCGCGACTGGTCGCAAACGCAAAACCCCGGTGCGCCGGATGTGTTCTTACCGGCGATGATTCCGTCCCGCCTCCGGTTTCTGCTCACCGTCCTGCTGCTGCCCGCGGTGTCGTCGGCGGGCACGCTTGAATCGGCTTTCCAGGCGCGCGCGATGCTCGGGGAGGGCCTCTGGTCGCAGGTGGTGCGGATCGAGAACGAACGTGCCGGGCGCGGCAGCCGCTACCCGGCGGAGTTTCACGGGCTGTTGGTGGAGTTCCAGGGCATCCTGTGGCTTTACACCGAGTTCGATGGCACGCAGTCGCTCTCGCGTTACGCCGGGCGCGTCGAAACGGACCGGCAGAACCTCGGGCCGCTCCTGCAGGCGGTGGAGCCGGGCCTGACCCGATACGAGGAAGTGCACAGTGGGCCGCCCTTCGGCACGTTGGCGCGCCCGCCGCCTTATCCCTGTTTCCTCGCGTCCGTGGCGCGCTGGCAGCGCCTGCAGCTCGAACCCAATCCGCCGACGCGCGCCCGCCTGCTGGCGATTTATCCGGACGGCCACCGCCAGGGGCACATGGTGTTGGAATACTGGCGCGAGGGCCGGCGCTACGTGTTCGATCCCGAATTTCCGGCGGAAGACCGGGAATTGTCCGTGAAGCTCGCCGAGGATCCGTTGAAGGTCGCGCGCGTCCTCCACCGGCGCGATGCCCGACTGAAGCCCGCGCGCGCCGTCCCGCTTGAGCTCGACCGCGCCTGAAATTTGCGGATTGGCAGGCCGGCTCCGCCGGTCAGGATAACATCGGTTACCGCCGCCATGGACGCCCCGCCCGTCAAAAGCATCCGGCAGATCGCCCTGACCACGAAGAACGTGCCGGCGCTGGCCGCCTTCTACCATGACGTCGTGGGCCTGAAGCACCTCTTCGACGCCGGTCCGAACCTGTCGTTCTTCGACGTGGGCGGCGTGCGGCTCATGCTGACGTTGCCGTCGGCGCCCGAGCTCGATCACCCGCCGTCGCTGTTCTATTACCTCGTGGACGACATCGCGACCGCGCACGCGACGCTGAAGGCCCGCGGGGCCCGCGAGGAACGCCCACCGGGACTGACGGCCAAGATGCCCGACCACGAGCTGTGGACCTCGTTCTTCCGCGATCCCGACGGACACCTGTTCGCCCTGATGGACGAAAAACGGCCGGTGGCCTGAGGAACGAACTAAGGCCGGACGCGGTCGCACGTCATCGAGTTAACCCGGCTTGCACGCGGTGCGCGCTTCCGCCTTGCTCCGCCGTGACGGGCCAAACGTCATGAACCCCAAAATCCTCCTGCCGGCAGTGCTGCTGGCGACCGCCGCCGTTGGCGCCGGTTATTACCTTGGTTCGCGGGCCACGCCGTCCCCAACCGTCGCGACCTCCGGCCCCGTCACGTCGGGCAAAAAAACCGAAGCGCCGCTGCCCAAGCCGCCCGCCACGGCCTCGCCACTCAAGCGCATCGACATCACCCACAAGCCGACCGTCGCGGAGGTGACTCCGCTGGTCGAGCACGCGGCGCAGACCGGGCGCTGGAACATGAACAAGCGCTGGGAGATCATCATCAACGCGCTCGAGTCGCCGGATTTTCCACCGCTGCTGGCGGTGCTGGCGAAACACGGGCCGTCGTTCGCGAAAATGCAGCTGACCACCGCGTTTTATTCGCGCTGGGCCGAGTGTGATGCCCGCGCCGCCCTCGCGCACGCGGAGGCTCTGACGGTCGCCGCGGAGCGCGAGGACGCGCTCGAAGCGGTCTTCCACGGCTGGGCCTACACCGATCCGCAGCCGCTGGCCGATTGGGCGCTGAAACTGCCCGCCGGCCGCACGCGCGACCTGGCCTTGTCCGCTGCGATGAACCAACTGGCCGACGACGACCCCGGTGCGATGTTCGCGCTCGTCGAGCAGGCGGGCCTGGAGGATCGCGCGGATTTCAACCTCAGCGGTCTCTACCGGGCGTGGGCGGCCACAGATCCGGCCGCGGCGGCCAACCGGGCCGCGGCCTTGCCTATGCAGGCGCGGCGCAACGCCTACGTGAGCATCGGCGAGATCTGGGCGCAGAGCGATCCGGCGGCGGCCGCCCGCTGGGCCGCCTCGATCGAGGGCCTGCAGGATCGCTTTCCGGTGATGAACGCGGTTCTCAACCGCTGGGTCGAGCGCTCGCCCGAGGACGCGGCGCGGTTTATCGCCCAGCAGGGTCCCGGGAACGCCACCCAGCAGATGACCAACGCTCTCGTGAACGCCTGGGCCGCCAAGGATCCCGCCGCGGCCTTCGCGTGGTTGCGGCAGCAGACCTCCCCGCAGACCATGCAGAACGGCATCTGGGGGATCGCGCACCAGTGGGCGCAGAAGGATGTCCGTGCCGCCCTGGCCGCGGCCGAGCAGCTGCCGGCCGGCCAGCAGCGGCTGCAGTTCTTCAACGCGGTGGTCAGCCAATGGGCCCAGAAGGAGCCACGCGCCGCGCTCGATTATGCACTGACCCTGCCCGCCGGCCAGTCACGCGCCGGCCTGATCAACGGTATCATCAGCCAGTGGGCGCACAACGATCCCGTCCGGGCCCTCACCGGACTCGACCTGCTGCCAGCCGGCCGCGAGCGTGACGGCCTGCTGACCCAGACCCTCGGCCAGCTGGCCCAGCGCGACAGCGCGGCCGCCCTCGACTATGTGCAGAAACTGCCGGCCGGTGCGGTGCGCAGCCGCGCCCTGCAGGGCGTGATCCAGCCGATCATCCAGGAGGACCCGAAACTTGCCCTCAGCCTCGCCGCGGTCATGCCCGCCGGGCAGGAGCGGCAGCAGGTTTACCACAACATTGCCGCGCAGTTCGCCATGGCCGATCCGGCCGGCGCCGCCGACTGGGTGACCGGACTGGCACCGGGCGCGTTGCGCAACCAGGTCGCGGGCATCGTGTCCGGGCAGCTGGCGCGCCAGAACCCCGAGAAGGCGCTGGCGCTCGCCGAGACCCTGCCTGCAGGCCAAGCCCGACAGAATGCCTTCATGCAGGTGGCCACGAACTGGGCGCAACACGACCTGCCGGCGGCCGTCACCTGGCTGCGCGGCCTGCCCGAGGGATCGGTCAAGCAGCAGGCCATGGGACAGGTGGGCTATCAGTGGATCCAGAATGATCCGGCCGGGGCCTTTGACTACGCGATCACGCTGGCCGAGGGACAGACGCGCAACCAGCTCTTGAGTCAGCTCGGGCAGCAGCAGGGCTTCGCGGATGCCGAGGGAGCATTGCGGCAGATCCAACGCATCCCGGCGGGGGCGGCGCGTGAGAGTTACCTGCAGTCATTCATCAACGGCGTCGCCAATAATGACGTGGAACTCGCGGCGGAGTATGCAACCTCGCTGCCGCTCGGCAACGCGCAGAACCAAGCCATCCAGAGCGTCGCCTCGCAATGGGGCCACCGGGATCCGGCCGCGGCGATCCAGTGGGTGTCCGCGCTGCCCGAGAGCACCGTGCCCTCCCATGTGCTGGGACAGCTCGCCGGCCAGTATTTCAACGCCGATCCCGACGCGGCCAGCCGCTGGATTGCCGCCCAGCCGGCCGGTGAGAGGCGCGATCAGCTGGTCGAGCAACCCATCAATCAGCTGGCCTACCAACAGCCGTCGGAGGCGGTGCGTCTGCTCGATCTGGTGACGAACGCCGACCGGCGCACGCGCCTGATGCAGCAGATCGGCCAGCAATGGCTGCAGCAGGACCGCGCGGCCGCCGAGACGTGGATCCGCGGCTCATCCCTGCCGGCCGCCGTGCAGCAGCAGTTGCTCAATCCGGGCAATCAATCGGAGGGCACCGTGCACCTGCGATCCAGCAACCACGCGATCCGGATCAATTAAGCCGGCCGGCGCCGGTTTCCGCATCAGCCTCGTTCCGCATACAATCGGAAAAGCGCCTGCGTGCCGTCATCGGCACCACCGCGGCGCGCGACTTCATCGTAGAGCTGCTGGGCCTGCCGCGTGCCGGGCAAGTCGAGTTTCATCTCCGCCGCGGTCTCGAGCGCGAGGCGCAGGTCCTTGAGAAAGTGCTTCACGTAGAAGCCGGGCGCGAAGTCGCCCTTGAGCGCGCGTGGGGCGAGCACGCTCATCGCCACGCTGCCCGCGGCGCCGCTGCCGATGCTTTCGAGCACGCGCGCGGGTTCCAGGCCGGCGCGTTGCGCGAAGGTCAGCGCCTCGCACCACGACATCATGACCGAGGCGATGGAAATCTGGTTCGCGAGCTTGCAGAGCTGGCCTGTGCCCGGCCCGCCGTGCCGCACGATGATCTTGCCCATTTTCTCGAACAGCGGACACGTTTTCTGAAACGCCGCCTCGTCGCCACCGACCATGATGGAGAGCCGCGCCTCGCGGGCGCCGATGTCGCCGCCGGTCACCGGGGCGTCGAGCGCGGCGAGTCCCTTGGCCGATGCCGCCTCGGCGATGCGCCGGGCGAGCGCCGGGCTGGAGGTCGTCATGTCCACCAGCACCGTGCCGGGTTTGGCCGCGGCAATCACACCGGTCGGGCCGAAGTAGGTGGCTTCCACATCCTGCGGAAAGCCCACGATGGTGAACACGAACTCCGCCTGCGCCGCGGCCGTGCCGGGCGTGTCGTGCCAGCGGGCGCCGGCGTCGAGGAGCGCCTGGGCCTTGGCCCGGGTGCGGTTGTGGACGTGCAGCGTGTGGCCGGCGGCGAGCAGGTGCCCCGCCATGCTGCGTCCCATCACGCCCGTGCCGATGAATGCGATCGTTGCCATGCCCCGAGCGCAACAGGCGGCCGCGGGTGGGGCGACTCAAAATCCGCGGGCGCATGGCGACGATGGCATCGGGAAATGCGTAACGTGCCACGTTGTCCGTTTCCGGCCCGGGTCGGTTGTGACCGGGGGAGGCGGAGGATTTTGCTTTGAACCGGGCCTTCGCCACGCATCGTCTGGCGGCATGACTTTCGCCGAGCTGGCCAATCCCGGCATCCTCACGCAACCGGTCTATGAACCGGGCAAACCCATCGAGACCGTCGCGCGCGAACTCGGGCTCGATCCCGCCGGCATCATCAAGCTTGCGTCCAACGAGAACCCGCACGGGCCCTCGCCCAAGGCGCTGGCGGCGGCGCAGCGCGCGTTGCAGGAGGCACACCTCTATCCCGATGGCGGCTATTATGCTCTGCGTGAGAAGCTGGCGCAGAAGCACGGGCTCGGGATGAACCAGTTCATCATCGGCGATGGCTCGAACGAGCTGCTGGAGCTGCTGGGCCATGCGTTCCTCGCGCCCGGCAAGGAGTGCGTGATGCACGCGTCGGCCTTCGTGGTCTACAAGCTCGTGACGCTCATGTTCGGCGCCAAGCCCGTTGAGGTGCCGCTCGGCCCCGGCCTGAAGCAGGACACGTCCGCGCTGCTCGCCGCAATCACGCCGAACACGCGTTTGGTGTTCCTCGCGAGCCCGGCGAATCCGACCGGTGTCGTGAACACGGCCGACGAAATCGCCGCGCTCATCCGCGCGCTGCCGCCGCACGTGATCCTCGTGATGGACGAGGCTTATATCGAGTTCCTGGAGAACCCGCCGGACTTGCGCCCCTTCATCGCCGAATGGCGCAAGGTCATCGGGCTGCGCACCTTTTCCAAGATCTACGGGCTCGCCTCGCTCCGCGTGGGTTATGGCTACGCGGCCCCGGAACTGATCGCCATCGTGCAGCGCGCGCGCCAGCCGTTCAATGTCAACGCCATCGCCTCCGCCGCGGCGGTCGCGGCGCTGGACGACGAAGAGTTCGTCACCCGCTGCCGCCGGGAGAACATTGCCGGGTTGACGCAGCTCGCCGCCGGCTTCGAGGCGCTCGGACTCGAGTTCGTGCCCGGGCACGGCAATTTCCAGCTCGTGAAGGTCGGCGACGGCGTGGCGGTGTTCGACGCGCTGCAACGCAAGGGCGTGATCACGCGTCCGGTGAAGGGCTACGGCCTGCCCGAGTGGCTGCGCGTGACCGTGGGCACCCCGGCGCAAAACGAGCGGTTGCTGGCGGAGCTGAAGAGCGTGTTGAAGCTGTAGGGCGAGGTCTCCGAACCTCGCCTTGGGGGCATCACCCTCACAATCCGGCGGGATTGCTGCGCCATCTGCGCCAGGCCTCCGTCGGAGATCCCGCCCTACATTTTCGCCGCGGCGCGCTTCACGCGGTCGTTGATCGCGGCGGCGAGGCCGCCGGCGGTCGGGGGCAGTTTTTCGATGAGAATCTCGCGGTGACCGGTCGCGTCGGCTTCGCGCAGCACGCGATAAAGGTTGCGGGCGATCTCCGAAAGTTCGCCATGCCGGCTGAGCCAGTAAACGCCCGCTCGGGTTTTGCCGGCGGGTTTCCGGAGCAGGATAACGGCGGTGCCGGCGGCGGTGGCGGTGGGGTGGGCGACCACCCGCAGCGGTGTGCGCGGGCTGTAGTGTTTGTCGAGCAGGCCGGGGGCAAGCAGACGCGTGCCCGGCTTGCCGGCGCGTCGCACGGTGGCGACCTTGGTCCCGAGCACGCGGGAAATTTGATCCGCGCTGATCGCGCCCGGGCGCAGCACGCGCGGCCGGCCCGGACGCGACAGATCGAGCACCGTGGACTCGACGCCGATCGGGCATGCGCCGCCGTCGAGGATGTGCGGAATGCGCGCGCCGAGGCCTTGTTGCACGTGCTCGGCGGTCGTGGGGCTGATGTAGGTGAAGGGATTCGCGCTCGGCGCAGCCAGCGGCACGCCGGAAATTTTGAGCAGCCGTCGAGCGAGCGGATGCGCAGGTGAGCGCAGCGCCACGGTCGGTCCGCCGGAAGTCACGATGTTCGGCACGCAGGCCTTCTTGGGGAGCACGAGCGTGAGCGGACCGGGCCAGAAGGCCTGCACCAGCCGGCGGGCGGGGTCATTGAATTCGGCCAACTCCTCCGCGTGCGCGAGATCCAGCACATGGACGATGAGCGGATCGTGCGCCGGCCGGCCCTTGGCGCGGAAGATGGCCCGACAGGCCGGGATGTTCAGCGCATCAGCCGCCAGGCCGTAAACGGTCTCGGTCGGGATGGCGACCAAGCCGCCGTCGCGGAGCACGGTGGCGAGCCGGCGCAGGGTGGCCGGGGTGGGGCGGTGGAGGCGGGCCTTCATTCCGGGCGATAAAAAAGCCGGAGCAAATGCTCCGGCTGAAAGCGTCGCGCTGGCAACGGCTTATTGCATCGTCAGCAGGTTGCGACCGGACTTGATGGTCTTGGTCACCGCGCGCTGCTGCTTGGCGGAGAGGCCCGTGTATTTGCGCGGGAGGATCTTGCCGGTGTCGGTGATGTAACGGCTGAAATTCTGGGGCGCGGTAAACGGAACCTGCTCGGGCGTGAGGCTCTGCTGCTTTTGTTCGGTGCTCATGTTAAGAAAAGGAGGGCGGAACGTTGGGATTCGGCCGCAGCCTGTCAACGGGCATTTTTAAGTTGCCAAAGCTTCCCGCCGGTCCTGTTTGGAAATGCCTTTAGTCCCCGTAGCTCAAATGGATAGAGCGCGCGTTTCCTAAACGTGTGATCCCGGTTCAATTCCGGGCGGGGGCACCAGTTTGAATTAGCAAAGGTAGACTAGCATGGGTTTTTAACTCTCTAGTTCACCACTTCTTGCCGAAGCCGCCTGCTAATCGATTGAGGGGCTCGGAGACAGCGGGAGCGCCTCGATTCGAGATTAGCTCCTAATCTACTCTGGTTCGGTCTGCCCTCACGTTCTAGTGGTGCAGTTGGCATTTTCTGTGGATGAACAATCTTTGGTGCGCCCTCGTTGCATGGGTGCTCATGAAGCTAGCCTCTACCAGCCTATCACTTCCGGTCACCACCGTTCCCGTGGCGATTTATACTCGTGTCTCCACTGCGAGCCAGGTCGGTGGTCGGCTTGATTCCTGTGCCAGCCAAGAGGCGATTTGCAGGGATTATATCGCCAGTCGCACTGCGGAGGGATGGTTCGAAATCGCGTGCTATACAGATGCTGCGTATTCCGGCGCGGACATGAATCGGCCTGGCATCATCGCGTTGAAACGCCAGATCGCCTCCGGTGACATTAAGGTGCTGCTCGTTTTCAAACTCGAGCGCCTATTGCGCTGTATCGATGAATGGACGCCCTTTCGCATTTTCCTGCGGCAGCATGGCTGCCAGTTGATTAGCGCGTCGGAAGACCTCTGTGAGGCGACCCCGGCAGGTCGGCTCAAAAATAATATTATGATGAGCGTAGCCGAATACGAGCGGTTGAACACTGGCGTGAAGGTGCGCGTAAAGATGTTGGAGCAGGCCAAACGCGGTTACTGGAATTACGGAACCGTGCCTTTTGGGTATGATTACGATTCGGAGAAGCAGTTGCTTTCCCCAAGTCCTACGGAGGCGCCGGTTGTATGCAGCGTTTTCGAAGACGCGGCAATCGGCCTATCGATCAAGGTAATTGTCGAACGGTTGGCCAGGTCTGGACATCGCACCCGTGTCCGCCAATGGGGTTCGCCGCAAGGCGAGCGCCGAACGGTGGGAGGACATAACTTCCGGGCAGACGCCGTTCGTGCACTGCTTCGCAATTCCATCTATGCCGGCCGCATTCGATTTTTGAATCAGGAATATCCTGGGGTTCATCAAGCGTTGGTGACCGCCGAACTTTGGGAAAAAGCGAATTTCGCGGTAAAGAGGCCGCCATCGGGACAGGACGCGGCAACGGATCACAATGGGGGCGAACGTAAATACTATCACGCGATTCACCGGGCCTTAGCGTGGCAGCTATTGCGAGCCAAACAGCCTTCGCAAACGACAGCGGAATTTGCGAAGAGGGTGGACATGTCTGTGGCGTCGGTAGGCTTTCATTTCCGGCTCCTAAAATTGGCCCCAGAAATCCAAGTTTATCTTCTTAAACTAACGGACCGAGACACAATCCGCCGTTTCGGCATGATGCGGATGCTTGAGATTGTCGGACTCAATGTAGATGCGCAACGCGCGCAATTCGCTGCGATGCAGGTAGCGTCTAACCGAGGCCCGGCCCAGACATGACAGACGCCGATTATCGCAGCAGCGTGGGGCATCATCCCTTCGCGCACCTTGGTGAGGAGGAGCGCTTGCAGCAAATCGCAGAAATATTGGCAACGGGCGCAATCCGGTATCTCCGTCGTCAGGACGCGATGAAGCCCGCGGTGCAGGCCGCATCAGCGCGGCGTGAAATTTGGGAGATGGTGGACGATGAGCTGGAGAAACAAATCCTGCGGTTTCTCCAGCAGCACGTTTCGCTTGAACCGAACCGTATCCGAGCTGCTTTAGGCCTATCTGCAATGACCTTGGGGCGACGATTATCTCGATTGCGCAACGCAGGATTGATCTGCGTGGTGGGAAGGACCCGACGGGCCCGCTACGAACTGGCGGCATGTGCAGGAAGAAACTAACGAAACCTTCTGCAACTAAACCCTAGCTTGGGTTGTAGTCGATTCGGGCATTGCCTGCGCTGATTAGACGACTTTGGCTCTGGATCGGGCCACCGTTACGCATGCATCACATGCGACCGTGGCCCTTTGCATGCACACCCCCGATCTCGCTTCGATCACCACGCTTGTGGACCTGGAGCTTAAGCGCCTCGAGGATTCCCGGCGCGAGCAAGGCTGGACGCCGTGGATCCTGCTGGCGGCGCTGGGAACGTTGGCATGGCAAGTGGCTGGTTACCTTTCTGAGTCCCCGCGCTGGCACGAGGTCGCGCTGTATTGGGCGCTGTTATTCGTGGTCGGACTGACGATTGAAAGCGTCATCGACCTGCTCAATTCCGGCGACGGGCCCCGCCGGCCCGGGCTACGCTACTTTCGCGCCACGATTTATTCTGCCGGTCGGGCCGCCCGGGTGTTTGCGGCCGTGAAGGTTGGCGGCGCCGCTGCGCTCCTGATCTGGCTGACGCCCTTTTCCGGCCTGATCAAGGTCGGGTGGATCATTCTCTTCGGTTATTATGTGTATGCGGTGCTGGCTCATGTTGCCGGCAGTTGGACAGATTTCCCCAACCCGGTCGGGACTATGCCGCCTCCGAAGAAGCCCCTCTGGATCGTGCCGGTTCTGTTTTGGGTGATCCATCTGAGCCTTGTCACGTCCGCCGTGGTGATCCTCTGGTCGCGACTCGTGGCGACATATAACGTGACGGATGCGCGCTTGGCGCTTCTAATCTTCGCCGTGGCCCAGCTCACGGGATTATTGCTGGCTTATCGGATCAACGAACCAGTCAGGCTGGAATTGCTTCACCTTCGACGCGTGATTGGGCTTCGGGAGATCGAGGCCGAGGAGGCCCGACAAAAATTCATCGAGATCATCTACGGGTCCGAACTTTCGGTAATCCTGCGGCCGCGTTTCGAGCGGATGGAACAGCGCCTGGCTGCCGCCATTGCACTCCTGGGCGAGGCGGAAACCGACATGCTAGCCGCGATCGAAGGCAACAAACCCGGTGCGGAGGTGAAGGAGCGGATTGAACAGGCTGGCGATCAGTTTGACTCTGCGGAAACCGAATGGATGTTCCTGAGCCTGCGGGTGATGGTCTGTCGTTTCATCGGTGGGCTTCCCTCTGACGTGGCGGCCCGCCACGCTGACTTGAAAGTCCGGGTGGAGGCCGCCGAGGGGAAGCTGAAGGACATTCGGGCTGCCGCAAAAAACCTGCCGCGGGGGGAGGGGAATCATGGTTGACGCTCCCACGCATCCTGCCGGGTTTCATCAGGAACGGAGGCCTGCATGCTGACGGTTCCACCGCTTACCACTCTCGACGAGCAGGAAGTCCCCTATGCCCGTCGCCCAGCGGTGGAGGGCCTGCTCGAGCGTCTCTGGAATCTGCCGGCCACGCAACGCGACGCCGAACTGGAGAGCGGCGTGATGGCGGACGGCGCCGAGCTGCCAATCGAGGCGCTCCTGCATTTTTCGCGCGCGGCCTGGCGTCAGGGGGATCGCGCGACCTATCAAAAGCTTTTCCGGGTCCTTTACGCGCGGGTTGAGGGCAACGTCTCGACAACGGTGTTTAGTTCCCGGATCGCGACGGCCGACGCGGTGCGACAGGCGATCTTGGACCGGTTTGTCAACCGGCTGGCGGACGATTGCAGCGGGAAAGCAGCCCGACTGGACTATTTCGAGGTCAATTTCGCCCACGGCCTCGCTTGCACGCGCGCGTCCATACTCCGGGAGTTTGACCGCAAAAACAAGAGGACCGTCGACACCGTGCCCCTCACCAGCGAGGACCCGCAGACGGGCGAACAGCGTGTTCCTCCCGAAGCCGAAGCCGCTACGGCTGAATTTCTTCTGAAAATCCGCTCGAAATTTGGCGATCCCGCTTTCCGGTCGGACCTCTTTTTGGCGATTGATGGATTGCCTGCGGATCAGCGTGAAGTCGTTCTCCTTTCGGTGGACGGAATGCAGTCCGAGTCCGCGGACAAAAAGAAAATGAGCATTGCCCAAACCCTCAACTGCACAAGCCGCACCGTGCACAACCTGCGTGTCCGGGCGACCGCGGCCCTGCGGGTGGCCCTGAAGGAGTGGAACCTCGATGAGTAAGCCACCACCGGATGAGGAGGAGGTGCTCCTGGCATTCTCCGTGGAGCCAGCCCATGATCTGGCAACGTTGGAGCGCTACCTGCAGCGCTATCCGCAATTCTGTAGCGCACTGCTCGCCTGCCGCCTCGAACTGGAGGTCGCGGGTTCCGGCCATTTCCGTCCGGTGAAGCCGGGCAAGTCCGCCGACCAGGCATTGGAGCGGTTTTCGCGATTGGTCGGAATCGCACAGTGCAATCCGTTTGCCAGTCTCAACAGTGTCGCGCTCCGCTCGCTGGCCGCGGCCATGAACATGGACGTTCCCTTCCTGGTTCGCCTGCGCGATCGCGCCATTGCCGCCACCACGATTCCCAAGGCCTTGATCCGAATGCTGGCGGAGCAGTTGCGGGTGTCGCCGGCGGATCTATCGACCTATTTCCAACTCACACCGACCTACGGCGACACCAATTCCAAGGCGCAGGGAAAGCCTGGGCCGGCGCCGCAGGTGGATTTTGCGGAAGCGGTGCGGGTATCTCGGCTCACGGACGCGCAGAAGCAAGCGCTGCTCGCGCTAAAGGACTAAGATGGATGGCATCGAAGCGGCGCGCCGGGAGGCTGAGAGCATCCACCGGGCGGCCGTGGCTCTGGGCGACAGTCCCGTCGAACTGCTGGCTCTCGTCCAGGCGGAGGCCCGGCGCCGCGACGTGCTCCTTTTCGCGGTGCCGCCGGGTGATTCGGTGCTTAAAGGCGGTCTGGCCGTGTTCGACCGCCAGTCCCGGTCCATCTTCTACCAGGATTGTGGCACCGATTTCGACCGGACGTTCCTCATCGCCCACGAATTGGGCCACGTGGTCATCGAGGGAGGCACCGAGGATGCCGTCACCCGGCAGGTGGAACCGGACCGGTCGGTGGAGGACAGCCCCGTCGGCGTTGACCGGGTCCTAGACTATGGGGCGCGCGAGCGCCGGGAAGTGCAGATGGACTTGTTCGCTCGCGAACTCCTGCTGCCGCGCACCCTGGCGATTGACTGGCATGTCCGCCAAGGATTCAGCGCGCGCGCCATCGCCGAAAAACTCCGGGCGCCGCTTCCGATGGTGCAGCAGCAACTGCTGGACGCCTTGCTGCTTCCCGCCCGGGGCGCCGCGGGCGAATCTGCCGCCGAGCAGGTTGCCCCCGTCCCGGATGACTCGCAGCGAAATGCCGCCGCGCAGCGCGACCGCCCCTTCCTTTTGCAAGCTGGTCCCGGCACCGGCAAGACCCGCACGCTGGTTGACCGCGTCAACCACCTGATCGCCGCCGGCACGCCCCCGGAATCCATCCTTGTGCTGACCTTCTCCAACAAGGCGGCCGCCGAGCTGATCGAGAGGATTTCCTCACGCCATCCAGAGGCCGTGCGCTCCATGTGGATCGGCACCTTCCACTCCTTCGGCTTGGACATCGTGCGCCGCTTCCACGACAAGTTCGGCCTGCCGCCGGATCCCCGGGTCCTCGATCGCATCGGTGCGATCGAGCTCCTGGAGGACGAGCTCCCCCGGCTGCCGCTGCGTCATTTCCGCAACCTGTGGGATCCGACCATGGACCTGGCGGATATGCTCAACGCCATATCGCGGGCCAAGGACGAGGTCGTGGACGCCGCCGGCTATCGCGCCTGCGCCGAGCAAATGGTCCAGAAAGCGGGACCGACGCCTGAGGAAAAAAAGCCCGCCGAGAAATGCCTCGAGGTCGCAATCCTCTTTGAGGCCTACGAGCGCCTGATGACCGCCGAGCATGCCGTCGACTTCGGCGACCTGGTCGCAAGGCCTGTGCGCCTGCTCGAGTCGGACGCCGGCGTGCGCGACGCCCTGTGCTCGCGGCACCGCCACATCCTCGTCGACGAATACCAGGACGTAAACCACGCCTCGGTTCGCCTGCTCAAGGCCGTCGCTGGCGATGGGCGGAATCTCTGGGTGGTCGGCGACGCCCGGCAGTCCATCTACCGGTTCCGCGGCGCGTCGTCGACGAACGTGGCCGGATTCTCCACGGATTTTGCGGGCGCCGAGACGGGAGCGTTGGAAGTCAACTACCGCTCGACGGCCGAAATCGTGAGCACGTTCTCGGCCTTTTCGGAATCGATGCAGGCCTCGAAGGGAATGCTGCCGCTCAGGTTGCGGGCCCACCATGGGGCGAGTCAGCGGCAGCCCGAGCTCCGCGTGGCGGAATTTCCCGACGACGAAATCTCCGCCCTGGCCGCCATGATCCGCGAACGGGAGAGCGCGGGGATGCCGCTCCACCAACAAGCTGTGCTTTGCGCCACCAATGCCCGGGTCGCCGCCGTGGCCGAGGGACTGGAAGCGCGCGGCATCCCGGCCCTGCATTTGGGCAGCCTCTTCGAACGCCCCGAAGTGAAGGACATGCTCGCCATGCTTTCCCTCGTCGTCGACACGCGGGTCGCGGGCTTGATCCGGGTTGCGACCATCCCGGGGTTCGTCCTGCCGCTTCAGGACGTGTCCGACATTCTGCGGCACGCCGACGAACATGGGGTTGCGCCGGCCTCTTGGCGGGATTTGGCGGCCGTGATCCCCTCGTTTTCCCCTGATTCGCGCGTCTCGTTGGGGCGCCTCGCTGCCCTCCTGGACGGCATACCCATCGAGGCGGGGCCATGGACCGTACTGGCCGACTGGACGATCGATCGGTTGGGCCTGGGTCGGTCAATCTACCAAAGCCAGGACCTCGACTCCCGCATGCGCGGCCTCGCACTCTGGCAGTTCCTAAATTTTTGCCGCCGCCAGCCCGCCAGGAAGGGCCTGCCCATCCGGCGGTTGCTCGATCGCATCCGTCGCCTGATGCTGCTGTCAGAGGATGCCGGGCTCCAGCAATTGCCGGGCACCGCCAGCTCCATCGATGCGGTTCGCCTCCTGACCATCCATGGGGCCAAGGGACTGGAGTTCAAAGTCGTGCATCTGCCCGGCTTCGTCATCACTGGCATGCCGCGCAGCTACAAGGCGCCGCGCTGCCTGCCGCCCGACGGCATGATCCACGCGCACGCGAACCAAACCGGTGACAGCGCGGTCCGCGAAGGCCACGCCGAGGAAGAGGAATGCATTTTTTTCGTCGCCTTGTCGCGCGCCCAGGCCGACCTCGTGCTCTACAGCCACCGGCGCCAGAGCCCGTCCAGGCAGCGTTCCCCGTCGGATTATCTGCCCCGAATCTCCGCGCACCTGACGGTGATCAATAACCCGGCAATGCTGGCTGGCCCGGTGGTCCTCCCCCGGGTGGTGCCCATCGCCTGGCAGGTCCCACCCGCCTGGGATGATGCCCAGATGGACCGGTTCGAGGGCTGCCCGCGCCGTTTTTTCTACACTTACGTCCTGCGCATGCCGGGTCGCCGGATGGACACGCCGTTTCTCCAGATGCATTCCGTCGTGTTTGACGTGTTCCGCTGGCTGAAGGACAAGCATGCGCAGTCGCACCCTTCGGCCGATGAGGTCGAGGCGGCTTTTGGCGAGGCTTGGACCAATCGCGGCCCGGTGGACCACGGTTACGCTGCCGATTACCGCAAAGTCGGGCGGCGGCTGATTGAGTATTTCCTGGAGATCCGCCGGGCCGGGACGATCGCCAAGAACGAGCCCATTCCGTTGTCGTGGCCGAATTGCCAGATTGTCGTCACCCCGGACTTGGTAACCGCTGATTCCGCCGGCAAGGTCGTGGTTCGACGGATCAAGTCCGGCAAGGAGCCTTCAGGCGACTTGGACGACCTCGAATACGCCATCCTGCAGCTCGCGGTGGACCAGAACTATGGCACCAACGCCCGCATCGAGGTCAGTTTTCTCGCCTCCGAGACTTCGCCGCCCCCGAAACTCACTCCGACGAAGATGACCAACCGGAAAAAGACCCTGACGGATATCGTCGCGAGCATCCAGGCTGGCAACTTCCCGACCAAGCCGGACGATCGTGACTGTCCGCGGTGTCCGGCATTCTTTGTCTGCGGCCAGCTGCCGTCCGGACCCTTACAGATAAAAAAGTGACGGATGGCTTTCCGGTTTCACCGGTGGCCGGGGATTAACCGCCTTGAAAGCCCGCAATTCCGCGGGGTTTCACAGGGCCATAATCCTAATGTCAGCCAACCCATCCTCCGGTCACCTCCCTTCGGAAGTCACCGAGCCTAATCGCGGGGGCCACGGTCCCCGCTCGTCAGATACGTTCCGCATCCTCCTCGCCGATGAGCGCCTGGAATTCCGCGAAGTCCTGCTCGCGGACCCGGTGCCAACGGGGAGGCAAATCCTGCGTGCTACCGGCGTGCGGGAGGTCGAGGAGTTCAGCCTCTTCGCCATCCTTCCCTCCGGCGACTTCGAGGACATCCGACTCGACGAAACTTACGACCTGCGCGGCCGCGGGGCCGAGAAGTTCGTGCTCTTCCGCACGGACCGCGAGTTCAAGTTCTTCGTCGACGGCAAGGAAGAGCGCTGGGGCAAGCCGTTCATCAGCGGCCTGGCGCTCAAGAAACTCGCCAACGTCCCGGCCGACAAGTATCACGTCTATCAGGAGGTCCGCGGCGGACAGGACATCCTCATTCGCGACGCCGACTTGGTCGACCTCTCGAAGCCGGGCGTGGAACGGTTCATCACGCTGATTTGCGACACCACCGAGGGCCTCACGGCCCTCGCGTTGCCGGAAGCGGACCAGCGGTATCTCGATGACCATGGCCTGGAGGCCGACGTGGTGAGCCATGGGCCCCACACCGGTGTCATCGTCCGGCAGCTTTCGCTGCCGGCGGGGAAGTTCAATCACGCGGCGGCCGATGTGCTGATCCTGCTGCCCACCGGCTACCCGGACGTGCCCCCGGACATGTTCTACTTCGACCCCTGGCTTAGCCTGCGGTCAACCGGCCAATACCCGAACCGGGCCGATGCTGCGCTCGCGTTCAACAGTCGCAACTGGCAGCGCTGGTCCCGCCACAATCCTGCGTGGCGACCCGGCGTCGACGGCCTCCACACGATGCTGAAGCGCGTCGAGCACGCCCTACAGGAGGCCCGCTGATGCAACCGCAGCTTGATGTCACCCTCCTCGAATGCCACGAGGAGGAGCTGCGCCGGCTTCTGCACCGGGATGATGGCCGCGAGGCCGCCGCCTACGTGCTGTTCGGCCAAGCTGAAATCGCCGCCGACCCGTGGACGGGAGTGCGCCGCCGGCGCCTGGTTTCCCACCGAGTGGTGCCCGTCGCCCCGGATGCCTTCAAGTCGGCTTCCGCCGTGCATGTCACCTGGGGCACCGAAGGGTTCATGCGCCTGCTCGGCGAGGCCCAGCAACGCGGCCTGGTTGCGGGCATCGCCCACACCCATCCCGGTGGGCCGGCCTTCTTTTCAACGCAAGACGACGCCAACGAGCGCGAACTCGCGCGGACCGCGCTGCTCAAGGGCGTGGACCTGGCGAGTCTGGTGTTCGGCACCCATGGCGCGATTGCGGCGCGGCTGTGGGACAGTCCCACGACGGCCATCCTGGCCTCATCCCTCACGCTGCTGGGCAGCTCCTTCCAGATCCGGCGGACGGAAAACCTCGGCGGCGGCCCGGCGTTTCTGGCTCGCCAGGCGACGCTGTTCGGTTCCGGTTTCAACCCCTTGGTGCGCAGCCTGCGCATCGCGGTGATTGGGGCGGGAGGCACCGGCAGCGCTACCGCGATGCTGCTCGCCCGCCTTGGCGTGGGCTACCTTGCCCTCATTGACCGCGACATCATCAGCGAGACCAACCTCAACCGGGTGCACGGCTCACGTTCGGCGGACGTCAAGGCTGGCCTCCCTAAGGTCGAGATACTGGCCCGCGAGATTTCCGCGGCGGAACTGGGTGTTCATGTCATCACCCGGCAGGCGTGGGTGGGGGATCCGTCCCTGCGGGACCTCCTGCGCTCCTGCGACGCGGTGATGGGGTGCACCGACGACCACCAAGGCCGGGTCATGCTGAATCGCTTCAGCCACTTCTACGGGGTGCCGGTGTTCGACGTGGGTTTGCGGATGCGGTCGGCCAAGGATGCCGGCGCCTTCGACATGATCGGCCGCGTCACGGTCGTGCGGCCCGGGGCGCCCTGTCTGTTGTGCCAGGGCACGGTGAATTTGAAGCAAGCGGCCGATGAAGGCCTCCGCCGTGCCGACCCCGCGGAGTTCGAGCGGCGCAAAGCCGAAGCCTACGTTGCCGACGGCGGCGACCCGGCGCCGGCCGTGGTGACCTTCACCACCAGCGTCGCAGCCATGGGCGTCGACGAACTCATCCACGGTCTCACCGGATTCAAGCGGGCCAAGGGGATGGTTCACACTTGCATCCGTCGCTTCGATCGGTCCGAAGACCGCAGCACCACCTGCCAGCCTTCATCCACCTGCCCCGTGTGCGGCTCGCGCGCAAACTGGGGCCGGGGTGATACGAATCCGTTTCTCGGCGTCATCGGCTAACCATGAAGACCTTTTTAATTCGGCTGCTGCGCAGGTTCGGCCTGCTTCGCGGGGATTTCTTCATGGTCCCCGTTGAGCAGTTTCCCGACCCTTCCACGCTCCGGCGCGGCGAGATCCAGCTGGTTGTCAGTGAAGGCGTGCGCAAGTGGGCCTGTTTTCGCTGTCCGGGTGGCTGTGAGTCAGTGATTTCCTTGTCCTTGGCGCCGAACCGGCGCCCCCGCTGGACGATTACCACCGATCGCTGGGACCGGCCAACCATCGAGCCTTCCGTCCATCAGACTCGCCAATGCCACTGCCATTTTTGGATTCGAGGTGGGCAAGTCGTCTGGTGTGAGCGTAATCCTAGTAATAGTTGATTTTGGCAATCTCTTGGAGTTGGATGCACATTACCTTATCATTTATTAATACGTTAATTAACAATGTATATGTAATGGTAACAATAGCCTTGTTACCATTCATATTTAATGTTACTAGTTGGGTCATTGATGGAAAAATCCCTTCATGTGGCGTTGGTGCGCTATGTCCGCGAAACTCTCGGACTGGACTTCCAGCTGCTCGATTTTGGAGCGGAGAACATGCCCTTTTTTATGCGAGACCGGTATGCGTTCTCTCGCGTCCAGCTTGCTGGCCGGGAATGCCTCCTTTTCACCCCCAAGGGAAAGGAAAGTGAGCCTCCGCCCGGCGTCCTCAGCCGGGATGCCGACAAACTGCGCGACCAAACCCAGCTCATGCCAATCTGGGTCGTATCCCGGATTTCCGCCTATGATCGCCGGCGCCTCATCGACCAGCGGATCGCCTTCATCGTTCCAGGCACCCAGGCATATCTTCCCGCTTTGTTGATCGACCTGCGCGAGCGTTTCCAATCCGCCGTTCCCAGAAAATCATCGGAACGCCTGAGCCCGGCCACGCAGGCCGTCCTGCTGAATGTCATCTACAACCGCATCACGGACCTCGAGGGCATCACCGCGCCCAAGAGCTTTGACCGTTACACCAAGATGACGCTTTCCCGGGCGATGGCCGAGCTGCGCCAATACGATCTCGTGCAAACCGAATCCGAAGGCCGCACCAAGCGCGGTCATTTCGCGCTGACCGGCCGTGCGCTATGGAACAAGGCGTTGCCTTACCTGCGCAATCCCGCCCGCAAGACGATCAATGTGACGCTGGAAGAGCTCGCCCGGATTCCGCAGTATCAGGAAGCCGGCCTTACGGCGCTCGCCCACTATAGCTTCCTCAATCCTCCACCGCTGCGGGTCTACGCCTACCACCAGCGGTTTTCCGTGGCGGGCAGAAATCGCGGAATCTTCCGGCCGACTCCACACGCCGAGGACGCAGCCGCTCGGATCGAACTCTGGATCTACGACCCGCTGGCCGAAGCGCTCCCCAAGCCTACGGTCGATCGTCTTTCCCTCTATCTGACGCTTAAGGATGATCCGGACGAACGTGTCCAGTCCGCTCTCGAGGAACTCTTGAAGGGGGTCTTCTAACCATGCCCCGCGGCCTCGAACGATTCCGCGACCACTTCGCGGGGCATACGGACAAATATGTTCTCATCGGCGGCACCGCCTGCGAACTTGCCCTGAACCGCGCGGATCTCGCGTTCCGCGCCACCAAGGACCTCGATATTGTCCTCACGGTCGCCACCCTCGATGCCGAATTCTCCAAGCGATTCTGGGAATTCGTAGAAGCGGGCAAATACCAGCATCGGAAAAAACTGGGCGAAAAAGAAGTTACCCAATGTTACCGGTTTAAGGAGCCCGCGACCGAAGACTTCCCGGCCATGTTGGAGCTCTTTGCCCGTAAGTCCGATGCCCTCCAGTCGCCGGCTGGGGGTGACATAGGCTTGGTAGTGGCTGATGCCGATGCGGCCTCTTTGTCTGCGATCCTGATGGATGACGAGTATTACTCGTTGGTCACAACTGGACGCCTGGTCGCCGACAACCTGTCCTCCCTCAAGCCCGAGCAGCTCATTCCACTAAAAGCGCGCGCTTTTCTCGATTTGTCTGCGCGCAAAGCCGCCGGCGGCCCGGAGAAATCCACTGACATCAAGAAGCACAAGAACGACGTTTTCCGCCTCTACGCGCTGCTGACTGAAGCCTCACGGGTAGACCTGCCTGGGTCTGTTAAGGGAGACCTCGCCCGCTTTTTGGACGAGATGAAGAAGGATCCTCCCGATCTTGCGGCGCTTGGGGTTCGCACCACCTCTGCCCCGGAGGTAATTGGGCAACTGGCTCGAATCTATCAGATTTGATCGGTTGGAATCCTCAAAGGCCGGGGTCTGCGCTATACTACTAGTGGTTCTATCCTGGGCCGCAGGATGAATTTGGTGGTTATGGTGGTTATCGGCCAGCCGACGACCCTCTCTTGCCTTTCGATTACCACCACCAGTGCCTAATCTACTCTGGGTTCGCCCCGGGGGCTTCCTCTCGTAATTCCTGAAATCTAAGATATTAGGTAAGGTTTAGTTCGTTGCGAAACCCAGCCGGGGGCACCAGCCTTCGCCAAGCCTACGGCTGGCAGGCCAGCCGGACGGATAACTTCCGCTCCGGCGGGGGCTTGCCAGTGGTCGGCGGAACCCCAACCTCCCGTTCATCGTGCCCAATTCCTTCGGCAAACTCTTCACCATCTCCACCTGGGGCGAAAGCCACGGGCCGTCGGTCGGCGTCGTCGTGGACGGCTGTCCGCCGGCCCTGCCGCTGACCGAGGCCGAGGTGCAGGCCGAGCTCGACCGCCGGCGCCCCGGGCAGAGCGACATCACCACGCCGCGCAAAGAAGCCGACGCGGTCGAGTTCCTTTCCGGCACTTTCGAGGGCCGCACCACCGGCCAGCCGCTGGCCATGCTCGTGCGCAACGCCGACCAGCGCCCGGGCGCCTACGACGAGATGCGTGAAAAATTCCGCCCCTCGCACGCCGATTTCACCTACACGGCCAAGTTCGGTTTCCGTGACCACCGCGGCGGCGGACGCTCCTCCGCCCGCGAGACCATCGGCCGCGTGGCGGCTGGCGCCATCGCGCGCAAGATCCTGAAACTTTCCGGCGGCGTGGAAATCCGGGCTTTCGTGACGCAGGTCCATGACATCGTCGCGCCCGCAGTCGTGAAATTTCCCACGCTCGCGCAGGTGGAAGCCACCGCCGTGCGTTGTCCGCATCCGGCGAGCGCCGAGAAGATGATCGCCCGCATCAAGCAGGTGCGTGCGAAGGGCGACTCCGTGGGCGGCGTCATCGAGTGCCGCGTGCGCGGCGTGCCGGTGGGGCTGGGCGAGCCGGTGTTCGACCGCCTCGAGGCCGACCTCGCCAAGGCCATGCTCTCGCTGCCCGCGACCAAAGGCTTCGAGATCGGCAGCGGCTTCGGCGGCGTGCTCCTCAAGGGTTCGCAGCACAACGACGTCTTCGTGAATCGCCGTGGCAAGGTCGGCACCGCCACCAACCGCTCCGGCGGCGTGCAGGGCGGCATCAGCAACGGCGAGGAACTCGTCTTCCGCGTGGCCTTCAAGCCCACGGCGACGATCCTGCAAAACCAGCGCACCGTGGATCTGGCCGGCGCGCGCACCCAGCTCAAGGCCCGCGGCCGCCACGACCCCTGCGTCGTGCCGCGCGCGGTGGTGATCGTCGAGGCCATGACCGCCCTCGTGCTCGTGGACCACTGGATGCGCCACGCGGCGCAGAACAAAACCTTCAAGTTCTGATCCGGCGCCGCCGGCCCGGGTTTGCGTTTCGGGCCAGGGCGGCGACGATTGTGTGAAATGAATCCCGTCTATTTCATCCTCGGCACACCCGGCTCCGGCCGGCGCGGCATCGTGCGCGATCTGATCGAGAACGGCCTCCGGGCCGACGAGAAGGCCGTGGTGTTGCTCGCGGAAAGCGAGGCCGCCGACCCGCAGGACGAAAAGCTGGCCGCGCTGGCCAACGTGGAGGTGCGCCGCTGGAAGTGGACTGCGCCGGAAATCCCGCCCGCCAAGCTGCCGCACGACGCCACGGTTTTTCTGTTCGCCGACTCGCTCGCCAGCCCGATCGACCAGCTCGAGGCGCTCAAGCCCTGGCTGGAGCGCCAGGGTCGGGAACTCGCCCGCATTTTCACCGTCCTGGACTGCGGGTTGGCCGAAAAGCACCCGGTGCTGCGCCAGTGGTTCGACGCCTGCATTCGTTTTTCCGACGTGGTCTTCCTGACCAACCGGTCCGGCGTGGGCAACAAGTGGCTCAGCGACTTCCTCAAGCATTTCAAGGACGAGCGCTTCCCCTGTCACTTCGTGCAGGTGAAGGCCAAGGGCGACCTGCCGACCCCGCTGGTCTGGCTCGATCCCACCCCGCGGCGCGTGTCACAGTATTTTGAAGAAGATTACGTGGACCTGAGCGATGTCGTGATCGAGACCGGGGACGACGAGGATGAGGACGGCGAGGCCGTGGAGCCCGGCGAGGACGACGGCATCGTGCCGCCCGAGCCGTATTTCGTCCGCCAACGCAGCGGTCGCCGCGACCGCGAGGTGCCGGATCTCCGCGAAATCTTTCCCGCGAAATAACCCGCCCGAATTCCGGCGGCGCCGCCTGCCGCCGGTTTGGTAGAGTGGGGCATGATTCAACCCGAAGCCGCCTTGTCCGCCGCCCCGCCAGCTTTGCCCAGTCCGCGCACGATGTATCGCGCGCTGGCCCGGCGCGATTCTGCCTACGAGGGCGTGTTCCTTACCGGCGTGAAGACGACGGGCATCTTCTGCCGGCCGACTTGCAAGGCCAAGAAACCGCTGCCCCAGAACGTGGAATTTTTCCCCAACGCCACCGAGGCGCTGCACGGGGGATACCGTCCGTGCCGCCTCTGCCGGCCGATGGATGGCACGCGTCCCGTGCCGCCGCTCGTGGAGAAACTGCGTCGCGCCGCCGAAGCTGCGCCCGACGGCCGGGTGACCGACAAGGACCTCGCCGCCATGGGCGTCGAGCCGACGACGGCGCGCCGGCAGTTCAAGGCCTACCACGGCATGACCTTTCACGCCTACCAGCGCGCCCGGCGCATGGGCCTTGCGCTGCGCGACGTGAAATCCGGCAAGCCGGTGATCGAGACGCAGCTCGACCGCGGTTACGAATCCACCAGCGGCTTCCGCGAGGCTTTTGCCCGGGTTTTCGGCGCGCCCCCGCGCGGGGCGCAGGACGCAGCCTGTCTGTTGGCGCGCCGGCTCGAAACCCCGCTCGGCACGATGCTCGCGCTGGCCGACGACGCCGGCCTGCGGCTGCTGGAGTTCGTGGACCGGCGCGGCTTGGAGCGCGAGTTGGTCGGCCTGCGCCGCCGGCTCAAGTGCGCCATTGTGCCCGGTAATCACGCGCTGCTTGATCAGATCGCGTCCGAGTTGGCGGAGTATTTCGCGGGCAAGCGGATGAAGTTCACGGTGCCGCTGGCACCGGTGGGTTCGGAGTTTCAGCAGCGCGTCTGGGCCGAGTTGCGGCGCATCGAACCCGGCCGCACCCGCAGCTATGCGGAGATGGCGGCGCGGCTAGGCATCCCCAAGGGCCCGCGCGCTGTCGGCCGGGCCAACGGCTCCAACATGCTGGCCATCGTGATCCCCTGTCACCGCGTCATCAACGCCGACGGCAGCCTCTGTGGCTACGCCGGCGGCCTCTGGCGCAAGCAACGGTTGCTGGAGCACGAGCGGAAATGCCTAGGTTGACCACGAAATACACGAAGCACACTAAAGGACAGGAAGTCGTGATCGTGAAGGGTGAGGCTGGCTAATCCGCAAATGTCTCCGCTTTCGTGTATTTCGGGTGTTTTGTAGTGATCCTTTTGGCTTTGGAACAAAACTCTTGCGCCACCGGGGGCGGAACGTATCCATTGCCCTTCCGTTTTTTGCCCAGGTGGTGGAATTGGTAGACACGCAGGTCTCAGAAGCCTGTGCTTAACCGCATGGAGGTTCGAGTCCTCTCCTGGGCACCATTTGAAAAGTCCGCTGGCTTCCCGCCGGCGGACTTTTACTTTTCCGGCATCCCGTGAAACCCCCGCCCACCCCAACCGCCCGCCGCGGCCTCCCTGTCTGGGGTGCGGGGCTGATCATCGGTGGCGCGGCGGCGGTGGCCTACCACAACTCGTTTGGCGTGCCGTTCATCTTCGACGACGACCTGTCGATCCGGGACAACCCGACAATCCGCAGCTTGGTGACCGCTTGGGCGCCGCCGGGGCAGAGCGGGCTGACCGTCAGCGGCCGGCCGCTGCTGAATTTCACGTTGGCGCTCAACTACGCTGCGGGCGGCCTATCGGTCTGGGGGTATCACTGGGTGAACCTGCTCATCCACGTGGCGGCGGGTTGCACGTTGTTTGGGGTCGTGCGGCGAACGTTGGGAGCCATTCGCCCGATCCCGGTGGCGGCGGAGGTCCGGCGGGGTTCGGAGACCCCGCCCTACAGCCGAGATGCTACCTGGCTTGCGCTGGCGGTGGCCTTGCTGTGGACGGTGCATCCGCTGCAAACGCAGGCGGTGACCTACATCGTCCAGCGCGCCGAATCGCTCGTCAGCCTGATGTATCTGCTGACGTTTTGGTTCTTCGTCCGCTCAATTGAGCCCGGGGCGCCGAAACGGTGGGCGGTGCTGGCGTGGGTGGCGTGCCTGCTCGGCATGGCGGCGAAAGAGGTCATGGTCACCGCACCGGTCATGGTCGCGCTCTACGACCGGATTTTCTCGGCGGGCTCATGGGGCGAGGTCTGGCGTCGGCGCGGACGCTTCCACCTCGCGTTGGCGGCGACGTGGCTGTTGCTGGCTTGGCTGGTGATGACAACCGGAGGGCGCGGGGGCACGGCGGGTTTCGGTGGCGAGATGTCTCCCTGGGGCTATGCGCTCACGCAGGCCGGTGCCGTGGTGCGCTACCTGCAGCTGGCGCTCTGGCCGCAGCCGCTGGTGTTTGATTACGGCAAGGATCTGGTGTCCGGCTGGAGCGCGGTCTGGTGGCAGATGCTGCTGCTCGCGTCCCTTTTCGCGGCCGGCGGCTGGGCGGCGTGGCGCGGACGGGCGATCGGCTACCTGGGCGCTTTCTTCTTCGCGGTGCTGGCGCCGAGTTCGAGCTTCGTGCCGGTAGTGACCCAGACCATGAGCGAGCACCGGGTTTATCTGGCGCTCGCGGCCGTCGTGTCGCTGGTGGTCGCCGTGTTATACGCGGGGCTGGGGCGGCGGAGTTTTTTGGTGTTTGGCGTGCTGGCCGTCGCGCTCACGGCGGCGACGGTCCGCCGTAATCACGACTACCGCACCGAGGTGGCGATTTGGGAGGACACGGTCGTCAAGCGGCCGCAGAACATCCGGGCCCTGAGCGCGCTCGCGGAGATTTACCAGAAGGCCGGGCGTCTTGATGAGGCGCGGGTGTTGCTGGAGGAGGCTGCGCGCGTCGCGCCGGAATCGGTGGAGGTGCGCAACAATCTCGGCAACGCATGGATGAAGCTCGGCCGCTGGCCCGAGGCCATCGCGTGTTTCGAGACAGCGCACCGCCTGAAACCCGAAGAGCCGGACGTGCTGAGCAACCTGGGCAATGCGCTGCTCCAAACCGGCCGGACGGAGGAAGCGATGGCGCGCTTCGCGGCGGCGCTGCGACTCAAACCGGATTTTCCCGAGCCGCGCTACAATCTCGCCAACACGCTCGCACAGCTTGGTCGCTTGGCGGAGGCGGAGCCGCATTACGCCCGTTACGTGCAGCTGAAGTCCGACGATGCCGAGGCGCGTTCGAACTACGGCGACGTGTTGCTGGAACTGGGCCGCGGCCCGGAGGCTTTGACGCAGTTCGAAGCGGCGATCCGGTTGAAGCCCGAGCAGGCCGAGCTACACAACAATCTCGGCGTGGCCCTTGCCCGGCTCGGCCGGCCGCGGGACGCAGTGACTCATTTTGAAGAGGCGCTGCGGCTCCAGCCGAATTTCGAGGGCGCCCGGGGGAACTTGGAGCGTGCCACCCTGGATGCGGCGTCAGCGGAATCGCGACGCTGAGCGATGCTTGCGCTTCCGGTTTCGCCGGGCGCTCCGCGGTCCGGAATCTTTGGCGCGAGGGGAGTTATCTGATGGAGGATTGGGCTTTATGTGCGTCGTCTGGATGCTACGGTGGTGGCATGAGAGTGCTCCTGGTCGACGATCATACCGTCATCCGCCAGATGTTCGCGCAAGCGATCAGCTTTCTGCCGGGCTTCAAGGTCGTGGGCGGAGCCTCCAACCTCAAGACGGCGATGGAGCTTTGCCAGAAGGCCGAGCCCGACATAGTGGTGTTGGACATCAATCTCAACGGCGCCTCGGGGTTGGAGCTGTTGGAGTTTCTCCGGACCCAGAGCTCCCCGATCCGCTGCCTGATTTTCTCCGGCATCACGGACCGCAATGTTCTCGAGCGGGCGCTGCAGCTCGGTGCCAAGGGCATTGTCGAGAAGACCGACACGCTGGATCAATTGACGGAGGCCTTGGAGGCCATCTCGGCGGACCGGACCTACCTGAGTCCCACCGTTGCCCGGGTGCTGGGCCGCACGGCGGCCCGTCCCGATGGCGCCACGCTTAACCAGCGGGAGCGGGATGTGCTGATGCATATCGCAAAGGGACTCGGAGTGGAGGAGATCGCCATGAAGCTCAGCCTCAGCTCGCAAGCGGTGGAGGAACATCGCCGCAATCTCATCAAGAAGACCGGGCTCCTTTCCCAGGCGGAGCTCACGAAGCTCGGCGTCCAGCTGGGGCTGATTCAGCCGGACTGAATGCAGACCGCGTTTAACTGATCAAATCCTGCACGAGCGGTGTTGGCGTGGGTGCGGTGGGAGAGAACGTGATCGCCTCGCGGATGAGCGCTTCGGCCCGGGTGGCCTTGGCGTCGTCGTTGATGTGCAAAGTGCAGAGGCGCGTGCCCGGCGCGACGGGTTCGCCGATCTTGATGAGGTCGGCAAGGCCGACGGCGTGGTCGATTTTGTCCGTGACCGCAGCGCGACCGCCGCCAAGCGCCATGATGGCGTGGCCGCATTTGAGGGCGTCCACGCCGCTGACGAAGCCGCGGGCGTCGGCCGGGGCGGTGACGGTGATCTGCTTCCGGGCCCTTGGCAGGAGGGCGTAGTCGTCCACCACGCGGGCGTCGCCGCCCTGGGCGGTGCACATCTCGCGGAACTTCTGCAGCGCGGCGCCGGACGCAATGGCGGCCTGCATCTTCGCGTGGGCTTCGGTGAGGTCGCGGGCGAGTCCGCCGAGGATGAGCATGTGGCCGGTGAGGGCGAGGGTGACCTCCATGAGATCGGCGGGGCCGCGGCCCTTGAGGCACTCGATGGATTCGATGACCTCGGTGGTGTGGCCGGCGGCGCGACCGAGCGGCTGGTTCATGGCGGTGAGCAAGGCGCGCACGGGTTTGCCCGCGGCGCGGCCGGTCTCGACCATGGCGCGGGCAAGCGTGAGGGCGTCGTCCTTTTTCTTCATGAACGCGCCTTTGCCGAACTTCACGTCGAGCACCAGCGAATCGATGCCCTCGGCGAGTTTCTTGCTCATGATACTCGCGCAGATGAGCGGGATGCATTCGACGGTGCCGGTCACATCGCGCAGCGAGTAAAGCTTGCGATCGGCCGGGACGACCTGCGGCGTCTGGCCGATCATGGCGGTGCCGACCTTTTGCAGGATGGCGCGAAATTCCGGCACGCTGAGCTGGACTCTAAAACCGGGGATGGACTCGAGCTTGTCGAGCGTGCCGCCGGTGTGCCCGAGACCGCGGCCGCTCATCATCGGAACCTTGAGACCGCAGGCGACGGCGAGCGGGGCGAGGATGAGCGAGACCTTGTCGCCCACGCCGCCGGTGGAGTGTTTGTCCACCTTCGCGCCGGGCAGGTCGCGCAGGTCAATGACGTCGCCGGAGCGCATCATGGCGTCGGTCAGCCAGGCAGTTTCCTGCGGCGTCATGCCGCGCCAGAAGATCGCCATGAGCAACGCGGTGGCCTGATAGTCGGCAAAGGTGCCGTCCACGACGCCCCGGGCGAAGAATTCAATCTCGTCGCGGCTCAGCGATCCGCCGTCGCGTTTCTTGATGATGATGTCCTGGGGGAAGAAGGCAGAGGTCATGGGACAAACGGATGATTATCCACAAAGGCGCAGAGCCACAAAGGAGGGATAAAGGACCAAGGTGTTCTCTTTGTGCCTACGGGTCTTTGTGGTGAGGCCCTTGGGCGTTACGCGTAACGTTCTTCCTTCCACGGGTCGCCGACGGCGTGATAGCCGCGGACTTCCCAGAAACCGAGGCGGTCCTCGGCGAGGAAGGTGATCGTTTTGACGAATTTCGCGCCCTTCCACGCGTAAAGCTTCGGGATGATGACGCGGGCCGGACCGCCGTGTTCGCGGGAGACGGGCGCGCCGTCGAACTGCGTGGCCACGAGCACGTCGTCGTCGAGGCAGTGCTCGAGCGGGACGTTGGTCGAGTAACCGTCGTAGCTGGTGAAATAGACGAATTTCGCGTCGGGCTTGGGTTGGGCGAGTTCGAAGAGGGTGGTGAACGAGACACCGCTCCAGCGGCAGTCGTATTTGCTCCAGGTGGTGACGCAGTGGAAGTCGCTCACGTCGGTCACCTGTGGCAGGGCGTTGAAGGCGGCCCAGCTGAGCGTGGCCGGCTTTTCAACCAAGCCGTCGAGCGTCAGGGTCCACTCGGCGTGCGGCACCTCGGGCTGCACGCCGAGGTCGAGCACGGGAAACCCGGTGGTGAGTTTCTGGCCGGGCGGCAGGCGGCCGGGCGCGGCGAGATCCCGGGGTTTGAAGCCCTCGGCCTTCTGCTTCTCGGCCCACTTCTGCTTGGCCGCGATGTAACGGTCTTTCGACATGCGCCGAAGCTATGACACGCGCGGCGGCGTGGCAAGCAACGCCTCCAAACCGAATCGCCACAAAGAGGCACAAGAAGTCACAAAAAATCAGGCCACGGGATCCGACATCAGGTATTTCTTCACCGACATGATGGGAGAGCCGAAGTTGATGAGCAGGCCGGTTTCCGTGCGACTCGAGCGGAGATAGCCAAGCAGTTGAGCGACGTGCTCGTCGTTCACTGAACGGACGGCCTTTAGTTCCACAATGAGGCGGTTTTCGATGAACAAATCGGCGGCAAAATCGCCCAGCAAAGTGCCGTCTTCGTCGTAAACACTCAACGGCTGCTGCTGCACGACGTGGACACTCTGCTTGCGCAAACGATGGAGCAGGGCGTTTTCGTAAATCTTCTCGACGTGGCCATGCCGATGGAAGCGGAGGATGGCGAAGCTGGTCTCGCGGACCAGATCACAGAGTTCGTTGATGTGCGCGAATTTCATGGGCTCCTTTTCGTGTCTTCTAGTGCCTTTTTGTGGCTAATGGTTTGGGCCCGTTAAGAAAGCGGTGGCGGTGTCCCTTGCAGCGCCTCGGTGACGGCATGGCGTTTGAGGGTGTAGTAGAGCGCCATGCCGCCTTGGTAGAAAAAGGTCAGGATGACGAGAAGGAGGCAGACCAGCGCGTTCATCACCTTCAGGAAGAGCGGACGGTCGAGTTCGACCTGCAGGCCCGCGACGAGCAGCTGGCGGTCGATCTCCGCCCGGGCTAGGGCGGGAAGTTCCTGCCACAGCGCGGTCGGGTCGAAGAACCACCAGCGACAGCCCGCGTAAACCCAGATGATAACGAGCAGGGCCAGCTGTGCGCCGATGAGCCAGCGCAGGCCCCGGCGGTCGCGGTTCAGCAGCAGCCGGCGTCCGTGCAACTCGCCCGCGCCTGCGAGCACGACCAGCGCGGCTGCACCGGTGGCGAGCCAGCCGCCGGTTGCCAGCGAATAGAGTCCGCCCAAGGCTGCGATGATGACGATGCTCCACCCGTCACCCCAGGCGATGGCCAGCACGCGCGCGAGGGTGCGTTCGGGAAGGAGCGGCGGGGGTTGCATTTCAGGTTGTGGATTCCTGTTTTCCCCCAGAATGGCGCGCACCGGCATGTCGTCACGTTCCAAAAAACCCTGGCCCTTTCGGATCGAGTATCCGCCCGAGCTGCCCATCAGCGCGCGGGCGGATGAGATCGTCGCGGCCATCCGGGACAACCCGGTGCTGGTGCTCGCGGGTGAGACCGGCTCGGGCAAGACGACGCAGATTCCCAAACTTTGCCTCGTGGCCGGGCGTGGCGAACACGGCCGCATCGCCTGCACGCAGCCGCGGCGCGTGGCCGCCAGCTCGGTGGCCCGGCGCGTGGCCGAGGAGCTGAACGTCGGCTTCGGCCGCGAGGTCGGCTGCAAGATCCGTTTCGCCGACCAGACCTCGGGCAACACCGTCATCAAGTTCATGACCGACGGCATGCTGCTCGCTGAGCTGCAGGCCGACCCGGAGCTGCGCGAATACGACACCATCATCGTGGACGAAGCGCACGAGCGCTCGCTCAACATTGATTTTATCCTCGGCCATCTGCGCCGCCTGCGCACGCGCCGGCCCGATCTGAAAATCGTCATCACCTCCGCGACGATCGACACCGAGGCGTTTTCGAAGGCCTTTGACGACGCGCCCATCATCGAGGTGTCGGGCCGCGTTTACCCGGTGGAGGTGATTTACTCTCCGCTCGAGGAAATGAAAGGGGAGGAGAGCGAATACACCTACCTTGACGCCGCGGCCGAGGCGGTCGGGCGCATCCTCGACGAAAGTTCGACCGGTGACATTCTTGTGTTTCTGTCGACCGAGCGGGACATCCGCGAGCTGCGCGACCTGCTGGAAGGCCGCAAGCAGAGCCGGCTGGAAGTCGTGCCGCTGTTCGGGCGCCTGACAAACGCCGAGCAGCAGCGCGTGTTCACCCCGACGCAGGCCCGCAAGATCGTGCTCGCGACGAACATCGCCGAGACCTCGCTGACGATCCCCGGCATCCGCTTCGTGGTGGATACCGGGCTCGCGCGGTTCAGCCGCTATGTGCCGCAGAGCCGCACGCGGCGTCTGCCTGTGGAGCCGGTTTCACAGAGCAGCGCCGACCAGCGCAAGGGCCGCTGCGGCCGCGTGAGCGACGGCGTGTGCATCCGGCTCTACTCGGAACAGGATTTTCTCGACCGCCCGCGTTTCACCCAACCCGAAATCCAGCGCAGCAACCTGGCCGACGTCATCCTGCGCATGAAGGCCTTCGGTCTTGGCGACATCGAAGAGTTTCCGTTCTTAAACGCCCCGCCTGCCAAGGGCATCCGGGCCGGCTATGCGCTGCTACACGAGCTCGGTGCGATCGACGACGCCGGGGTGCTGACCGATCTGGGTCGCGAGCTGGCTCACCTGCCCGTGGACCCGACAGTCGGGCGCATGATCCTGCAGGCGCGAACGGAGAAGGCTTTGCGTGAGGTGCTGATCATCGCCGCGGCGCTCAGCATCCAGGACCCGCGGGAGCGTCCGATGGACGCGCAACAGAAGGCCGACACCGCGCACCGGCGTTTCACGCAGCCCGATTCCGACTTCCTCACGCTGCTTTCGATCTGGGAAGCCTACCACGACGAGTTCGAGGCGATGACGCTCGGCAAGCTGCGAAAGTTCTGCACGTCGCACTTCCTGTCGTTCATGCGCATGCGCGAGTGGCGCGATGTGCACAGCCAGCTGGAGGACACGTTGCGCGAGCGCGACGGCTTCGAGCATTCGTCGGTTTACGACGGCCTGAAGAAAGGGCAGGAGCTGAAGCTCGACCTGGGCACGCCCGCCTACGCGGCGGTCCACCGGTCGATTCTCGCTGGCCTGCTGGGCAACGTCGCCACCCGCACGGACGAGGGTGATTACCACGCGGCGCACGACCGGCGGGTGAATGTGTTTCCCGGGTCCACGCTCTTTGAGAAGCGGGAGCGAGATTCCAAACACAACCCGACTGGTGGCCGGGCTTCACCCTCCAAGCCGAAAGTCGCAAAGTGGCTTATGGCGGCCGAGATCATGGAGACGGCGCGGCTCTATGCGCGCACCTGCGCGCGGATTGATCCGCAGTGGATCATTGTGCTCGGGTCGCATTTGTTGCGCGTGGCCCACAGCGAGCCGTTCTGGAGCGCCGACGCCGGGCGCGTCCTCGTGAAGGAGAGGCGCCGGCTCTACAACCTCGAGTTGGAGACACGTTCGGTCGGTTACGGGAAGATCAACCCGGCGCATGCCACGGAGATCTTCATCCGGGAGGCGCTGGTTGGCGACACGGTCACGTGGCCCTTCGATTTTCTCGCCCACAACCGCAAACTGCGTGAGCAGGCCGAGGAGCGCCTGACCCGCCTGCGCAGCTCGGGCTACATGAACATCGACGAGGCGCTGTATCGATTTTACGCGCGAGAGTTCGAGAAGGTGGAGCCCGCGCTCCGCGCGGGCTTGCCGGAGGACCAAGCGAACCCGCGTGGAGAGGGGGTTCCACCCCAGGGGATCAGCAGCGTGCCGGAGCTGATCGACTTCGTCCGCCACCAGCAGACCACAAATCCGAAATTCCTATTCCTGCGCGAAGATGACCTGCGCGCGGCGGAGGACGACGCGCACGATGCGGAGGCTTTCCCTGCGGCCCTGCCGATCAGCAACCAGGTGCTGCCGCTGACCTACGCCTACCAGCCGGGCAAGCACGACGACGGCGTGACCGTGCGAGTCTCGCTCGCCGAGGCTGAGGCGCTGACGTCCGCTGCGCTCGACTGGGCCGTGCCGGGACATCTGCCGGAAAAGGTGGAGCTGATGCTCAAGGCGCTGCCGAAGGAGCAGCGGCGCAGCCTGATTCCGCTGACCGAGACCGCGCAAAGACTCGTGCGCGAACTCGCGCTGATTTCGTCGCGTCCGAAGCAGCCCAAGCTGGCGGAGGCGCTGGCGGAGTTGTTGCAGCCGCGGCTGGGCGTGCGGATTGATCCGACGACCTGGTCGGCGAAGGGACTGCCCGATCATCTGCGGGTGCGCGTGGAAGTCGTGGATGCGAAGGACCGCGTGCTCTGCGCGAGCCGCGAACTCGGGGAGATTCAAGCGCTGTTGCACGACCGGCGCCGCGAATTCAGCCAGAAGGCCGCCACGGCGGAAAACGCCGCTTGGCGCGCCGCGCGCGCGAAGTGGGAGGGGGAGCCGGTGGGGGAATGGAAATTCGGCGACCTCCCGGCGTCCGTGCCGGTAGAGGAAAAACACGGCGTGCCCGTGCTGGCCTATCCGGGGCTCAAGGCGCTTGCGGCGGGGGTGGCCGTGCGCCTTTTCGCCACGCCCGAGGAAGCGGCGACGGCGACCCGCACGGGCGTGGCGCAGTTACTTGAGACGCAGCTGCGTTATGATCTCGGCTGGTTGGAGAAGGATTTGCGGGCGTTGCGTATGCTCGGGGCGCTGACCGCGACGCTGGTGCCGATAGACCAATTGCAGGCCGATGCGCTCGAGTGCATCCGGCGTTGGGTGTGTCGCCGCGAGGTCCAGCCGTTGCTTCAGGAGGTTTTTGGCCGGGTGCTGGCGCAGGCCAAGCAGGACCTGCGTGCCTCGGTGCCGCGGCTGAATGACTGGCTCAAGGAGATACTCGCCCTCCGCCTGGAGTTGCAGACCCACGCCCAGCCTTACCCGAAGATGGCCGATGACCTGGCTGCGCTGTTGCCGGTGGATTTTCTGCGGCGCACCCCGTATGAGCGACTGAAACATCTGCCGCGCTACCTGCGCGGGATGAAGGCGCGCTCCGAGCGCTGGAAGCGTGACACGGCCAAGGATGCGCAGCGGGCGGCCGAGTTGGCGCCCTTTGTCGCGGCGGCGCGCAAGCCAGCGGCGGCGGAGAGCGACTTCCGCTGGTTGGTCGAGGAATTCCGTGTGAGCCTCTTTGCGCAGGAGCTGGGCACGGCCGAGCCGGTGTCGGCGGTGCGGTTGAAGCGGGCGCTGGAGGAATGGACGCCCGGCGGAGCCAAACCCGCGGCTCCCGTCCCGGCGGCCGCCTCGGTGGTGGTGGCGCCGGCCGCGACAAAAAAGACCGCGCCACTCAAGAGTCTGGGTGCGCTCGACCAGCTCTTCAAAAAATGAGCAGAGAATAGGCTTTGATGGAGCCGGAGGCGGGAGTATGTTCCGCGCATACCCCATACCCCATGAATGATACCTCGATCTCCCATCTGCTGGAGGGCAAGGGTCGCGTCCTCCACACCGTGCCGAGCACGGTCACTGTGACCCAGGCGGTCCAGGAAATGAATCGTCACCGCATCGGCGCCATCCTCGTGATGAACGGCGCCAAACTGGCCGGTATCTTCACCGAACGTGACGTGCTCACGCGTGTGGTGGCCGCCGGGCTGGATCCACGAAACACTCCCGTCACGCAGGTGATGACGGACAACGTGCTTTCCGTGCTGCCCGAGACGACGGTGCAGCAGGTGATGGAAATCTTTGCCGAGAAACGCTGCCGCCACCTGCCGGTCATGGATGCCGGCGAACTGGTCGGCTTGATTTCGATCGGTGACGTCTCGCGCTGGATGGCCAACCACCACCGGGCCGAGGCCGAGTCACTCCGTTCCTATATCTCCGGCGGACTCACGACCTGACGTCTGCCGTTGGGGACACTCCTGCCGGCCTGGTTGGCTTCCAGCGGGTGTTCTTTGGTCACCGCGACCGTCGCCGGCACGACGACGGTCGCAACCACGGCCGCGAAAACCACGGCAAACGTCATCACGAATGGCAAGGTGACCTCGCGGCCTTCACCGCTTTCGGCGATGTGGTCGATCCGCTGCGCTGAGCGCGCGCCGCAGGGCCGCACGCGCCTTCCGAGGCCGCGGAAGACATGCGGCTGAAGACGATAAACGGAAGTCCGGTTGTATTTTGGGCGGAGCGCGCTAGGTTCGCGGACATGAATTCCCCCCGATTGCTCTCCCTCGTTCTGGCGCTCGGCACAGCCGTTGCGCTCAACGCCAAACTGGTCACCAAGCCTGTCGCCTATGAGCACGCTAGCGTGAAGCTGGAAGGCTGGCTCGCCTACGACGACGAAAAGGTAAAGCCCGGCGCGAAGGCCGCCGGCGTGCTGGTGATCCCCGAGTGGTGGGGCCTCACCGAGTATCCGAAAGGTCGCGCCGAGCAGCTGGCGAAGATGGGTTACGTGGCCTTTGCCGCCGACATGTATGGCGCGGGCGTTGTGACCGACGACCCCAAACGCGCGGGTGAGCTCGCCGGCCAGTTCTACGGCAAGCCGCTCATGGCGGAGCGGGCGCGGGCCGGGCTAGATCAGTTGATCGGCACCGGCCTGGTGGACGGCGCGCGGGTTGCGGCCATCGGTTATTGTTTCGGCGGTTCGACGGTGCAGGCGCTGGCCTACACGGGAGCGCCGCTGGCGGGCGTGGTGAGTTTCCATGGCGGCCTGATCCCCGTGCCCGCCGACGCCGCGGCGAAGACCAAGGCCAAGATCCTCGTCTGCCACGGCGCGGTGGACGGCTTTATCACCGCGGAGGAGCTGGCGGCCTTCACCAAGGCCATGAATGACGGCAAATTTGACTACCAGTTCATCAGCTACGCCGGCGCCGTGCATGCCTTCACCAACCCGAAGGCCGACGAGATTGCCAAGCTGCGCGGCCTGCCGATCGCCTATCACCCGGCGGCCGACAAGCGCTCGTGGGGCCACATGAAGCAGTTCTTCAAAGAAGTTCTGGGAGACACGAAGTGAGCCGCCTGAAACTTTATGCCCACCCGAAGTGCGGCACCTGCGAGGCGGCCCGGGAGTGGTTGACCAAGCGGGGTGTCGGCTTCGTCGAAATAGACATCCGCACCACGCCGCCCTCCATCGCCGAACTGCGGACCATGCTGCAGGCGCAGGGCGGCAAGTTGAGCCGCATCAGCAACACCTCCGGCCTCGAATACCGGGCGCAGGGGGTGGCGGCCAAGCTCGCCGCGGCCACGGAAGCGGAGGCCTTGGCGCTGCTCGCGACCAACGGCATGTTCATCAAGCGTCCGTTCCTCATCGGGGCCGGTGTCGCCTTGGCCGGTTTCAAGGAACCGGCTTGGGCCGTGGCGTTGCCCGGAAAGTAGTCGGGCGGGGCGCATTTTTTGTAACTTTGGCCGGGAGCCGGGGTTTTCAGGGCATATTCCCATGAAAATCCTCTATCCCCTATTTGCCATCGGTTCGTTGTTGCTGGGAACGAACTTGGCCGAGGCCAAGATCACCCGCGTCGTCGAAAAGACGTTCGCCGTTCAGCCGGGCGGCAACCTCAAGGCTACCACTCAAGGGGGAGACATCACGATCCGCACCGCGGACACGCCGCAGGTCCAGGTGCAGGTGAAACAGGTGGTCCGCGCCTCGACCGAGCAGGAGGCCGATGAAATTCTGTCCAAGCTCTCGCTCACCCTCGAGCAATCCGGCAACGACGTGACCGCTGAGGCGAAATACGAGAAGCGCAGCCCGGGCACCTGGTTCAGCAACTGGCCGCCGGTCAGCGTCTCCTTCATCATTACCGTGCCCACCTCCTACAACCTCACCCTGGGCACCTCCGGGGGCGACATTGAGGTGGCCAGCGTAAAGGGCAACGTCCGCGCCCGCACCAGCGGGGGCGACCTGAAGTTTGCCCGCATCGACGGCGATATCGACGCCGGCACCTCCGGGGGCGACATCACACTGGTGGAAGGCACGGCCCGCGCTCGCCTGACGACCAGTGGGGGCGATATCGACGTGGATCGGGCTGGTGGCCCGACCGAGGTCTCCACCTCGGGTGGTAATATCGAACTCAAGTCCGTCGCGCAGCTCATCAGCGCCTCCACGTCGGGCGGCGATGTCCGGGCGGTCATCACCGGTCCGATTACGCAAGACGCCTCGTTGAGCACCTCCGGCGGAGAGGTCAAAGTGGAGGTCGCGAAGGGCACGGGGTTCCAGCTCGATGCCAGCACCTCGGGCGGTGATGTCCGTGCCGACGGCCTCACGATCACCTTGGAAAAAGGCGGGAGCGGGAAAAGCAAGCTCATGGGCGCGGTCAACGGCGGCGGCCCGCGTCTCAAGCTCCGTTCTTCGGGCGGTGACATCAAGGTGACCAGCCGCTGAGGCCAAAAATCAATTTGTCAGTGTGTGTGTGCAGGGGGCCGGCGCGTGAGCGCCGGCCTTCCTGCATGTTCAGCGCTGGCGCCGACGGCGCAGGAGGCCGAGGCCGGCCCAGATACTCCCCGCAGCCAGCAGTGCCCACGTGGAGGGCTCCGGCACCGGCGCGAAATTCGACAGGGTTACGCCGAGGCCGGTGTAGTTCACCTGAAAGAAGCCCAAGCCGTCGGTCGTGCCGAGAGTCGAGCCGTTGGGCGCATTGCTAAACGTCCCCGACAACGCGGAGCTGGTCAGGATGGTAAAGGTGTCGGTGGCCAGCACGGTTGACTGGAAGCCATTGGCAAACGAGAGCGCCAGTGTGCCGTTCAGCGATGCGGTGCCAGAGACGTTCAAGTAATCGTAGGAGGTGCCCTGGCCGGTGCCGCCAATTTCGAACAGCGAAACCGAGGTCGAAAGGAGGGAAAGGTTGCCCGTGATGTTCATCTGTCCTGGCGAGTTGCCCGGGGCAAGTGTGCCCCCGACCGTGACGGACGAAGCGGTGAACGTGCCGGAGCCACCGATGAGACCCGTGCCGACATTGAGGGGATTGCTGAACGAAAAATTACCTCCAGCCGCAAGGAGGGTGCCGGCGGTGTTGATGAAGGATCCGTTGAACGTAAGGGTTCCGGAGGTGGCGGTGAGGGTGCCGGTGTTGTTGAAAGTGGCGTTGCTGAAGACGGTGGCGCCGGTGCCGCCGGACTTGATGAAGGTGCCGGCGTTGGTGAAGACGGGTGTGGCACCGCCCCAGTAGTTTTGGAAGGTGGTGTCGGCGGAGTTGGTGAGGGTGGCGCCGGCGGCGTTGACGATGGTCGCGCC
>CBINOW010000005.1:0-68986 GCA_966252395.1 uncultured Oleiharenicola sp. | reverse complement strand
AAGAGCCCGCCGCCGGACCAGGTGAAGAGATCGGTGAGGCTGACCGCGCCGTTGCCGCCGAGGCTGCCGGCGGTGAGAGAGGTGGTGCCGGCGACGGTGGCAGCGGCCCCGAAGTTAACGCTGCCACCGGAGATGGCTAGGCTGCTAGCGGAGGTGGTGCCGTTGAAGGCGACGGTGCCGCCGGTGGCGATGACGCCTTCGGCGATGGCCGCGGTGGAGCCGTTGAAGGTCGTGGTGCCGCCGGAGATGCGCAGCGTGCCGGCGCTGTTGAGGTTGGTCGAGGAGGTGAAGGTGCCGTTGCCAAACTGAAGCGTGGCGCCGGAGGTGACGTTGAAGACGCCAGAGTTGGTGCCGCCGCCGGAGAGGAGCAGCGTGCCGGTGAGCACATCGACCGTGCCGGTGTTGTTGAAGGTCGCGTTGCTGAAGACAGTGGCGCCGGTGCCACCGGACTTGATGAAGGTGCCGGCGTTGGTGAAGACGGGCGTGGCGCCGCCCCAGTAGTTTTGGAAGGTGGTGTCGGCGGAGTTGGTGAGGGTGGCGCCGGCGGCGTTGACGATGGTCGCGCCATTGCCACCGCGGATCCAGCCGCCCGAGCCCCACGTCGAGGCACCGGAAAGGGTGAGCGTGTTGGAAGCGCTGAAGTCCACCGTGCCAGAGAGGGCGGCTCCGCCGTTGGCGTTGATGGTGCCGGAACCGAAGAGCCCACCGCCGGACCAGGTGAAGAGATCGGTGAGGTTGACCGCGCCATTGCCGCCCAGACTGCCGGCGGTGAGCGAGGTGGTGCCAGCGACGGTGGCAGCGGCCCCGAAGTTAACGCTGCCACCGGAGATCGCGAGGCTGCTGGCGGAGGTGGCGCCGTTGAAGGCGACGGTGCCGCCGGTGGCGATGACGCCTTCCGCGATGGCCGCGGTGGAGCCGTTGAAGGTCGTGGTGCCGCCCGAGACGCGGAGAGTGCCGGCGCTGTTGAAGTTGGTGGAGGAGGTGAAGGTGCCGTTGCCGAACTGGAGCGTGGCGCCGGAGGCGACGTTGAACACGCCAGAGTTGGTGCCACCGCCGGAGAGGAGCAGCGTGCCGCTCAGCACATCCACCGTGCCGGTGTTGTTGAATGTGGCGTTGCTGAAGACGGTGGAGCCGGTGCCGCCGGACTTGATGAAGGTGCCGGCGTTGGTGAAGACGGGTGTGGCACCGCCCCAGTAGTTTTGGAAGGTGGTGTCGGCGGAGTTGGTGAGGGTGGCCCCCGCAGCGTTGACGATGGTCGCGCCGTTGCCGCCGCGGATCCAGCCGCCGGTGCCCCAGGTCGAGTTACCGAATATAGTCAGGGTGTTGGAAGCGCTGAAGTCGACCGTGCCGGAGAGAGCGGCGCCGCCGTTGGCGTTGATGGTGCCGGAACCAAAGAGCCCGCCGCCGGACCAGGTGAAGAGATCGGTGAGGCTGACCGCGCCGTTGCCGCCGAGGCTGCCGGCGGTGAGAGAGGTGGTGCCGGCGACGGTGGCAGCGGCCCCGAAGTTAACGCTGCCACCGGAGATGGCTAGGCTGCTAGCGGAGGTGGTGCCGTTGAAGGCGACGGTGCCGCCGGTGGCGATGACGCCTTCGGCGATGGCCGCGGTGGAGCCGTTGAAGGTCGTGGTGCCGCCGGAGATGCGCAGCGTGCCGGCGCTGTTGAGGTTGGTCGAGGAGGTGAAGGTGCCGTTGCCAAACTGAAGCGTGGCGCCGGAGGTGACGTTGAAGACGCCAGAGTTGGTGCCACCGCCGGAGAGGAGCAGCGTGCCGCTCAGCACATCCACCGTGCCGGTGTTGTTGAATGTGGCGTTGCTGAAGACGGTGGAGCCGGTGCCGCCGGACTTGATGAAGGTGCCGGCGTTGGTGAAGACGGGTGTGGCACCGCCCCAGTAGTTTTGGAAGGTGGTGTCGGCGGAGTTGGTGAGGGTGGCGCCGGCGGCGTTGACGATGGTCGCGCCATTGCCGCCGCGGATCCAGCCACTCGAGCCCCAGGTGGAGGCGCCGGACAAGGTGAGGGTTTTGGAGGCGCTGAAATCAACGGTATTGAGCAGCGCGGCGCCACCGTTGGCGTTGATGGCGCCTGTTCCGCCCAGCCCGCCGCCCGACCAGGTAAAAAGCCCACTGGCGTCCAGTGTGCCTGTGCCACTCAACGTGCCTGCGGTCAAGGTGACGGCGGAGACGGAAAAGTTGGCATCCACCGCGACGGTTCCGCCGTTGATCGTGGCGTTATCGATCGCGGACGGAACGATCCCGCCCGTCCACGATGCCGACGTGCTCCAATTGCCGTTGCCGCCGCCCCACACAATGGTGGTTTGAGCAGGCAATCGAGCCAAGGCGATCACTGTGGCCAAAATGGCGACGAGGCGCATAAGGGCGATCCTGGCGGGATTCATTTGAGCGGCGGATCATGTTATCGGGGAAACGGGTGGCTAGTCGAAAAGCCGAACGACCCGCCCGCAAAATATGCACATGCGGACCCACGTGCTCAGAGGGAAAACCAGTCCAAATGGCCTCATTGCGGACGGGTGTCGCGGCGAAAGCGCTGGCATTCAAAATTAGCACAACTTCACTTTCGTCATGGGCCTGATCGATACCCACACGCACCTCGACTCTTTCGCCCGCCGTGGCGAACTGCCTTTGATCCTGCAACGAGCGGGCGAAGCTGGGATGGAGGCGATGATTACGATTGGCACCGATACGGATGACTGGGGGCTTTATCGGGATATTGCCGCGACGCACGCCGGTCGCGTGCGCTATACGGTAGGACTGCATCCCTGCAGCGTAGGCTCGGACTGGGCGGCTCGCGTGGCGCAGCTGGAGGAATTTTGGAGTGGAGCGGTCAAGCCGGTTGCGCTCGGCGAGACAGGGTTGGATCGCTTTCACCTGCCGAAGGACAACGCGGCCGAAGCCGAAAAGATCCTCGGTTGGCAGAAGGAAGCTTTCGCCGTGCAACTGGACCTGGCGAAGCGACTGGGTTGTCCGCTCGTGGTTCACTCGCGTGGCGCGTTTCGGGAGTGTGTGGAGATGATCGACGCCAGCGGCGTGCCGTGGTCGCGGGTTGTGTTTCATTGCTTCACGGAAGGACCGGCGGAAATGGCCGAACTGACGAAGCGCGGCGGTTTCGGGTCCTTCACCGGAATCATCACCTACAAGACTGCGGAGCCGGTGCGGGCCGCGGCCCTCGCCCAGGGACTGGACCGGCTGATGATTGAGACCGATGCGCCTTTCCTGACGCCGATGCCGCACCGGGGGAAGCCCAACGAGCCGGCTTACCTGCGCCACACGGCGGACTATTGCGCGGGGCTGTTTGGCGTGAGCCAGGAACGGTTCGCGGAGGTCACCACGGCGAACGCGAAGCGGTTCTTCGGAATATAGCTCAAGGAAAACACGGAATACACCTAAGCTGCGGACACAAGTAAGGCCGGTCAGAGACCGGTCTTACTTTCTGTGCATTCCGTGTGTTCCGTGGGCAACTCAGCCTCAGGCCTCGTCGAATTTCTTGGCGAAGAGGGCCTCGAGCTCGGTCAGCATCTGCTCGGCGTCGGGGCCGGTGGCGACGAACTTGACCTTCGAGCCGCGGGCGGCCGCCAGCATCATCAGGCCCATGATGCTTTTGCCGTTCACCTGCTCGTCATCCTTTTCCACATGGACCTCGGCTTTGAACTTGTTGGTGACGCGGACGCTCATGGCCGCCGGACGGGCATGGATGCCCATCTTGTTCTGCACGAGGAGCTCCTTCGTGGCGGTGGCGGCTGGTGTGGCGTTCTTTTCCATTGCGGAGGGGTAAAGTGGTCGGATTAAAGGTTAACGCAAAATCCGGTCGAGCCCCGACTGGCAATCCCAAAGACCCCCGCATGCCTGCCTTCGCCATCATCGTGCCGTGCCGTTTGGAGTCCACGCGCTTCCCGCGCAAGCTGTTGCATCCGATTAAGGGCAAGCCGCTTGTGCTGTGGGTGGCCGAACGTATTGCCGCCCAGGCGCCGGACTTTCCGCTGTGGTTTGCGGTGGATCATGAGTTGTTGGCCGAATGCATTGAGGGAGCGGGATTCCGGGCAATTATGACCGATGCCAGCCACCAAAGCGGCACCGACCGACTGGCGGAGGCCAACCGCTCTGTCCGGGCCAGCTACGTGCTGAATGTGCAGGCCGACGAGCCCCTGGTGACCGGGGCCCAGCTTCAGGCCTTGGCCAGGCTGATCCAAGGCGACTGCCCGATGGCCACGCTGGCCACGCCGTTTCGGCGGATCGTGGACTTTTACAACACGAACCAAGTCAAGGTGGTCATGAGCGAAACCAAGCGGGCGCTGTATTTTTCGCGCTCACGCATGCCTTACTCGCGGGATCTCGGCCTGACCATCGACGATGCTTGGGTGCAGGCCAACCCGTGCTTCAAGCACCTCGGCCTCTATGCCTACAAGTCCGACTTCCTGGAGAAGTTCGTGCGCATGGCGCCGGGCAAGCTGGAGCAGATCGAAAAACTGGAGCAGCTCCGTGTGCTGGAAAACGGCTACCCGATCGCCATCGATGTCACCGAGGACCCGACCATCGGCGTGGACACGCCGGAAGATGCGAAGAAGTTCGAGGCGTGGCTGAAGTGAGCGATCACGGGACCGCGGCAACCGCCGGTTTGCGCACAAAGACGCGCAGCGGCACGCCCTCTTTGTCGCCCAGCGCACTCAGCACCTGCGTGTAGTTGGCCCGCACGTAGGCCGCGAAGGCCGGAAAAGATTCGATCCCGGAGGACTCAACCGGCCAGGACCAGTTGAAGGAGTCTGAAGCCACGGCATCGACAATCACCTGCGGCTCGTTCGCAACCACGTCATCGAGAAATTGCTGGCGCAGATGATCGCGGCTGGGTCCGGGAACGATGAGGAAGTGACCGATCGTGTGCCTGGTCGCGCAGTGCAGGCCGGTTTTGACATAGAGCGAGGGCATCCAACCCCACACGACCATCTGCGACGCATCGGGCGCCGCGCGCAGGATCGCCTGGCTGACGATCGTGACGAAGCTGCGGTCGGCGTCGCGCTGCCGGCCGCGCAGGTGATCGCGCAACCCCGCGCCTTCCCGATAGTGCTGCAGGGAAAGGAGGGTGGTCGGCACGGCGACGCAGAGGATGGCCACGACCGAGCGCAGGCCGGAGAGGCGCGGCAGGTCGGGCAGGACACGGTGCAACACCATCCCCACGGTCACAAACAGCGGCGCGATCAGGAAAATATGATAATGGCCAAACCCATGCGGCGGGCGAATGCAGCAGAAGACCGCGGTGCCGAGATACAACCAGGTAAAGAGGCGGAGCCAGCGGGTGGAGTCATCGCTCCCGGAGCGCCGGCGGAGGAAGAAACCGCACACCGTCAATGCGACCAACCCCGCCATCAGGCCGTTGAGCTGGCTGTGCCACAACATTTCCAGAAAGCGGCGGCCGGCGGCGGAGAGCGTGAAGTCACCGGCATAGCCCACATTGGCGACCAGGTAGGAGGCCCAGAAATCATGAAAAACGCCGCCCAAGCTGACCGCGGTCACGATCCCAATCGTGGGGGCGGCGAAGACCAGTCCCACGAGGCCGACTGTCGCTAGCCGGCGGGCGGGCGGTTGGTCGCGGGTAATCCGGGTCCAGGCGATCCAGAGCGCGAAACCTCCGAGCAGTGCGCCGAGGGGCGCGGCCTGCAGCTTGGCCCACGGGGCGAGGCCGGCGCAAAACGCGCCGAACAGGAGCATCGCCCACGCCGCGGCGCGGCCCTGCTGGGCCCAGATCAGCGCGAAGACGCTGAGCGCGAGCGCGAGCGCCGGGACCAGCTCGGTGGCAAAATACATGAAGTTGATCGAGGCGCTGCACCCGAGGGCCAAGGTGCCGACCGCGCCGGCGACCAAGGCCGCGCCAAAGGGCAGGAAAAGCCGGAGCGTGAAGTAGCCAACCACGGCGATCAGGGCCTGGAGCAGTGCGGCCAGGCAGTGGATGCCGCCGTAGCCCATGGGCCAGCCGGTTTGCTTCACCAGCAGCAGAAACCAGGGGTTGACCGGACCGATGGTGCTGCCGTCCACCGACCGCCACGGCAGCAGGTCCTGCTCATAGCGTCCGATCTGCACGAGCAGTTCGCTTTCGTCGGCGCTCAGTTCGAGCGGGTAGGCGAGGCTGAAGCTGCGCGCGAGGATCACCGCCACGAAAATGGCGCAGCCGGCCAGAAACTCCCGGGTCAGCGGCGATACCTTGGGCGGGTTGGGCGGAGGGGGCACGCGGAGCGAAGTAACTAGCATGAAGCGGCCGGGAACAAGGAAAAGGCGTGGCCGCCCGCTCCTGCGGTATGGCCCCGGTCAATGGCTCCGGCCCAAGCGCGAAATAGTCCGGCGCGCAGGCGAGCCGGATCAGATCTTCCCGGCCTTCCGTTTCTCGACGAGCTTGTAGAAATCCTCGAAGAGCGGATCGGCGTCGTTGGGGCCGGGCGCGGCCTCGGGGTGATACTGCACGGAGAACACGGGCAGTTCCTTGTGGCGCAGGCCTTCGACGGTGTTGTCGTTGAGATTGATTTCGGTGACGAGGGCGCCGCGGCTTTCCAGAGACTTCGGGTCGGTGGCGAAGCCGTGGTTCTGGGCCGTGATCGAGACCTTGCCGGTTTCGAGATTCTTGACGGGCTGGTTGCCGCCACGGTGGCCGAACTTGAGCTTGTAGGTCGTGCCGCCCAGCGCGTGCGTGACCATCTGGTGACCGAGGCAGATGCCGAAGGTCGGGTAGTCGGGCAACAGTGCGGTGACGGGTTTGTGGATGTAGGGCAGGGCGGACGGATCGCCGGGGCCGTTGGAGAGGAACAGGCAGTCCACGCCGGCCTCGCGCACCTGCTCGTGCGTGGCGGTGGCGGGGAAAACGTGCACCTCGAAACCGTGGCGCACGAGCTTGCGGAAGATGGTGAACTTCGCGCCGTAGTCGAAGGCGGCGACCTTGAATTTCTTCGCCGGGGTGCGCGTGGCTCCACCGGTGGTGCCGACAGGGAGATACTGCACGTTGTGCCGTGAGGCGTCGTCGGCGCCCCAGATGTAGGGGGCCTTGCAGGTGGTGTCCTTGACGTAGTCGCTGCCCGCCATGTCCTGCCAGCCCTTGGCGCGGCCGATGGCGTCGGCATCGCTGAGCGGCAGGGTGCTCAGGCAGCACTTCATGGCGCCGTCCACGCGCAGCTTCTTGGTGAGGGCACGGGTGTCCACCTCGCTGATGCCGGGGATGCCATGCTTCTTCAGGTAAGCGTCGAGGGAGAGCGTGCTGCGCCAGTTGCTGACGATCGGCGAAACCTCACGGACGACGAGACCGCTGGCCTTGGGGGCCGAGTGTTCCTCGTCCTCGGCGTTGATGCCATAGTTGCCGATCTGCACGGCGGTCATGGTGACGATCTGGCCGAAATAGGAGGGATCGGTGATGATCTCCTGATAGCCGGTCATCGAGGTGTTGAACACACATTCGCCGGCGATGGTGGCGGACGCTCCAAAAGCCGTGCCGCGGAACACGGAACCGTCTTCAAGGGCGAGAATTGCGGGCTGGGAAGCGGACATTAAAGACGCACGAAAAAGTGTTCGTGCGACCCTGCCAAGCGGTTTCCGAGCAATTCTGTGTCCAGCGACGCAAGCACGCCCTAGACAGCGGATTGCGGTGCGGCCGGGTTGGTCGTGATCAGGCGGATGATTTCGGGGGCCTGTATGGGTTTGGTGAGGTAATCGTTCATGCCGGATTCGAGGCAGCGTTCGCGGTCGCCGGCCATGGCGGCGGCGGTCAGGGCGATGATGCGGATGTCGCGGTGGTGTTCGCCCGCCTCGCCGCGGCGGATGCGGCCGGTGGCCTCGTAGCCGTCCATCTCGGGCATCTGGCAGTCCATGAGGACGAGATCGTAGCGGTCACGGTTCAGCGCTTCCAGGCAGGCCTGGCCATGGCCGACGATTTGCGGGGTGTAGCCGAGGCGGCGCAGCAGGCCGGCGATGAGCTTTTGGTTAACGAGATTGTCCTCGGCCACGAGGATGCGCAGCGGCACGACCTTGCCGAGCGTCGGATCGAGTTGCGGCACGCGCGGGACCACCATGGGCGGCTGACTGCCGGAGCTGACCGGCTTGCCGGGGTTGGCGAGCGTCTTGTTGAGCGCCTCGAGCAGCAGCGTCTGACGCAGCGGCTTGGTGAGGACGACATTGAACTGCTCCATCGGATTGAAGGCCCGGAGGTCTTCGCGGCTGATGGAGGAAAGCAGGATGAGCGGGAGTTTTTCCCGGCCCTTCAGCTGATGCAGGCGGGCGGCGAGCTCCACGCCGTTCATATCGGGCATCATCATGTCCAGGATGCCCAGCTCCAGGTCGTCGTGGCTGCGCAGGTATTCGATCGCGGCCACGGGGTGCTCGAACCCGACCGTCGTCAGGCCCCAGCGCTGCAGCAGGCTGGTGAGGATGCGGCGGTTGGCCTCGTTGTCGTCCACGATGATCGCCTTGCGTCCTTCCAAGGCGACGGCGGGTTGGACCGGCGCGGGGCCCTCGAGAGCATCGGCGGGCGCCATGGTCGGATTGGCGGCCAGGGAGAAGTTGAAAACCGAGCCGCTGGCGGAGCTGCTTGCGAGCACGATGTCGCCGCCGAGCAGGTTGGCGAGGTTGCGGCTGATGGCCAGACCGAGGCCCGAGCCGCCGTATTTGCGGGTGGTCGAGGAATCGGCTTGGCTGAAGGGCTTGAAGAGTCGGTTCACGCGGTCGGCGGGGATGCCTTCGCCGGTGTCGCGCACGCTGATGACCAGCAGCGGTGACTGGCGCTCGCCGCCCGCGGCCAGCAGGCTCACGCGGATCTCGACCTCGCCCTTGGCGGTGAACTTGATGGCGTTGCCGATGAGGTTGACGAGGACCTGCCGCATGCGCGTGCCGTCGGTGAGGATCCAGTCGGGCACGTCGCTTTCGATCCAGTGGAGCAGCTCGATTTTCTTCTCGTTGGCCTTGCTCCAGAGCAGGTCGAGCACCTCCTCGATCGTGCGGCGCACGGAGACCGGGTGCTGGTCGAATTCCATGTTGCCGGACTCGATCTTGGAGAAGTCGAGGATGTCGTTGATGAGCGTGAGCAGGGATTCGCCGCTGGAGCGGATGGTGGTCAACCAGTCGCGCTGTTCACCGTTGAGCGGGGTGTCGAGCAGCAGGTTGGTGAAGCCCAGCACGCCGTTCATCGGGGTTCGGATCTCGTGGCTCATGACGGCGAGAAACTCGCTCTTGGCGCGATCGGCCGACTCGGCGATGTCCTTGGCCTGGCGCAGCTCGGCCTCGGCCTGCTTCTGGCGGGTTATGTCGGTCTGAGTGCCAACCATGCGGCGCGGGTGGCCGTCCTCGGCGAAGAGGGCCTTGCCGCGCACCAGCGCCCAGATCCACGAGCCGTCCTGGTGCAGCATGCGATACTCGCAGTGCAGGATGGCGGTTTTCTGCATGAGGTGGGAGCTGAGGGCCGTCTCGACGAGATTGCGATCGTCGGGATGGATGCGGTCCATCCACACGCTCCGCTGGTTGGGCAGCTGGTCGTCGAAGAAACCGAGCATGCTCTTCCAGCGCGGGGAGAACCAGAAGGTGTCGTCCTCAATATGCCAGTCCCAGACGCCTTCGTTGCTGCCGGCCACGGCGAGCTGCCAGCGTTCCTCGCTGGCGCGGAGGGCCTGCTCGGCCAGCTTGCGGGCCGTGCAGTCGCGGTCCATGCCGATGACGTATTCGCGGCCGTCCACGACGATCAGGCTGGTGAAGTATTCGATCCAGAAGGTGGAGCCGTCGCCGCGCTTGTGTTCGCTTTCGCCCTCGTAGCGCCGCTGGATGCGGAACTGTTCGATCCAGTTCGGCGTGCGGTGAGCCCACGGATGGGCCTCGAGGATGTCGATGGACTGGCCAATCAGCTGCTCGCGCGAGTAGCCGTGCATCTCGCAAGCCCGCGGATTGCAGTCCACGATCTTGACGGGAACATGCGGGTCGTGCGGATCAAACAGGACGATGCTCAGCGGAGCACTATCCCAGATGGCCTTCAGCTGCGAGAGGGTGGTGTGGACGACCTGATCCTGAGCCTGCTTGTGGAGACGGGCAAAGAGCGACCATCCGGCATGGGCGAGGGCGGCAACGGTGAGGAGGGCGCAAATCGCAGCATAGGCCACCAGGTTGCCGTGGTTGGGGGTATCCCGGCTGCCCAGCCACAGCGCCACGAAACCACCCACGACAAGCAGCACACCCGCTCCCAGCAGACTTGCGGTGAGGTGTGGTTTCGCGACTGGCTTGCTGCTGAGTTCGTTGAGGATGTGAGGGGTAGGAGGCATGCAAAAAGACCTATGCGGCCGAGGCATTGCCCGCTTTATCGGCACAATCCATTCATCGCTTACCGCAAATGTGTGCCGACTATCGCAGTCAGGAGGACGACAAGTTTGTAAGTAGCTCCTTTATATTCACTTGGCGATAAGCGGGGTCCACCGCAGGCCGTCCTTCGCCAACGGGCGCTCGTTTGACACCCCCGTTGAACCGGCTAGTTCTGCCTCAGCACATGTCCTACCACGAAGATCGTTCCGCCTGGTTTTCAGGCCAAGGCCTTTGGTCACACATCCCGGAAGCGGACTGGAAGGATTGGACTTGGCAGTTGAAGAACCGGATCACGACGGTCGCCCAGTTGGAGCGCTACATGACGCTGACCCCGGAGGAAAAAGCGGGCTGCCTCTTTGCCAACCAGAAGCTGGCCCTCGCGATCACGCCCTACTTTTTCAACCTGATTGATCGCGACGATCCGAACTGCCCGATCCGCAAGCAGGTCATCCCGCGCAGCAATGAGATGGTGCTCTCCTCCGGTGAGATGCTTGATTCGCTCGGCGAGGATGAGCATTCGCCCGTGCCCGGGCTGGTGCACCGCTATCCTGACCGCGTGCTGTTCCTCGTGACCGATCGTTGCGCTTCCTATTGCCGCTACTGCACCCGCAGCCGGCTCGTGAGCAACGCGCAGGACTACAACTTCCATCCCGAATACGAGCAGGCCCTGCGTTACATCGAGGGGCACCCGGAAATCCGCGACGTCCTCCTCTCTGGCGGCGATCCGCTGCTGCTCTCGGACAAAAAGCTCGAGCACCTGCTCGGCCGCCTGCGCGCGATCAAGCACGTGGAGTTTATCCGCATCGGCTCGCGCATCCCGGTCTTCCTGCCGCAGCGCATCACGCCCGAGCTCGCCGAGATCTTCAAGAAGCACGGCCCGATCTGGATGAGCATCCACGTCAACCACCCGCGCGAGGCCACGCAGGAGCTGAAGGACGCCTGCGAACGCCTGGCCTTCGCCGGCGTGCCGCTCGGGAACCAGAGCGTGCTGCTCCGCGACGTGAACGACGATCCCGAGGTGATGAAGGCGCTCGTGCACCGCCTGCTGCGCATGCGTGTGCGGCCCTACTACATTTACCAGATGGACCTCATCACCGGCGGCGCGCACTTCAAGGCCGACGTCCGGAAGGGCATCGAGATCATCCGCGCGCTGCGCGGCCACACGACCGGATACGCCGTGCCGCAATACGTGATCGATGCCCCCGGTGGCGGCGGCAAGGTGCCGATCAATCCCGACTACGTGGAGCGCATCACCGACGACGAGGTCGTCTTCCGCAACTTCGAGGGGAAGCAGTTCCGCTATCCGCTGAAGGCCGAGCCGGTGCTGGAAAAATCCGCCGGCAAGGTGCTGCCGGCGGAGATTCACCTGTAAGCCGCTCGCGGAGCGACCGAGTCGGGTCGGAGACCGGACCTACTTCATGCCGAAGGTCGCGGTGACCGTGGCGATGATCGTCTTTTCGACCGCGGAGGTGTCGTTGTTGCCCTCCCAGCTCGTGGCCGTGGAGTGCAGCGGGTTGATCTGCACCACGCCCATCTTCGCGTTGCGCAGGCCGTCCACCTGGCGGTTGCCCTGCACGGCGATCTGCTCGGCGCGGGTGCGGGCGTCGCGCGTGGCCTCGGCCATCATCTCGACCTTGGCCTCGCCGGCCTTGGTGTAGATGAAATCGAAACCGCCCGAGACGAACGCCACGTCCTGACGCAGCAGCTCGCCGGATTCACCCGCGAGTTTGGGCAAGAGGTCCACGTTGTCGGAATGCACCTCGATCGAGTGGCTGAGGCGGTAGCCGACGCGGAAATTGGTGACGGTGTCATCCTCATCGTTGCGCTGTTTCGCGATGAGCTCGCGGATTTCCACGGGCGACGCGGAAAAGCCCTCGATGCCGCGCGCCGAGAAAAACGCGGCAACCTTGGCGTGGTCGGCGCGGAGTTTTTCCTGGGCTTCGATCAGAGTGGGGGCTTCGACGGAGAAACTGGCCCGCCAGACCACGAGATCGGAGCGGACATTTTTCCGGGCGGAGCCGGTGACGTTGATGACTTGGGACTCGGCGATGCGGGTCCAGGCGTTGGCTAGGACGGTGGCGGCAAAAACCAGTCCGGCGGCAAGCGCGAGACCGGCGAGCACCCCGAAGAGGTGCGGACGGGAGACAGCCGGCGGGTTCATTTTATGCAGGCGTGCAAAGGCCGGGCATGCAGCCCGAGCCTCATCTGGGGAACCTCACCGCACGTAACCAACTGGTCTCCAACGCACAATGCCAGTCATTTCCTAAACAACTTATTCACAAAAAATCCTGCGGGAAAGATTCAACGTTTTTGAGGGCCCTCGCGTCTATCCTAACGACATCAGTGCGCGTTCATCGCAACGAACATTGTTTGTAGTTCTTACGGTTTGCTTGGTGTTAGGTCATGCAGGGCGTCCCGCAAGGGGCGCCCTTCATGATTTATGGGGGTGGCGTGGCGCTTCGGCCCGGCCTCAGAAGTCCCACGTGACGGTGAGCTGGCTTTCCATGCCGGGGGCTTTGGTCACGAGATTGTTGTGCGAGAAGAGCGGGTCGGCACTCAGAAAATAGTCCTCGCCGAACAGGTTTTCTGCACTGAGGCGCACGGTGAAAGGTCCGCGGCGCCAATGCACGCTGCCACGCCAGACCAAGGATTTCGGGAGCACCAGCGTGCGTTCAAAGTTGTGGTAGAACGCGTGACTCCAGACGGCGCCGAGGGTGCAGCCCCACGTTGGGGTGACCTGCCAGGCGACGTCGAGCTTGGCCTGGGTCTCGGGCGTGCCGGGGTAGATGAGTTGGGGATTCAGCGCCGGGGTGGGCGTGACGCCGGCGTCGAACGCGGCCGACTCGAGCGCGATGCGTGCCGCCGTGCCATAGCGGGCGCGGAAGCCCAGTGGATCGATCCGGAACACGCGTTGGGAGCCCGCCGAGGCGATGACGCTGAACGCCTGCGAAGGTGCCCAGGTGAGCTCAAACTCGGCGCCGCGGCTGCGCAGGCGTTCGGCGCGGTTCTCGCGGTCGTTGAAGCGGGCGTTCTTCCACTCGTAGCCGGCGAGACCCGCGAAGAGGTGGCCCTCCAGCAGGGAGACTTTCACGCCGACTTCCTTGAGTTCGGCGGAGGCGAAGTTGCTCTTGCTGTTCACTGTGCCTCCTTGGCCGGGTTGCAGCGAGGTGCCGCGCTGGTAGCTGGCGTAGAAAGTCGTGTTTTTCCAGGGGTGCCAGGCCGCGCTCAGCGCGCCCGAGCCATGGTGCTTCTCCCCGCTGCGCAGCGCGGCCTCGCGCTGGACCAGCGTTGCCCGGCCGACTTCGACGGGCAGGTCGGCCTCGTATTTCACCGACTCGGCCCGCATTGAGAGGAAGGTGTCGAATTGCTCACTCCAGCGGGTATGGACGGTGGCAAAGAGCGCAGTTTGCCAGAGGTCGGATTCGGTGCTGCCGCCGATGCCCGTGGACCAGAGGTTGCGGCCGCTGGGATCGGGGTCGCTTCCGGCCGGAACCCGGGAATTGGCCGAGATCGTGGCGCGGGTGATGTCGCGGCGGTTGAAGGGCTCGGCCGCGAAGTCCTGCACCGTCCAGGCGTAGGTGTAGCGCAGGCCGGCGCCGTAGGTGAGCGTGGTGTCGCGGGGAAACAGGTCACGCTGCTCAATCAGCAGTTTGTTGTCCACGACGAGCTGTTCGGTGGCGATGCCGTAGCCGTAGCTGGATTGCTTGTCGGTGCGGAGTTTTTCGACGAGGGATTTCCACGTGATCGTCCGCTCCGGGTCGCGGGAGGAGACGAGGTCGAGAAACCAGAGGAAGTCGCGCGAATCGGCGAAGTCGTTCGGATCCGACAGCACGGTGGAGCCGTCGATCTTCTCCGTGAGTGCGGTGCCGCCGGCGTCGAAGTAGGCCTGGGTGTAGCGGTAGCCGCCATCGGCGGCGCGCCGGTCCTCCATCAGGGCAAGCAAGCCGGGGGCGATGCGGGCCTGGGCGACGGCCGCCGGCAGGATCAGGGCGCGGAAATTGGCCGGCTGCCCGGTGAAGGCACCCGGGGCGGTGAGCAGGTCGCGGTCAGCGATCCCGCCCCACGCGGCGCTGGCGATGTTCTGCGGTTCGCCGATGAGGTATTCGCCGCGATCAATGAGGTCCTGGGTGACGCGGTTCCAACCGGGATTTTCGTTGCTGTGGAAATCGTAATACTCCGCCCCGGTGAAGAGGCTGAGGTGCTCGCCGAGCTGGACTTTCAGCGCGGCGTAGGCGGACAAGTAGTCGTTGCCGACGTTGTTCCAGTAGCTGCCGGCCTGCTGGCCGGTGAGCGACACGCGGTAGGCCGCCGGCTTGTCGCCGAGCAGGACCGGGCTGCCGTAATCAAGCCGGGCGCGGCCAAGCTCGTGGGAACCGGCCGTGAGCGTGAGCGAACCGCGGGCGCGGTCGAAATACGGGGACTTGGGAATGAAGTTGGCGTAACCGCCCTCGGGCACCGGACCGAGGTGCGCGGGGGCGGGCCCCTTCACCAGGTCGATCGCCTCGAGCGAGCCGAAGGACACCGGCATCTCGTTGCGCTGGTAGGCGCGGCCCATGCCGTTGAAGAACACGCCTGCTTTCGCGCCGCGCAGGTAGGGCGTGCCGGCGATGCCGAAGTAGTTGGCGGATTGCGTGCCGGCGCCGAGCCGGGCGAGATCCGCGAGATTTTGCAGATCGAAGCGGCGCATCAGCTCGGGCGTGATGACGGTCACCGCGCGCGGCAGCTCCAGCACCGACTGCCCGGTGCCGAAAACCGAGTCCACCGGGCGCGAAGTCGGCAGCACGTCACCCGCGCGATAGCCCGCGCTCTCCGAGATGATGAATTTTTCCAGCACCGTGACCTCCGGGGCCACCGGCTTCGGCGCTTCCTGGGCGAGAGCGATCGCGGCGGCGGCATGCAGAACAAGGACGGGCGTGAAGGAATTCCGCATCGGAAAAAGCCGCATGTGGCCACGCCCCTCCGGCCTTGTCCACCGCAACTTGAGTCACACGCGGGATATCGCTGGCGGCCAGCGGTTAGCATCCCAAGGGTTTGGCGCATAAACGCTGCCATTCGCGTGCATCACTCGACGGAGTTGACCGCGTCATCGAGGCTGATGAGCAACGAAAGGCAGACGAGAACCAAGACGACGGGAAGCATGCCGTCACAGTAACGAGTCGCGCGCGCTCCGGGAAATGCCGGTTTCAACTCATGGTCATGCCTCGCACCTATCAGCTCTTGGACGAGGTCGCGGCGAGAAGCTGGCGTAGGATGGTGAGGTAACGCTTGAGCAGCCCCGATTGCTCGTCGCGGTGCCAGGCCGCGCACAGTTCGAGCGGCGGGCAGTCCGTCGGGACGTAGCGGAGATGCCGGTTGGCAGGCAGTTCAATGTGTTCGGGCATCAGCGCGATGCCATAGCCGCTGGCCACGCGGCCGATGATGCCTTCGGGGGTGGTGGCGTGTTCACCGAGTTGGGGGGTGAATCCGGCGAGGCGGCACAGCCGCGTCAGGTATTGGCTGTAGGCGGGGCTCTCCTGCGGATCAAGCGTCAGCCAGGTCTCGTCAGCCAGTTCGGCCAGGCGCACGCTGGTGCGGCGGGCCAGGCGGTGCCGGACGGGCAGGGCGAGCAACAGCCGCGAACGGCGGAGAAACAGCATCTGCAGATCCGACTTCACGCCGGGCATGTCCCGAATGATGAAACCCAGGTGGACGCGACGACTGCGCAGCAGCGCCACTTGGTCGGAGATCTTGCGATCGTGGATCACGACCTCGATGCATGGGTAGCGGGCGCGGAATTCGGCCAGCGTGCCGGCGATGAAATCGCTGCCGAGGTGCCAGTCGTTGCTGATGACCAGGATGCCGCCCGAGCCTTCCGACACCTCGCGGACGGCCGCCGTCGCCATGTCAACCTCGGCCAGAATCTTGCAAGCCCAGCGGTAGAAAACGCGGCCCGCATCGGTCAGCCGCACGCTCACGCGGTTGCGTTCGAACAATTTGGTGCCGAGCTCGTCTTCCGCCGCCTGGATCTGGCGGCTGAGCGCGGGTTGGGCGACGTGCAGCTGCTCGGCCGCCCGGCTGAAATTCAGGTGATCCGCGACGGCTTTGAAGTAACGCAGGTGCCGCAATTCCATTTTTTGATGTTAGTGCGGTGATCAACCCGAGGCAAGGCGGCGCCTTAGCGCACCAAGGATAGGCCTGCGCGCACGGTTTCCGAGGCCTGGCGGTAGTCGAGCAGGCTCTCCCCGTAACCGCGGAAATATTGGATCAACATCGCTGTCTCGAGGTCGAGCCATCGCGTGCGGAAGGGAATGGTCAGGTCCGCCTGATGCGTGGGATGGTGAAAGTCGTCACCGGCGTGAATGGCATAGGCGAGCGTCGGCCGGCGATTGTTCTTCTCTAGCAGCAGTCGCAGCCGGCCGTGTCCGCGATAATTCTCCAGGCCCTGGGTGTTGTCCAGCGAGCTGACATAGGCGAAGAGCTCCGGCACGACGATCAGATGCCAGCGGTCAAGCGGACCGAGCACAAACGCCCCGCGCAGCACCGCGGTGTTGAGGCTCCGTGAATCCGGGCCGTCGCGACCGTTGGATTCGTGCTTGAAGGACAATTGTGCGCCGAGCGGCGTGAAGAAGCGGTTCGGGTCGATCGGCATGGGAGCGAGGCTTTCCAGCATCAGCTCGGGCATGTAGCTGGTGTCGTAGAATGGGCTCGAACTTGCCTTGATGTCCCAGAGCGAGCGCTGGGTGTAGCCAACTTGAAAGTTGTGGGTGAACCCCTGCTCATCGGCGCGGGCGAGCTGCATCAGCCGGTATTTGAAACTGATCTGGAACTTGGCCGCCGGGGCATCGGGACCATAGATGAAGTAGATTGCCTCGTGCAGGCCGAGGCGGCCGGAAAACGTGCGCTCGATCGCGCTGGAGGCGGTGTTCAGGTGAACGAGGTGGCGCAAGGGAGCCGGCGCCGGCTCGGGGTCGGGCGCAGTCGGGGTGGGGGCCGAGGCGTCGATGGCGAGCGCGGTGCGGAGCACGATGGGCAGCCCGGCATCGAACTCGAGCGCGATGAGGCCGGTGCCGGGAGGCGGTTGTTCCGCAACGTAGCTCCGCAGACCGAAGCTGCCCGGCGGCAGAGGCAGCCGGCCAGCGCCCTGCGCGACGAAATCGACCGCGACCAGGCGGCCATCCAGATTTGCGTGCGCGGTCAGTCGGGCCGGCGGTTCGTAGTAGGCGGTGGTTGAGCCGGCGTTGAAGGCGACGAGGTTGATCCGCCACGGACTGGCGGGCGACAAGCGCTCGCTGGGGGCGACCAAGGTCAGCAAGGGCGGCTCCGCCTCGACCGCCGGCAGATGGCAGGCGAGCAGGAGGCAAAGCAACACGAACTGGGTTTTCATGGCGCGGGGGCGGCGGCCGGCACAGCCTTGGCGGCCGCACCGCGATCATGGGCGATCAGGGTGTAGAACACCGGAACCACAAAGAGCGTGAAGAACGTGCCGATGGACATCCCGGTGGCGATGACCAGGCCCATGCTGTAGCGACTCTCGGCGCCCGCTCCGCTGGCGAAGATCAGCGGGACGACGCCGAGGACCATGGCGGCCGTGGTCATGAGGATCGGGCGCAGGCGGATGCCCGCGGCGTGCTCGATCGCCTCGCGCACACCGTAGCCCTGTCCCTGCAGGGAGTTGGCGAACTCCACCATGAGGATGCCATGCTTCGTAATGAGGCCGACGAGCGTGATGAGACCGACCTGCGTGTAGATATTGAGGGTGGCGAAACCGAAGAAGAGGAAGATCATGGCGCCGGCGATGGAGAGAGGGACGGACATCATGATGATGAACGGATCGCGCCAGCTTTCGTATTGCGCCGCGAGCACCAGGAAGATCACCACGATGGCGAGGGCGAAGGCGGTGAGAAGGGAACTGCCCTCCTGGAAAAACTGCCGGAGCTCGCCCTTGTAATCGGCCGAGAAGCCCGCGGGGAACACCTGCTTCGCCTCCTGGTTGAGCCAGTCGAGCGCGTCGCCGATCGATACGCCCGGCCGCGGCACGAGACCGATGGTGGCTGAGTTCAGCTGCTGGAAGCGGCCCAGCGCGCGCGGTTGGGTCGTCTTGTCGATTGTGGCGATGCTGGAAAGAGGGACGAGCTGGCCCTTGCCGGTGGAGATGTAGTAGCCGCCAAGTTGCTCGGGCGACAGGCGTGAAGCCCGGGTCACCTGCGGCGTGACTTTGTAGGCACGGCCTTGGATCGAGAAGCGGTTGACATAGCCGCCGCCGAGCATGGAGCCGAGGTCGGCGCTGAGCTGCGCCATGTCGATGCCGAGCGATGCCGCCTTGTCCTTGTCGATCACGAGATCTGCCTGGGGCATGTCATACTTGAGGTCGTTGTCGGCGTAGACGAAATTGCCGCTGGCCAGGGCGCGGCGCATGAGCTCATTGGCCACCTCGACCACGCGGGCGTGGTCGGCAGTGGAGCTGACCACGAACTGGACGGGCAGGCCGCTGCCGGCACCAGGCAGGGCGGGTGGGAGCACGGCGGCGAGCTTGAGGCCGGAGATGCCGGCGGCGTAGGCGGAAAGAACGTTAACCACCTCGGCGGCGCTGCGGGTGCGCTGGTTCCACGGCTTGAGCACCAAGCCGGTCATGCCGCCGGAAGGATTGGACAAACCGGTGGCCGGATCGAAGCCGATGATCATGAACGGGACCTCGACTTCCGGCATCTGCTGCTGGATCAGGGGGGTGAGCCGGCCGGTGTAGAGCTGGGTCTGTTCGAGCGTGGCGTTGGGCGCCCCGCTGATGATGCCGAGCACGAAGCCGCGGTCCTCGGCAGGCGCAAGCTCGCTCTTGGTCATCAGAAAGAACGGGATGATACTCGCGAAGATAAGCGCGGCCACGGTGACCACGGCGGCGCGGAGATTGAGGACCTGGTCGAGAACGTGTTCGTAGCGGGCGCGCAACTTGGTGAACGCGACGTCGAGGAAGTGCTCGATGCCCTTGGGGTTCGGGTTGTGGCGCAGGAGCTTCGCGCTGAGCATGGGCGACAGCGTCAGGGCCACAAAGCCCGAGACGATGACCGAGCCCGCCAAGGTAAACGCGAATTCGCGGAACAGCGCGCCGGTGATGCCCGATTGCAGCCCGATGGGCGCATATACGGCGGCCAGCGTGATCGTCATCGCGATGACCGGGCCGATAAGCTCGTGCGCGCCCTTGAGGGCGGCATCGAGGGGTGTCAGGCCTTCCTCGATGTGACGGTGGATGTTCTCGACGACGACGATGGCGTCATCGACGACCAGGCCGATGGCCAGCACCATGGCGAGCAGCGTGAGCAGGTTGACCGAGAAGCCGAGCGCGATCATCAGGATGCCGCAGCCGACGAGGGAAAGCGGGATGGCGACGATCGGGATGACGACGGAGCGGAACGAGCCGAGAAACAGGTAGATGACGACGATAACGATGCACATCGCCTCGACCAGGGTTTGGATCACCTCGGAGATGGACGAGTTGATGAACTCCGTCGCGTCGTAGAGAATGTTGGCCTGGAGGCCGGCGGGGAACTGGCTTGTGACGTCGGGCCAGACCGCGCGCACGCGCTTGATCACGTCGATCGAGTTGGCGGTCGGGAGCACGCTGACGCTCATGCCGGTGGCGGTCAGGCCGTTGAACGTCAGGTGCGAGTCGTAGTTCTCGGCGCCGAGCACGACGTCGGCGATGTCGCCGAGGCGCACGATGCGGCCGTTGCGCTCGGCCACGACGATCTGGCGGAATTCCTCGGCGGAGTGCAGGTCGGTCTTGGCGGTGAGGTTCACGCTGATCATTCCGCCCTTGGTCCGGCCGACGGCCGAGAGATAGTTTTGCGAGGCGAGCTTGGCGCGGACCTGGGCGGCGCTCAGGCCGAGGGCGGCCATGCGGTCGTCCTTCAGCCAGATGCGCATGGCGAAGGTGCGGCCGCCCAGGATCTCGACCTTCTGCACGCCCTCGACAGTGGAGAGCTTGGGCTGCACGACGCGGACGAGGTAGTCGGTGATCTGGTTGGCCGCGAGCGTGTCGCTGGAGAAACTCAGATACATCGCGGCGGTGGTTTCGCCAACGGAGACGTCGAAAATCGGGTCTTCGGAGCCGGATGGCAGCTCGCTGCGCACGCGATTTACTTTGGACGTGATCTGCGTGAGCGCATCGTTCGGGTCATAGTTGAGGCGCAGCTTGGCCTTGATGACGGAGACGTTGGATCCGCTGACGGACTCGACGTAGTCCAGGCCGTCGGCGGAGGCGATCTCGCGCTCTAGCGGCGTGGTGATGAAGCCGCGGACGAGGTCCGCGCTGGCACCCGGGTAGGTGGTGGTGACGGTGATGACGGCGTTGTTGGTCTGCGGATATTGGCGGACGACCATCGCCTTGAAGGCCAGCCAGCCGCCCAGCAGAAGGAACAGGTTGACGACCGTCGAGAGGATCGGACGGCGAATGAAGATGTCGGTGAAGCGCATGGGGGAATCAGCTTTCCTGTGGCTTCGGGGCGGGATCGGCATCGGGTGCCGAGGTGTTGTCCACTTGCACCGCGCTGCCGTTGCGCAGCTTGATCTGACCGGCGGTCACGACCTGCTCGCCGGACTTCAGGCCGGAGTGGATCTGGGTGAGGTTGCCGCGCGTGCTGCCGGTGGTGATGAAGCGCTGGTGGGCAATGCTGTTCTCGATCACATAGACCGTTTCCCCGTAGGGATTATAGACGACGGCGGCGGAGGGAAGGATGAGCGACTCCTCGCTCGCCTGCAGCATGATCTCGGCGCGGGCGAACATGCCGGGGCGCAGGGCTCCGTCGGGGTTGGGCAGGGTGGCGCGCACGTCCAGATTACGGGTGGCGTCGTCGATCCGCGGGCTGATGGCCGAGATTTGGCCATTGAACATGCGGTCCGGGTAGGCGTCGACGCGCAGGCGCACGGTTTGGCCTGCGACAACGCGCGCCACTTCCTGCTGGGGCAGGGAGAAGTCGAGGTGGATGGGATCAATGCTCTCGAGCACAACAATCGCGTCGCCCTTGGAGAGGAACTGGCCGGGATGGACGTGGACGATGCCCAGGCGGCCGGCGAAGGGCGCGGTGATATGTTTTTTGGCGAGGTTGGCCTTGAGCTGAGCGACGCTGGCCCGGGCCGAGGCGAGCGTCGCCTCGGCGGTGTCGAGTTCGTTCGGTGTGTTGGTGCCGTTGGCGCGGAGCTCGCGGGAGCGACCAACGTTCAGCTCGGCGAGCCGGGCCTGCGCCTCGAGGCCGGAGAGCTGGGCATCCTCGACCGAGGTGTCGAGCTGGATGAGTTCGTCGCCCTCGGCGACGACACGGCCGGATTCGGCCGTGATAAGGCGGACGAGGCCCTCGACCTCGGTTTTGACCGTGATGCCGCGGAAGCTGGCGAGCGAACCCACCGCGGAGATCGTGTTGGGCCAGGTCTGGTTGACCACGGCGGTTGCACTGACGACCACGGGTGGGGGTTTGACGGCCGCCATGGCGGCCATGGTCCGGCGGATCGTGTAGACCTTGTAGCCAAAGGCGGCGCCGAGCACGGTGACGGCAGTCAAAATGAGGAGGAGGCTGTTCTTTTTCATGCGGTGAGACGGATAAGTTAGGCGGGGACTGGCGTTGCGCCGGCCCGGAGCAGGGCGTAGCCGCCGATCAGGTTGGAACGGGTGGTGGCATCGATATACCGCGTGATCGCGGTCAACGATTGCAGGAGGGATCGCGTGGCGGGTTCGGCGGTGGTGCGGCCCTGAGAGGTAAGAGCAATCTGCAGGATCCGGCGGTCGTGTTCGTCGCGGGTGCGGCTGACGAGCCGGAGACGCTCCAAATGATCCAGTGCATCGGTCATGGCCGAGCGGGAAACGGCGGTGTGGACGGCCAAGTCCGCCGCGGTCGCCCGTTCAGGATCAAGGGCGTGAAGCATCAGGATAACCCCGAACTGCAGTTCACTCAGCCGGAAGGGCGAGAGCGCCCGTTGAATCCCCGCGTGCAGGACCGCCGTCGTGTCAATGTGCTCGAAGACCAGTCTGCAGAGTTCCGCGTCGCTGCCTTGGCGATGACGGGCGACGCCGAGCAGGGTGCGGATGGCAAGACTGTCGCTGCGCCTCATGGCTGGGCTCAGTGTCCCGGGGGTGGGGGGCAGCGAGCGCGGCGGCGAGTTCATCGTGCCATGATGATACCGTGCCGGGCTGCAGACCGGAAATGCCGGCTGCCTCTCTCCGTCATGCCGGCGCGGCATTAAACCCGAGGACGCCGGATGATCAGGCCCCGTTGAAAAACCAAAAGGGCCGGCTGGGGCCGGCCCTGGGGTGGATCAGGCGTGGTGGGGTGCGGCCGCGGGGGCAGGATGCGGTTCGGTCGACGCCGGCCGGCGTTTTTCGGCAATCAAGGTGTAGAAGGCGGGCACGACGAAGAGAGTGAACAGAGTGCCGATGCTCATGCCGGTGGCGATGACGAGGCCGATGCTGAAACGGCTCTCGGCGCCCGCGCCCTCGGCGCGCAGCAGCGGCAGCACGCCGAGCACCATGGCGGCGGTCGTCATGAGGATCGGCCGCAGACGCACGGCGGCGGCGTGCTCGACCGCATGGCGGATGCTCATGCCCTGCTCCTCCTGGAGCTTGTTGGCGAACTCCACGATGAGGATGCCGTGCTTGGTGATGAGGCCGACGAGCGTGATGAGTCCAACCTGGGTGTAGATGTTGAGCGTGGCGAAACCGAAGAACAGGAACACCATCGCGCCGGCGATCGAGAGCGGCACCGACATCATGATGATGAAAGGATCACGCCAGCTCTCGTATTGCGCGGCGAGCACGAGGAAGATCGCGACGACGGCGAAGGCAAATGTCACCATGAGCGAGCTGCCTTCCTGCACGAACTGGCGCGACTCGCCGTTGTAATCCAGCGTGAAGCCCTGCGGGAAGAACGTCGCGGACTCCGCGCGGATCCAATCCAGCGCCTGCCCTTGCGACACGCCGGGCGCAGGGGAAAACGACAGCGTGGCGGCGTTCAGCTGCTGGAAGCGGCGCAGCTCGCGCGGCTGCACGACAGACTGCCCGGTGGCGATGGAAGAGAGCGGCACGAGCTCACCCTTGCTGGTCGAGACGTAGAACTCGGTGATCTGGTCGGGATTCAGGCGCGCGAGGCGCGTGACCTGCGGGACGACGCGGTAGGCGCGGCCCTCGAAGGCGAACCGGTTCACATAGCCGCCGCCGAGCATGGCGCCGAGGTCGGCGCCCAGCTGCGACATGTTGATGCCCAGCGCGGCGGCCTTCTCGCGGTCGATGACGAGATTCACCTGCGGCAGGTCGAACTTCAGGTTGTTGTCACCGAAAACAAACAGGCCGCTGCGCATCGCGCGCTGGAGCAGCTCGTCGGACACCTCGGCGACGCGCGCGTGCGACTCGGTCGAGCTCACGATGACCTGCACGGGCAGGCCGCCGGCGGCGCCGGGCAGGGAAGGGCGCAGGAAGGCCGAGAGCCGGATGCCGCCGATGGGTGCGATCTTGGCCTGCAGTTCGGGCAGCAGCTGCATCGCCGTGCGGTGGCGCTGGCCCCAGGGCTTGAGGCGCCAGCCGATGAAGGCGGTGTTGGCCGAGCCGCCGCGGCCGACAAAGAGAAAAAGCTCCGCGGTCTCGACCGGGTATTCCTTGCGGATGAGGGCTGCGACCTCCTTGGCGAACATCATCGTCTGCTCGACGGTGGCGGTCGGGGTCATCTCGGCGTTGAGCAGGATGATGCCCTGGTCCTCGGGTGGCGCGAGTTCGCTCTTGGTGAGCAGGACGAAAGGCACGATGGCGGCGATCACGAGGGCCGCGACGAGGAAGACCGCGCTGCGTGTCTGGAGTGCGCCGTGGAGCAGGCGCTCGTAGGCAGTCTGCAGGTGGTCAAAGCTCCGGTCGAGGAACGCCTCGAAGCCGCGGCGGTTGGGGTTGTGGCGGAGGATGCGTGAGCACATCACCGGCGAAAGCGTGAGCGCCACGAAGCCGGAGATGATGACCGCGCCTGCCAGCGTGAAGGCGAATTCGCGGAAGAGCGCGCCGGTCAGGCCGCTCTGGAAACCCACCGGCGCATACACGGCGGCGAGCGTGATCGTCATCGCGATGACGGGGCCGACCAACTCGTGCGCGCCCTTGATCGCGGCGGCAAAGGGCGTGAGCCCCTCCTCGATGTGGCGGTGGATGTTTTCGACGACGACGATGGCGTCGTCCACCACCAGGCCGATGGCCAGCACCATCGCGAGCAGCGTGAGCAGGTTGATCGAAAAGCCCATCGTCAGCATCAGCGTGCAGACGCCGATAAGCGACAGCGGGATCGCCACGATCGGAATCACGACCGAGCGGAACGAGCCGAGAAACAGGTAGATGACGACGATGACGATGACCATCGCCTCGGCCAAGGTCAGCAGCACCTCGCGGATGGAGTCGTTGATGAACTCGGTGAAATCAGCGACGATCTTGCCGGTCAGGCCGGGCGGGAGCTGCTCCTGGATGTCGGGCATGACCTTGCGCACACCCTTGATGACGTCGATGGCGTTGGCGGTCGGCAGGGCGGAGACGCCGATGAACACGCCGTTCACCCCGGAGAAATTGACCATCGAGTCGTAGTTCTCGGCGCCGAGGACCACGTCGGCGATGTCGCGCAGGCGCACGAGCTGCGTGCCGGACTCGCGGATGATGATGTTGCGGAAACCCTCCACGTCACGGAGGTCGGTCTGGGCGGTGAGGTTGACGGTGAGCATCGAGCCCTTGGTCTGGCCGACGGCGGAGAGGTAGTTCTGCGCGGCGAGGGCGGTGCGCACCTGGCCGGCGCTGAGGCCGAGGGCGGCCATCTTTTCGGGCTTGAGCCAGATGCGCATGGCGAAGACGCGACCGCCGAGCACCTCGGCCTTCTGCACACCGGGAATCGTGGAGAACTTCGGCTGCACGACGCGCACCAGATAGTCGGTGATCTGGTTGCTCTGCATCGTCTCGCTGCTGAAACCAATGAAGGCCGACGGCGTGGTCTCGCCCACGGCCACGTCGAAGATCGGGTCCTCGGAGCCGGCGGGCAGTTCTCCACGCACGCGGTTCACCTTGGCGGTGATCTGGGTCAGCGCGTCGTTCGGATCATAGTTGAGCCGGAGGCGGACCGAAATCGTCGAGCTGCCCTGGCGGCTGATGGACTCGATGAAGTCGATGCCGTCGGCCGAGGCGATTTCGCGCTCGAGTGGCGTGGTGACGAAGCCGCGCACGAGGTCGGCGTTGGCGCCGGGGTAGGCGACGGAGACCGTGACGACGGCGTTGCTGGTGAAGGGATACTGGCGGACGACCAGCTTCTGGATGGCCTGCCAGCCGGCGATGAGCAGGAAGAGGTTGAGGACCGTCGCGAGGACCGGCCGCCGGATGAAAATCTCGGTGAGGTTCATCGGCTCAGCTCTCCACGGGCTTCGGGGCAGGATTGCTGTCGGGCACGACGGCGTTGTTCACCTTGAGCGGGGAGCCGGGGCGGAGCTTGGACTGGCCGATGGTGACGACTTCCTCGCCGGGCTTGAGGCCCTCGAGGATCGAGACGAGATCGCCGCGTTTCGGGCCGACCTTGACCCAGCGCTGTTCGGCGACGGGCGCGCCGTCCTTCTGGCCGACGACGTAAACGGAGTCGCCATAGGGGCTGTAAACCACCGCGGTGGCTGGCAGCACGATGACGGCAGTGTCACCCGGCAGCACGACATCGATGCGGGCGAACATGCCGGGGTGGAGGACTTCGTCCTTGTTCGCGAGGGTGGCGCGAAGGCGGATATTGCGGGTGGTGTCGGTGATGCGCGGGTCAATGGCCTCGATTTTGCCGTCGAACTGGCGGTCGGGAAAGGCATCCACGGCGACCTTTACGGTCAGGCCGGTGGCGAGCTGGGCGATGTTCTGCTGGGGCAGGGCAAAGTCGGCGTAGATCGGATCGACGGCTTCGAGCGTCGCGAGAGCGTCGCCCTTGTTGAGGAACTGGCCGATGTTGACCTGGCGGATGCCGATGCGGCCGGTGAACGGCGCGACGATGCGCTTTTTGGCGAGCGTGGCCTTGGTGGCCTCGATGTTGGCCTGGGCCTGGAGGAAAGCGGCTTCGGAGGCGTCGAGATCGGCCTGGGTGTTGGCGTTAGTCTGGCGGAGTTCGCGTGCGCGCTGGAGATTCAGTTCGGCGAGCCGGGCGGTGGCCTCGTAGCTGCGCAGCAAGGCGGCCTCGCTGGCGGTGTCCATCTCCACCAGCACATCGCCAGCCTGCACGCGGGTGCCGGATTCGAAGGCGATGCGGATGATGCGGCCCTCGATCTCCGAGCGCACGGTGATTCCCTGGTAGCTCTGGAGGGTGCCGACCGAGCCAAGCGTCATGGCCCAGTCCTGGCGGGCGGCCTTGGCGGTGGTGACGGCGGCGGGCACCGGTTTGCGGGCGGACATCGCGGCCTTCATTTGGCGGATTTGCAGGGCCTTGTAGCCGAAAATGGCACCGAGGATGACGACCGCTATGACGGTGGTGAGCAGGAATCGTTTATTCATCGAATTAGCAGGATATTGGGTGAAATGACAGGGCACGCAAGCGAGGCTCCGGAAAAAGTTTGGCTTGTGTAACCGCGGCGCAGGCGTTTCGTCCGGCCTTGCCTGTAGGGGTGTCCTCCGCGGAGGACTGAGATTGCGGTGCGCTCGGCCGCTCGACCCTTCGAACCTGAACGGATCATGCCGACGAAGGAAACAGCAGGCGCCGCGAAAGCGCCATGGGGCGCACGGCGCCCCTTCACTCGGGAGTCCAATTGGGTCGGGCATTCAAACCCAATGCAAATCCCGACACAAATCCCTGCTCTGAGCAAAGTCGCAGGGCTCCTCCTCACGCTCACCGGTGCAGCCCTAGCGACTGCGCAGACCCAGACCACGCGTGCACCCGCCGTCGATGCGACCGTGAAACTCGAACCGGTGCGCGTCACCGCCGACCTCTGGGAATCACCGCTCGCGCGCATCCCCGCGAGTGTGACGGTCTATGATGAACCGGCGCTTCGTGCCGGCGCGGTCCGCCACTTTGGCGATCTCGTGGACCAGATCCCCAACCTCACCTGGACCGGCGGCACGTCGCGCCCGCGCTACCTGCAGATCCGCGGCATCGGCGAAAATTCGCAGTTCGAGGGCGAGACGCCGGATGCGGCGGTGCGCTTCGTTGTGGACGATCTCGATTTCACCGGCCTCGGCACGATCGGCACGGCCTTCGACGTGAGCCAGGCCGAGGTGCTACGCGGGCCGCAGGCGGGCGCATTTGGCGCCAACGCCGCGGGCGGCGTCGTGCGCCTCGTGACCAATGCGCCGACGCCCTACTGGACTGGTCGCGCCGAAGCGACCGTGGGTGGCGATTCTCTACGCGCCGGCGGATTTGCCGTGGGCGGTCCGCTCGTTTCCGCCAAGCCCGAGCAGCTGATGTTCCGGCTGGCGCTGCAGCAGAGCGAGAGCGACGGATTCCGGCGCAACCTCACGCTCAACCGCGACACCAACGCCCGCGACGAGCAGACCGCGCGCCTGCGCTTCACCTGGAATCCGAACGAGCTCTGGCGCTGGGACGCCACGCTGCTCGCGGCCGATTTCGACAACGGCTACGACGAGTTCGCCCTCGACAACAACGGCCGACACACGTTCAGCGACCAGCCCGGGCAGGATGCGCAGAAATCGGTGGCCGCGAGTTTGCGTGGCACCTTCGCCGGCTGGGAGGGCGTGCGCGTCACCACGGTCACGGGCGCCGCGCGCACGCGTTCGCGCTACAGCTACGACGACGACTGGACGGCCGCCTCCTACATGGGTTTCAGCGATCTCGCCCGCCTTCGCTGGGTGGTGAACCAGGAGCTGCGGCTCGATTCTGCGCCCGGCGCCGTGCGCCGCTGGACGCTCGGGGCGTTTTATTCCGACACCGAGGAATTCTCGCGCTACGCCAACACCGATCCCTGGAACGTCCGCGGCCTGCGCACGCATTACCGGGCGGAGAACACCGCGCTGTTCGGCCAGATCGCGCACGATCTCGGCGACGGCTCACGACTAATCGCCGGCCTGCGCGCCGAGCAGATCGACATGCACGGTGCGGGCACCAAGACCCGCTATCGCGCCAGCAGCAACAGCTACGATCCCGTGGTGAACACACGTCCGTCCTTCGACGACACACTCTGGGGTGGCCGCGTGGTGATCGAGCACGACCTGAGCGAGAACGAGCTGGCCTTTGTGTCTGTCACGCGCGGCTACAAGGCCGGCGGCATCAACGTGGACGCGCGCATTGACGTGACCAGTGATCCGCTCACCTACGCCACCGAGACGCTCTGGAACTGGGAGGCCGGCCTGCGCGGCCACTGGCTCGATGCGAAGCTCACCGGCGAGGTTACGACCTTCCTGATCCAGCGAAAGGACACGCAGGTGCGCGATTCGGCCGGCTTCGGCGGCAACTACCGTTTCTTCACCGACAACGGCGGTGACTCGCACGTTTACGGCCTCGAGGCGTCCGGCGCCTACGCGCTCACGCCGGCCTGGTCCGTGCGCGCGTCGCTCGCGCTGATGCGTTCCGAGCTGGAGCCGTTCACGCTCCGCAACGGCAACACCGGCGGTGGCCGGGTGCTGGCCAACACGCCGCGTTACGGCTATACGTTCGGGGTGCGTTACGATGCCGGGGCCGGAATCTTCGGCAACGCGGAGCTCGTGGGCCGGGCGCAGCAGTTTGATTCCAACAACCAGAACGAGGCGCGGCGTGCCTTCCGCGTGGTCAACGCCGCGCTCGGTTACGCGTGGGAGCGATGGAGCGTGACGCTCTGGGGCAAGAATCTGTTCGATGAGGAATACGACCGGCGCGTGTATTTCTTCGGCAATGAGGATCCCGACTACATCGAGACACGCTATGAAAACCGCGCCGATCCGCGCCAGGTGGGCGTGAGTGCCGCCTACCGGTTCTGAGCCGGTTGTCCGTTCCGCCCGAGGGTCGCCGTCACTTGGCGGCCTCCGTGGCGGGACGCTGCTGGAGGAGGACTTTCGCGTGCTGGCTGTCCACCGGGAGCGTGATTTCCCGTCCCGGATTTTCGCCGATGTAATCAATGCAGGCCGAGGCCAAGGCGTCGATATAGGGCGCGAGCTGCTGTTTGGTATCCACGATCTTGGTCTTCACGCTCCACAGTTCGGCGCCCTCCTTGCCGGTGGCGGGATCCTTTGGCGCGCGACCGCTGAGCTCCATGGTCTTGTCGTAAACGACCACGGCCTTGGAATCGAGCGGCGGCGTCAATCCGCCGCCCAGCATGATATCGGTGTTGCGCTGCGTGACGATGTTCACGTGGCCGTGACCCAGTTGGTAGGCGGCCTGCACCACCATGTCGGGGCGGGTGCTGGCGGGCGCCTCGTAGAGACCGCGCGCGGCGAGGGCGTCCTTGATGGCGGAGACGGCTGCGTTGTGCAGCCCCGGGTCAACGCCGCCGGTGGGATCATCCACCTCCAGATGGTAGGAGGTGCCGAGCGGTTTGCTGCGGTCGCTGATGGCATCGATCGTGACATCGTGGACCGTGGAGCAGCCGGCCAGCCAGGCCGTCGCAAGCAGGCACAGCAGAAGAGGCAGGCGCGAGATGGGCATGGGGAAACAATGGGCGCACAACGCGCGGCGGACAACGTCAATCCCCGCAAGCCGCAACCTACAGACCCTTCTTGATGAAGGTGACGACCTCGTCGCTCTCGTTGATTTTCACCGGCTTGGATTCCTTGGTGTTGGTGCCGATGTAGTCCGCCGTGGCCGAGGCGAGGATGGGTATGTATTTGCGCAGTTCCTGGCTGTTGTCCTCGGCGGAGACGTTCACGCTCCAGACCTCGGGCGGAGCACGGCCTTCCGAGGTTTCCTGATTCGCGCGTGCGGACAGCTTCAGGTGCTTCTCGTAAATGATCACGGGCTTCACCGATTCGTCCGTGCCCAAAGACTCCCGCCGGTCTGGTTCCTGAATCGTTACCAGGCGCTGGCCGACAATATTTCCGGTGGAAGGGTCGCGGATATACTCCACTTCCTCGCGCACATTGCCGGCCACATCGACAAACACCGGTTTGCTGATGGTCTCGTATTTGATGCGTGGTGCGTCCATACCGTAGTCGATGTCGATGATGACGTCGGCCCGTTCAGGTGACGGCGCCTCATACATGCCCTTGCCGGAAAGCGCGGTGCGGACGTAGCCGGCGACCTCCTTGTAGCGGAGGCTGCTCTCGTCGAGGGTCGGATTCTGCGCGCGAATGTGGTAGGACTGGGCGGTGGTGGCCGGTCGGCCGGCTTCAGCGGGAGCGGCGATGGCATCCACCTGCACGGTGTAAGTCCCGTTCGTCTCGCACCCGGCCAGTGCGAGCCCCGACAAGCAGAGGCAGAGTCGCAGGGCCTGACCGGATGATATCATGGGTGGCGAGCCGGTTGGCTTTCCGCACGAAGGCCTACATGCCCTTCTTGATGAAGGTCACGACTTCATCGCTCTCGTTGATCTTGATCGGCTTGGATTCCTTGGTGTTCGTGCCGATGTAGTCAGCGGTGGCGGAGGCGAGGATGGGCATGTATTTGCGCAATTCCTGGCTGTTGTCCTCGGCGGAGACGTTCACGCTCCAGACCTCCGGCGGCGCGCGGCCTTCCGTGGCCTCGCGATTTTCGCGGGCGGAGAGCTTGAGGAACTTTTCATAGACGACCACCGGGTGGACGCTCTCCTGCATGCCGAGGAATTCGGTGTTGCCCGGCACATACACCTGCACCTGGACCTCGACCATTTCGATGGTGCCGTCGGGCCGGCGGCGGCTGACGAGGCGCGATTCGGTCACATATCGGCCCGGTTGCTGAAGGATGATCGGCTGGCTGATGGTCTCAAACTTGATGCGCGGCGCGTCCATGCCGTAGTCAATGTCGATGACGACATCGGCCTTATCCGGGTTGGGCGCCTCATACATGCCTTTGCCGGAAAGGGCGGTGCGCACGTAGTCGGTGACCTCCTTGTAGCGGAGGCTGCTCTCATCCAGCTGGGGGTTCTGGCTGCGGATGTGGTAGGATTGAGCAGCCGGGGCGACCGGGCCCGTTTCGGTGGGTTTCGCAATGGCGTCCACCTGGACGGTGTAGGTCTTGGTGGTGTCGCAACCGGTGAAAATAGCGGCGGTGGCGCCAAGCAGGGCGGCCGCGAGGAATCGTGCGTGGTGGCTTGGGTTCATGCCAGCCAGGAGGTGACGTGGAAGGGTGCGGGGAAAATCAGTTCGGCTTGACTGCGTCCGCCGGCGGCGCGCCAACGGTGGTGGCCGTGGTCGTTTCCACCGGGGCGTTCTTCAGCCGGGCCAACTCCTCCTCGAGGCGGACGATCTCGGCCTCGGTGGAGAGCAGCTTCTCGTTGGCATCGTCGAGGGCCTTCTTCTTGGAGAGGGCGGCGGAGCGTTCCTCGCGGAGCTTGGCGAGCCGGTTGGCGGCGTTGTCCACCTTCTTCTGGGCCTCGTTGAGCTCGAGGTCGGAAATCTGGAAACCTTGCGCGACGGCCATCTCCTCCTCAAGGAGGGCCTTGTTCTTGGCCTCCTCGGCGCGCTTGCGGGCCAGCTCCTGCTGGTAGGCGCGTTCCTGCGCGAGGCGGTCCTGCTCCTTGCGTTCCTTGATTTCCTGCGTGAGGCCGACAATGCCGCCGATGATCGCGCCCGCGCCCGCGCCGGCGAGCACACCCTGGCTTGTGTTGCCGCTCGAGCTGCCCGCGAGGCCGCCCACCACCGCGCCGGCCGCGGCGCCGGTGCCGGCCCCCGAGACGGTCTTGGACGGGGCCACCTGGCAGCCCGCGAGACAGATGATGAATCCGGCAATCACGCTGCTGGCTGAAATCCGCCGCAGCACACTCGAGGCGTGGGCACCTTGTGGGTGGTTCATAGGTGTGGGAAACGAGAGGCAGCTTAGTTGTGTTGGCTATTTTATCAAATCTCCTTTTATTCGGCACCCGAGAAACTTATCGCACCCCAGTGATCCAGTATTGAACCGGCAGCAACCCGACCGCTTCACCCCATGGCCATCCTCTCCCGCAACAAGGGCATCCTCTCGCGTGATTTCCTCATCCCCAACATCGGCCTTCTGGTCTCCATCCTGTTCGTGTGGATTTTCTTCAAGACCGTGGTGAATCCCCGGGTGGCCGAGCTCGAAATCACCCAACGTCTCGCCGCGGCCCAGCAGACGGATGACCAGCCCAAGGTCGCCCAGCGCTCGATCTATATCATCATCAAGGATCCGGAGCAGGCCGTGGAAATCGCCCTCTGGATCTGGGCCACCATCATCCTCACCTACAAGCTGCTGGAGGTCGGCCGCGAGCGCTCCCTGTTGAAACACGACTTCATCGGCGTCCGTCAGGGTGAGCGCATCATCCCTGATGACGCCCTCGACCGCTACAAGCAGATGCGCGAGGCCGTCGAGGCCACGCCGCGCTGGCAGGAGCGTCTGCTGCCTGACTTCCTGCTGGCCGCGCTCCACCGCTTCCAGGCGACCAGCTCGGTGCAGGACGCCGCGAGCGCGGTCAAGGAGCGCGCCGAACTGGTGGCCGACAACCTCGACTCGGAGCTCTCGCTCATCCGCTACATCGCGTGGGCCATTCCCGCCGTGGGTTTCATCGGCACCGTGCGCGGCATCGGCGACGCGCTCACGCACGCGGAGGAGGCGATCAAGGGCGACCTCAGCGGCGTGATCTCCGCGCTCGGCCTCGCCTTCAACTCCACGCTGGTGGCCCTCATCCTGAGCATGATCCTCATGTATATGCTGCACATGCTGCAATCACGGCAGGAGGCCCTGATCCTCGAGCTGCAGAACTACTGCCGCGAAAAGCTGGTGCACATCATGCGCGTGCCGTTGCGCGAAGCGGATTCCAAGGGAGCCTGAGCCATGAGCATCCTCGGCATTGAACTGTGCGATGCGGGCTTCGAGGCGGCGTTTTCCCGCGAAGGGCATCCCGGCTATCCCCTGCTCGAAACCGGCGGGCCGCTGGGCTGGCTGGGCCTCGCTTATCAGGACGGCGCCAAGACGCTTTTCGGCCCGCCGGCCGAGGAGTTCTGGCACGCCAAGCCGAAGCTGGTGACCCATGAGTTGTGGAGCCGGCTGTCGCATGACGCCTCGCCGCTCGGGCCGGCCGGCAAGCCGCTGTCCTACTCCCAGCTCGCCTATTTTTTCCTGCGGGACTACCTTGACCGCGTGAATTCGGTCGCGGGGGCCCCGGCCAAGACCGTGATGGCGGTGCCGGGAGACTACTTCCTCGACACGGCCACGGAGGACGAGCGGATCGGCCTGCTGCTCGGCATGGCCGCCGAGCTGAAGCTGCCCCTCGTCGGCATTGTGGACATGGCCTCGGCCGCGCTTTGCGACGCGCGGCTCGATTATTTTGACCACCATGTGCCGCTGCTGATGATCGACGTGCACCTGCGCGGTGCGGAGCTCACCCTTTTCCAGCCGGAGACCGGCGGCCGCCTGGTCCGGCGCGACTTCGCCAAGGTTTCCCACGCCGGCTTCAACGACCTGCTCCGCCACCTCACGACGACGATGGCCAACCGCTTCCTGCGGCACACGACCTTCGACATCCAGGAGGACGGCCGCATCGGTCAGGCGTTCTACCGGCAGACCAAGGAATTCCTGCTCACCGGAGTGATGGGCTACCATTACCAGATCAACACCGGCACGCGCACCTATGAGCTCGTCGCCACGCGCGACCAGCTGGGCGCCGACCTCACGGCCTTCAACCAGGCGCTGCTGCAGGGCGCGCAGGCCATCCTCAAGAAAAGCGCGGGCCGCGCCCCTCGTTGCACCGTGGCGCTCACGGCCCGCGCCGACCTGCTGCCCGGCCTCGCCGGAGTGCTGCAGTCCGCCGGATTGTCCCGCGTGCTGCACCTGCCGCCCGGGGCCGCCGCTTCCGGGGCCGCCCGGCTCGGGGTGGATCGCGAGCTTCCGGCGCAGATTGATGACGTGCCGGTCGAGACCGCCGTGCCCGCGGCGCTTTTGCCGCAGCAATCCGCGAAACGGCTGGTCGTCCGTCTCGTCAAGGCGCGCCGGGCGCCGTTGGCCCGCCGGCCCACCCACGCCCTGTGCGAGGGGCTCGGTCATCCGCTCGATGGCCAGAAGGTGTTCACCATCGGCCCGGCCACCCTCTCGCCCGACCTGACCCTGCCGGAGGAATTCGACGCCGTCGGATCCGGCGGTCAGCTGATTCTGGAGCAGTTGGACGGACTCTGGTGGCTGCCGGCCTCCCAACTCACGGAACTGGCCGAGCGCGCCCTGATCGAGCCGGGTGATCGGCTGACGATTCATCACGGCACGCACGAGACCGAGGTGCTGTTTGCCTATTGTCCGTCCGCCGGGTCATCCCTGCACAGGCACGGTTGAGCTAGGATTCCCGCCATGCTCAAGGGCAAGCGCCGAGAGACCGAGGTTTTCAGCATGTCCTTCATGGACTGCATCTGCTGCGGCTTTGGCGCGGTGCTGCTGCTTTTTATCCTGACCACCGGCCAGAAGGCCGACCACAGCGAGGAGACCGTCGAGGAGCTCAAGCAGCGCGTGGCCGAGATGGAAAAGGAAATCACCAAGGAGCAGAGCGAACTCGCGAAGATGGCCCGGCCGGCGGCCATGACGCCCGAGGAACTGGCCGCGCTCAAGCAGGAGAACCAGAACACCAAGCGCAAGGCCGACGAGCGCGACGAGGAGCTCAAGCAGCTTTTGCGGCAGCTGGCGGCGTTGAAGAACGAGGAGGCCAAGCTGCTGGCCGACCTCAAGGCCATGCCCGAGGAGGAGCAACAGCCGGTGCCGATCCCCGAGGTGGATCGGCGCCAGTATCTCACCGGCGTGCAGATGGAGGGCAGCCACGTGCTTTTTGTGGTGCGCGCCTCGGGCAGCATGCTCGGCGACACGATCGACGAGGCGGCCGGCCGCCTGGAGGATCCGGAGTTCAAGAAGCGCGAGGCGCCCAAGTGGCAGCGCGTCGTCCACTCGCTGGAATGGTTGGTGGCCAGCCTCGCGCCCGACACCAACTTCCAGATCCTGCTGTTCAACGACGATACCATCCCGCTGCTGCCCGACCGGGGCGAGGGCTGGATCTCCCGGGGCGACCGCACCGGGGTGCAGCAGGCGCTCACCAAGCTCCGCCTGGTCGTGCCGAAGGGCTCGGCCAACCTCGAGCGCGCCTTCAACCACGTGCGCTTCATGCCGACGCTGCCGGACGCCATCGTGCTCATCACCGACGGCCTGCCCACGGCCAGCGAAAGCTCGCCCGCCTCCGACAGCACCGACGATGACACCCGCATGCTCTACCTGCGGCAAGCCGTGCGCCAGCTGCCCCCGCGCATCCCGGTCAGCACGATCCTGTTTCCTACCAGTGGTGATCCCGGTGCGCCCGCGCTCTACTGGGAACTGGCGGGCTACACCAAGGGCGCGCTTGTCAGTCCCTCCGCCGACTGGCCCGACACATGATCCGTCGTTCCACAGTCCCGGTCTTCAGCCTGTCGTTCCTCGACTGCATCTGCTGCGGCTTCGGCGCGATCATCCTCATCTTCGTGCTCACGATGGGCTCGCAGACCAAGGTCGTGCAGGAGCTGCGCGAACGCCTGCAGCGCATCATCCAGCAGCAGCTCATCACCCTCGCCGACCTGCGGCGCAGCCAGGAGGAAATCCTCATCACCCAGGCGCTCGCCGCGGACTCCACGCTTGCGCAGCAGGACAAGGAGACGCTTAGGCAGCTCCTCGCCCGGCTCGAGCAGCAGGTGGCCGAACAGAAGGCCGCCCGGGACCGGCTGCTCGTGGACGTCGCGGAGATCAAGACCGACCTTGCCGCCCGCCAGAAGCCGAAGGAGGTGGACCTCAAGGCCGTCGAGCCGTCCCCCATCGGTCTGCCCGCGTTCAGCACCCACGTGGCCTTCATCATCGACAGCTCAGGCTCCATGCGTGATCCCAACTCCGAGCGGATATGGCCGATCGTGCTGCGGAAGTTCGACGAGGTGCTCGACGCCTACCCGGAGGTGAAGGGCGTTCAGTTCCTCGACGCCGACGGCCGTTTTATTCTCGGTGGCCGCCAAGCCGAGCAGCGCTGGCTGCCGGACAACGAGAACAACCGCAAGGCCATCAAGGAGGCCTTGTTCAACTACGACATCTTCAGCAACAGCAACCCCGTGCCCGGCATTGTGCGCGCCCTGCGCACGCTGCTCGATGAAAACGACAAGGAGATGCGCATGACGATCTTCATCCTGGGCGACGAGTTCACGGGCACGGCCGACGCCGTGATCCGCCGCCTGGAGGAGCTGAACCCCAAGAACGAGGAGGGCAAACGCCGGGTGGCGATCAACGCCATCGGATTCCCCACGGCGGTGAAAATGGGTTTCTCGATGGGCAACACCGGTGTGAAATACGCCAACCTGATGCGGGAAATCTGCTTCCAGCACGGTGGCGCCTTCATCGCGCTGCGTGAGATCGAGGAACGCGACGACCGCGACCGGGAGAAGGAACGAGACCGCGACCGGGAACGCGGTCGCTGAGCGCGCGGGGCCGGCTCAGATGCCCAGGATCCAGCGCAGGAGCTGAACGATGTTCAGGCTGCTCTGCTGCTGCTGCTGTTGTTGTTGCGAAGGCTGACCGGGCTGCCCGGGTTGACCGGGCTGGCCCGACTGGCTTGAGCTGGAACTCGACGAACTCGAGCTGGAGGAGCTTTGCTGCTGCTGTTGCTGACGGGATTGTTGCTGCGACGGGCGGCCCTGCTGGCCCTGTTGCGAAGATTGCTGGCCGGGCATCGCGACCTGCTGGCCTTGCTGCTGCTGTTGTTGGGAGGAAGAGGAGGACGAAGACTGCTGGCGGCTACTCTGCTGCCCGGGCATGCCGGGCGTCTGCATGATGCTTTGCTGTTGCGAGTCCTGCCCCTGCTGCCCTTGCGAGCCGCTCTGTTGGCTGCTGCGGTTGTTCCGGTTGTTGCGCTGACCCTGGCGGCCTTGCTGGCCCTGCTGCCCCTGTTGGCCCTGGGAATTGCCGTCGGCGACGCTCTGGCCCTCGTTCGAATATTGGCCTGGCTGGGAGTCGCGGCCGTTCTCGGTGCCGTCGCCATCCATGTCTTCGTCGCGGTCGTTGGGAATGCCATCGCCGTCCATGTCCGCGTCGATCGCGTTGCCCTGGCCGTCGCCGTCGAGATCGCCGTCGGCGGTGTTCGGGATGCCGTCGCCGTCCATGTCGCCGTCGTTGTGGTTCTCGATGCCATCCCCATCCATGTCGCTGTCCTTGTCGTTGGGGATGCCGTCGCCATCCATGTCGGAATCGAGGCGGTTGGGGATGCCGTCGCCGTCCATGTCCGAATCCTTGTAGTCCGGAATGCCGTCGCCATCGATGTCGCCTTCGCCACCGGTGGGCTTGCCGTCGAGGTCGTATTCCTCCTTCCCGCCGCCGCCGCTCTTGCCGCCGCCTTCTCCGCGGCGGCCCATTTCGCCGCTGAAGGTGAACTTCACGACATCAATTTCGCTGGTGTCGAGAGTGGGGCGGGAGCGGATGGCGGCGTCGCGAACAGCCTCCAGTTCCCAGCGGGCCTTGCGGGCGGACTCCTCGTCGGTCAGCGGCCCGAACAAGTAGGTGAGGTTTTCGTGGCGGTAACGCACATACCAGCCCTCGTCGCTCGGGCCGAGGCCGGTGATGTTGATGCCGGCATATTTCTCGGTGAACTCGGTCTCCGCGAGCTGCCAAAGATCGGCAATGCCCTCGACGGGGAAGATGACGGTCTTGGCCGGCGCTCCGGTCGTGAGCAGGCCGAGCAGGAGCAGGGGAAGAAAGCGTTTCATGAGCGGATCAGAGTCCCTTGGGGATGACCTTGCCCTTCTCGACGCCCTGGTTGCGGTTGTTCGACTGCTGACCGGCGGGCACCTTCTTTTCGTATTGCTGGGCCTGGCTCGGCTCGGTGCCAACCATGTCGGGGGTCTGTTGGACGGTCTGGATTTGCAGGGTAGCGTCGCCGATCTGCATGTCGCGGGCGCCGCCTTGCTGGGGGCCGCCGGCCTGTTGGGGCTGGCCCTGGAGGCTCTGGGCCTGCGCACCGACGGCTTCGCCCTGAGGGCCGCCTTGGGTGATGGCCTGGGAGGAGCCGCCGGCCCCGCCCTGTTGCTGGGCCTGCTGCTGCGGCTGCTGCTGGGCGCCGCCCCCGGCCTGTTGTTGCTGTTGGGATTCGGCGCCGGAGGGATTCTGCGGACCGGAGTTGGGGGAGATGCGATCCTGCTGCTCGGACTCCTGTTCGCCCATCTCGATTTCGGAGATCATGCCGTAGAGCGGGCGCTTCTCAGGCTCATACTTCGAGCCGTCCAACAGATCGGGATCAGGCAGCACGCCCTTGGCCTTGGCGGCACCCTTGGCCGGGGCATTCTGCTTGGTGCGGGGCGTGGAGGCGCCGGGGGCGACCGGCGGGGTGGAGGAAGCTTGCGCGGCGGCATCGGCGACCAGCAACGCGGCCAGCAAGAGGGGCAGGGGAGAAAGCTTCATGGCGCGGGGTCAGCGGTTGGCGCGAAGCGTGCAGGCCACACTGACCACCGGCGGAGTGGAACCGTTCCGCACCTGAAGCATCAGGAGCACGTCCTGATAGCCCTTGCGGCGGCTCACGATCTCGTAGTCGCCGGGCAACATCTTGACGGTCTGGCTGGTGATCTTGCCGAGCATGCGGAAATTGCTGATCGAAACCCAGCAGTTGCCGTCGGACTGGAAGGTGACGTCCACCGGCTTGCTCTGGAGGTTGAGCACATTGCGGAGCTGGCCGACCCGGTCGGTGAGGGCAAGGTAGGCGGGCTTGATGGCCATGGCCTCGTTGAAGGAGCGGATGGCCGACTGGAATTCGGCGCGTTGGGCGTGGGCTTCGGCGATGTCCACCAGCTTGTTGTATTGCATCAGTGTGCGGATCATCTTGCCGGTGCGGAAATACCCGTCCTTGGCCTCGGCGTGATTGGCGTCGAGTTCGAGGGTCACGGCGTAGGCGCCGCGGGCCTGTTCCCATTCGTATTTGTTCTCGTAGGCGAGTGCCTTGCCGAGCGCGCTCTTCACGGCCTCGCGGTGGGCGGTCTCCTTGGTCTCCGCCAGTGACTTCTTCACCTTCTCGTCCTTCGGGTCCACCTTCAGCGCGCGCTCGTAGGCGGCGATGGCCTTGTCCCACTGGCCGGCTTCGCGGTGGGTGGCGGCCTCGGCGAGTGCGGCGTTCAGCTCGGTTTCCTTCTTGAGGCGTTCGTTGCGGGACTTGCCCTGCTGGGAAACGGCGGAAAAGGCGTCGAGTTCGAAAGCTTTGCCGTAGGACTCGGCGGCGAGGGCGTGCTCCTTCTTCTGCTCGTAGGCTTCGCCTTGGAGGATAAGGGCGCGCACGCGGTCGGCGACCTCGGCGCGTTTCAGGCCCTGCAGGGCGATTTCGTTGGCGGGGTCCTTTTCCAGCGCGGCCTGGAAGGTGGCGAGGGCGCGCGGCTTGTCGCCGGCGGCGACGGCCTCCAGCGCGGTGCGCAGGTTTTCGTCCACGAAGTCCTTCAGTGTCTTCTCCGCGCGGTCGAGGGCGGCGAAGGCGGCGTCGAACTGCTTCTTGGCGGTGGCGAAGCTCCCATCCACGAAAAACTGCCGCCCGGCGCCGGCGGAGGCGAACGCGGTTTCGAATTCCTGCGGGGCGAGCGGGCGGGCGCGGTCGAGCTCACGCATGCGCACGAGCACCTCGTCGTAGGCCTTTTGCGTGGCCTGCTTGAGTTTCACGTTCTCGCTGAAGGCGTCGATCTCGCGGCCGAGCGCCGTGAAGTGTGCGTAGGCGGCGCGGTAGTTCTTGGCCTCGAGCAGTTGCTCGCAGCCGAGGAAGGCCTTCTCGATCAGGATGACCTGTTGCAGCTGGCTGGGGTGGTCCTGGGGGAGGCGGCGGATTTCGGCGAGGGCCTTGGCGACGTTCTCCCGGGCCAGTGTGGCCTTGGACTCGCTCACGAAGGCCTGGCTCGCGTCGGTTTCTTCCGCATTCTGCACGACGGCAGCCGGACGCAGGAACTGCTCGCCGACCACGAGGCGGATGCCACGGATGATCAGGCCGGCGGCGATCAGCAGGCCAAGGGTGCCGCCGAGGGCCCAGCCGACGATGCGGAGCAGGGTCCAGCGTTTGGCGCCACTGTCGCGACCGTGGTCCGGATCCCAATGGATTACACGACGTTTCCGGTTGGTGGAGGCATCCGTTGGATCACTCATACGCGGGGGAGGGCGTTGGCAGTTGACGTGGGGCGCGAATGACTGCGTGGGGGTTTCGCGGGGGCAGAATTTGAAGCTAAAATTTTGGACCCAAAAGTCAAACGGCGGTTCGTTGTGCGGGCAGATTTTACCGGGCAGCTTGCAAATGCACACGGCGTGCCTATTTCTCAACGCCGGTTGTAATGGCCATCATCGCATGAGCATCGCCGCCGCTCGACTCGTCTGTTTCAGCCTGCTCGGCACCCTGCTGGCCACGCCGGGATGCTACAAGGTTCCCGTCACCGGACGGGCCGCCGTCAACATGGTTTCGGACGAGGCCGTCATCCGGAAGAGCGAGGAGGCCTTCGCCGAGTTAAAGAAAAAGCATCCGGTCACCCGCAACCGGGCCTATCAGGACCGGGTGCAGCGGATCGGGGAACGCCTGGCCAAGGTGGCCTTCTGGGACGTGGCGGCGGCCAATTGGGAATTCGTGGTGTTCGAGGCGCCTGACCAGATCAACGCCTTCGCCATGGCAGGCGGCAAGGTCGGGGTGTTCACGGGCCTTTTCAAGATCGTGCACAACGACGACCAGCTCGCCTCCGTCCTCGCCCACGAGATCGCGCATGTGGCGGCCAAGCATGTGAATGAGCGGCTTTCGCAGGACATGGCCATCCAGGGCGGCAGTCTCGTCGTCGGCGGCATCATGTCCACCACGGGCGCCGGGGCGCTCACCTCCAACGCCGTGCTCGAGGCCTACGGGCTGAGCACGGGGCTCACGGCCACCGGTTTCGACCGGAAGAAGGAGAAGGAGGCCGACCACATCGGGCTCATTTACATGGCGCGCGCCGGCTACAACCCCGAGGAGGCGCCCAAGGTCATCGAGAACCTCGAGCAAGCCAACGCCGGCCGGGCGACCCCGCCCGCCTTCCTTTCCACGCATCCCAGCTACCCGGAACGCATCCTGCAGATGATCGATCTCATGCCGAAGGCCCTTGAGGTTTACCGGCAAGGCGGTCAGAAACAGGTTCCGCAGCTGGTGAAATAGTCACCATGTCACCTCTCAACTTCCGGGCCAATTCGCTCCGCCGTGCGCGGTCAGCCGCATGCGTGGCTGCGCTGTTTGTCGCTGTCCTCGGCCTGCCGGCGGCCGATGCTCCCACCGGATCCGTGGCGCCCGTGGCGATGCGCCGGGTGCCGCCCGACTTTCCGCCCGAGCTGAAGAAGGAGCTGATGAAGGGCACGGTGATCCTCGAGTGCCTCGTGGGCATCGATGGCAAGCCCGAGCAGATCCACGTGGCCGAGGCCACGCACCCGGCCTTCGGGCAGGCGGCCGTGGACGCGCTGCAACAGTGGGAATTCACCCCGGGCACGGTCAACGGCCAGCCGGCTCCGATGCGCATCCGCGTGCCGTTTGAGTTCCAGCTGTCGCCGGAACAGATCCTCGAGGAGGTGGCGGGACGCCCGGTGTTCATGGAAGTGCGGGAGACGGTGATCCCCGCCATGCAGCTGCCCGCCTGGCCCCGGCCCAAGAATTTCTATATCCCGCGCTATCCGCCGGAGCTCGAGGGCACCGGCAAATACGGCAAGGCCGTCGTCAACATCACCATCGACAAGCAGGGCAAGGTCATCAACCCGCGCGTCGTGAAGGCCACCTATCCTGAGTTCATCGTGCCGGCCCTGGTCACGGCCATGAAGCTGGAGTTTCCGCCGCAGGTCATGGCCAACCGCGAGGTCATCTACGTCAATCTCGACATCCAGTTCGATTTCAAAGTGCCCGAGAAGGAGCAGCGCGCCGCCGACAAGGCCAAGGGCCGCACGGAAAAGGCGGAGAAGGCGAAGAAGCCCTGAGCCGGTGCGCCGGCTTTCCGTTCGCCAGCCGGCGCCCGCTCGTTGAAACCGTCGCATGGCCCGCAAGTCCTCCGCCACCCGTTCCGCCAAGATCCCGTCGTCGCTGCGCCGCACCAAGGCGTTCCTCGTCGCCAACCTCGTGCTCTGGGGTGCGATCGGCGGCTGGTATCTGTTCCAGCCGCCCGCGCGCCAGCAGGAGGTGGCGCGGCTCGTCGGCAACGCCTTTGACGGCCGCAAGCAGGTCACGGCCTTCGACGTCGCCTGGGATCTCTGGCAGCTCTACGCCGGCAAGGACTACGTCGCCGCCGTCGCCCCGGGCGACAAGGTGCACCTCTACGGCGGCGTGCCGCTGCTGCGGCCCGACCTCGCCTCCGTGCGCGTGCTCGCGAACCTCGGCTACGTGGTCGGCTACAGCGACGCGCTCGGCAATCCGCTCTGGGCCGCCTATCGGATGCACGACATGGAGCCAGCCGCCGCCCCGGAACGGCCCGACGAGTTCTCACTCGATCTCCGCACCGCCGCGCGCATCGAGCCCGGCGACTACACGCGCAGCGGCTACGATCGCGGCCACCTCGCGCCCAACCACGCGATCGCCACCCGCTACGGGGCGGCGGCGCAGCGCGAGACGTTCCTGATGTCCAACATCATTCCCCAGAAGCACGCGCTCAACGCCGGTCTCTGGAAGCAGCTCGAGCAGCGCATCGCCAATAGCTACCCCGCGCGTTTCGGCGAGGTCTGGGTGATCGCCGGCCCGGTCTTCGGCCCGAAACCGGAGAAGCTCCGCCGGCGCGTGGCCGTGCCCGACTCCTGCTACATGATCATTGTGGACGAGAGCGACGGTCGCGTGCGCGCCACGGCGTTTCTCTTTCCGCAGAGCACGGCGGAAAACGCGCGCCTCGATGATTTTCTCGTCAGCATCGACGAGCTCGAGCACCGCACCGGTCTCGACTTCCTGCCCGAGCTGCCCGACGCGGCCGAGGACGCCCTCGAGGCCCGCCGGGCCGAGCGCGCGTGGTGATCAGCGTTTCGCGGATTCGTGTTCCAGCCCGAGAATGATCCGCGCCCCGCGCTTGTAGCTGAAGTAGGAATAGGTCCAGTGCAACAGCACCGACATTCGGTTGCGGAACCCGATGAGGAAAAACAGGTGCAAGGCCAGCCACGCCGCCCAGGCCGCGAGGCCGCTCAGGTGCAGTTTTCCGATCTCCGCGATGGCGCGCGAACGGCCGATGGTGGCCATGCTGCCCTTGTCGTGGTAGGCGAAGGCTTCGCGGCCGGCCGGATCGCCGCCGCGGAGTTCGCGGGCGATGAGTTTCGCGACGTGCGCGCCGCCCTGCATGCCGCCCTGACAGACACCCGGCACGACCCGGCCATTGCGGTCGGTGAGCGCGGCGATGTCGCCCACCGCGAACACGCGGGGATGGCCGGGCACGCTGAGGTCGGGCGCAACCTTGATGCGGCCGGCGCGGTCGAGTTCCACGCCGAGCGTCTTCGTTACTGGGCTCGCGGCCACGCCGGCGGCCCACACGATGTTGCCGGCGCGCACGGTCTCGCCGCCGAAGTCCACTTCACCTGAGCGGATGGCGGACACCCGGGTGTTGAGCCGCACCTCCACGCCGAGGCCCTCCAGCTGGCGTTTGGCGCTGGCGGAGAGCTCCGGGTCGAAGGCGCCGAGCACGCGGTCACCGCCTTCCACGAGGATGATGCGCGCCTGGCGCGGATCAATGTGGTCGAAATCGCGGTAGAGCACCGTGCGCGCGAGCTCGGCAAAAGTGCCGGCCAGCTCCACGCCGGTCGGGCCGCCGCCGATCACGACGGTGGTCATGAGTTCGCGCCGGCGTTGCGCGTCGGTCTCCCGCTCCGCGCGCTCGTAGGCGAGCAGCATGTTGCGGCGCAGGCGCTGCGCGTCGTCGAGGGTCTTGAGTCCGGGAGCGAACTCGCTCCACTCGTCGCGCCCGAAGTAGCCGGTCTGGCCGCCGAGCGCGATGACAAGGTAGTCGTAGCTGAGCACACCGTCGGTGAGCCGCACCTCGTGCCGGGCGAGGTCCACGGCCTGCACCTCGGCCATGAGCACGACGAGATTCGGTTTGTCGCGGAGGATGGAACGGATCGGCTGGGCGATGTCGGGTGCGGCGAGGCCGGCGGTGGCGACCTGATAAAGCAGCGGCTGGAAGAGGTGGTGGTTCTGTTTGTCCACCACAGTCACTCGCGCGAGGTGCGTGGGAAATTCCTTGGCGAAGGTCAGTCCGCCGAAACCGGCGCCGAGGACCACGATGTGAGGGAGCTCGGGCATGGCGTCAGAGTTCCATGGCCACCTCGGCGACCTGGCGCGCGAAAGTCACGCCGCTCTCCGGCGGAAAATGCTGCATCGCGTCGGCGCGGAGCGCCGGGGCGTGGTCCCGGAGGTAAGTGTCGAAGGCCTTGCGCGACGGGAAGGCGTATTGCGTCTCGACGACTGCGGTCGGGTCGTCCGCGTGATCCGGCAAAGGCAGCACGATGCGCACCGCGGTGGCGCCGCCGGCCTTGACCTGCAGCACATGGCCGGGCGTGAGCCAGGAGAGAAAGCGTCCGCGCTGCTGCACGTCTTTGCAGGTGGCTCGGACAGTGTAGAGGATTTCGGGCATGAGGCGAAGCTACGCGCAAGCGGCCAAGAGCCAAGGGCGAAGGCCGCACAGGGAGGCTGATTTCTGTTTAACCACTAATGGTTTTCGCCAACGGCGAAAACTTGATGCAGCCCTGCGACTGATCGTCTCCGGTAGGGGTTCGTATTGGGCTGCTGATCGCAGCCAGGTATCTCGGCCTGCGATCAGCAGGTCTCTTGGATCAAATCCGGAGCCGATCAGGCGGAGGGCACCTCGTAGATTTCGCCTTTGGCGAAATCCTTTTAGTGGTTAACCCCGGCCGCCTGCTCCCGCACTCAGTGCGACTCGGTGAAGCTCGTGATCGAGTGCCACTCGAAGACTTCCTGCAGGAGCACGCGCTCGGCCTTGGCGATGGCGCGCTCGAGGCCGGCCCAGGTTTGGCTGTGGGCGATCTCCTTGCGCACGGTCTCCAGGCGGATGCACATCTCGCGGTAGCGGGCCACGCGGCGGTGCAGGTCGTTGATCGAGATCAGCGAGATGAACGACGCCGCCAGCACCGGCAGCATGATCGGCGCGAAGTAGAAACAGAACTGCTCCACCCAGCCGGGCACTTCCCAGTGGAAGGTGTGGGCCAGGGCGTAGCCGGTGGTGAACACGATCGCGAGGATTGAGCAGACGCCGAAACCGGCGCGCAGCCGGGAGAGCAGGGGAATGGCCTTGGCCTCCTGTCGCGCGAAGTAGGCGAGCTGGTCGTCAATGCGGCCCACGAGATATTTCTGCCGGAACGTGTCGAAGTCCGCGCTGGCCTCGCGGGCGGCGCGGCGGTGCAGCACGTCGAGCGAGCGGCGCAGCGGCTCCACGCCCGCCCAGTCGAAATCCGCGAAGAGCCGGCCGGCGCGCGGCAGGCCCCAGATCGCGAGCGCCGAGCGCGTGATCTCGGCGGCGAGGCGGCAGCGCGTCCAGTGATGGTGCGTGCGCTGGGTGCGGACAATGATGGCCACTCCGAGCGCGCCGAGCAGCAGCAGCAGTTTGCCCCACGGCAGACCGACCCAATGCCAGTTGAAGGCCAGGCCGGCCGTCGCCAGCGCCGTGGCCGACACATGGAGCCAGAGCGTGATGGCGATGAGCCGGCGGAAGTGCGGCGAACTGTGCGTGGCCGCGTCGTCCACCTTTTTCTGGAAGGCGGCGACCAGGTCCTGTGTCGAGGGCACGGCGGTGCTGTCACCGCCCCCCGGCACGGCGTTGAGGAAACGCAGGTTCTCGTCGTGCAGGCGCACCTTCTCGAAGTTTTCCCGCCGCACGATCTTGGTGTCGGGGTTGATGATGACGATCGGCCGGCCCATGGCGCGGGCGTAGGCGACGACGTCGGCCGTGCCGCCCTTGCCGCGGGCGGGCTGGCCGTCCCAGACGACCAGCAACACGTCGCAACGGTTCACGATCTCGAAGCCGCCCGACAGGTAGGCCTCCTCGCGCGAGCCGGGTTCGGCGGCGATCTCCAGGTGTTCGGCGCGGGCGAGCAGGGCTTTGACCTCCGCCCACTCCTGCGGCGGGAAGTCCCGCTCAAAATCCACCAACGGCAGGGGCAGGGAGGCTTCCCAACCCAGCCCGAGGTCCAGCGCGGAGCGCACAAAGATCAGGTCGGCCCCCGCCGCGGCCGACGAAAGTGCAATCCATTCGCCGGGCGCTTCCTTCTGAAGTTCCTCAAGCACCGCTTTCACGGCCCGGGCGACCCCGGCCGGGTCGCCCAGCTGCCGGTGGCCGGAGAAGCCAACGACGTGGAAAAGGGGAAGCTGGCTGGCGGCGGCGGACATGGGCGGGTGCGCGCCAAGACGGGTGCCATTGCCTGTTTGGGCTGGCAAGGACTAAGCTTAACCGCCATTAACTGCGCAACTTATGTCGGACGCTCCCACGCACACCGGAGTCCGTGCAATCTTCCTCAGCTATGCGCGTGAGGATGCCGAGGCGGCGCGGCGCATCGCGGAGGCGCTGCGCGGCTTTGGCCTCGAGGTGTGGTTCGACATGAACGAGCTGCGCGGCGGCGATGCGTGGGACAGCAAAATTCGCGGGCAGATCAAATCGTGCGCCCTCTTCATGCCGCTCGTTTCGCAGCGCACGGAGGAACGCACCGAGGGTTATTTTCGCCGCGAGTGGAAACTCGCCGTGGACCGCACGCATGACATGGCCGGCGGCCGGACTTTCATCGTGCCCGTCGTGATCGACGACACCTCCGAGGCCGAGTCCGCCGTGCCGGAGGAGTTCATGCGCTACCAGTGGACGCGCCTGCCCGGCGGCGAGCCGACGCCGGAGTTTGTGACGCAGGTCAAACGCCTGCTCGAAGCGCCCAAGAAACCCGTTCTCAAGGTCGAGCATCCCAAGCCGCCGACCCTGCCCCCGCACCTGCGGGAGGCCGCGCGCATCCAGGCCGAGGAAGAAGCCGCCGCCCAGGCGGCCAAGCGCACCGGCATCCCGAAGTGGACCTGGGGCGCGCTCATCGCCGTGATCGTCGGCGTGGCCGTTGCGCTGGGCGTGTTTCGCAAGTCACCACCGCCTGCACCCACCCCCGCGCCGGTCGAGCCCAAACCCACCACCTTCACGGTGCCGGTGGAGAAGCTGGCCGACAAATCCATCGCCGTGATCCCGTTCACCAACATGAGCGAGGAAAAGGACAGCGCGTTCTTCACCGACGGCATCCACGAGGACATCCTCACCAACCTCGCGCTCATCCGCGAGCTGCGCGTCGTTTCCCGCACGTCGGTCATGAAATACCGCGCCACCACGAAATCCATGAAGGAGATCGCGCAGGAACTCGGGGTGACCTACATCTTGGAGGGCAGCGTGAGGCGCTCGGGCAACAAGGTGCGCGTCACCGGCCAGCTCATTCACGCCGCGACCGACGAGCACGTCTGGGCCCAGTCCTACGACCGCGACCTCACCGACGTTTTCGCCATCCAGGCCGAGCTCTCGCAGCAGATTGCCGCCGCGCTCAAGACCGCGCTCTCGCCCGAGGAGAAGGCACTGATCGCCCGCAAGCCCACGGAAAATCCCGCCGCCTACGATTTGTTCCTCCGGGCCCGCGACGTGAACAATCGCGAGGGCGCGACGCTTGTGGCGCGGCAGCGGCGCGTCACCCTTCTCGAAAGCGCTGTGGCGATGGACCCGAAGTTTGCCCAAGCGTGGGGTGAATTGGCCGCGGCCAGCGCCTTTCTTGTTTTTGGCAATGCCCCGGGACGCGACGCCATGTTGGCGCGAGCCAAGCAGGCCAGTGAAAAGGCCCTGCAGCTGGCACCCGAAGATCCGGATGTGATCGGCAGCCACGGCACCTACCTCTACTACGGGTTTCGCGACTATGCCGGCGCCACGGCGCAATACCGGCGGCTGGCGGCGCTGCAGCCGAATTCGCCGGTCGTCTATAATTCCCTCGCGCTGATCCAGCGCCGACAGGGCCAGTGGGCCGAGTCCCTCGCGAACGCCCGGCGCGCGTGCCAGCTCGACCCCGGCAATCTGCAGTATCTGCGCAATCTCCTGGCCACGCTCCGCTATGGGCGGCGCTGGCCCGAGGCGATCGAGGTCCAGAAGCGCATCGCCACGATGTTGCCGGATGTGCTCCTCGAGAAATACGAGGTCGTGAAGATGCAGGCCCGCGCCACTGCTTCCTATCGCGAAGGGGAGGCCTTCTTCCGGGCCATGTCGCGCGAGGAGCTTGAGTCGCCCGAGATCTTCGCCCTGCGCAAAGACTGGGCCGAGTTTACCGACCAGCTGGAGGAATTTGTCCGGCTGGACCGGTTGCAGCCTTATTTCGACGGCTACGGCATGCCCCGCTCCATGCAGGCGCTCAGCGCAGCGATGAATTATTACGTGCTCGGCGACAAGGCCGGGGCCGTCGCTCGGGTCGGAGAGCACGCGGCCGAGATCCGGAAGCTCGCCGAGGCCGAGCCGAACAATGTCCTGGCGCAGATGAACGTGGCCACCTTGGAGCTGATCAACGGCCAGCCGGAGGCGGCGCGCCGCCAGGCGGAGAAGGCGGCCGCCTTGCTGCCGGAAAGCAAGGACGCCCTCGAAGGGCCGCGCTGGTCCGCCCAGCTCGCCATGTTTTGTGATCTCACCGGCGACCCTGAGCGGGCACTCGCCGAGTATAAGCGCCTGCTGGCCCTCCCCAGCATGCTGACCGTCGAGGCTCTGGGTAAGGACAAGCACTCGCTGAGCGCGGCCCTCCGCAACGATCCGCGCTTCCAGGCGCTGCTGGCCGACCCGAAGAACAACGAGCCGCTGTTCTGAGCGTCAGGGAACGGAACCGCCCAGATACGCTCCACCGTGATGCCTGCCGTAAAAAATGTCTGATGCAGGCAAAGCCGTTTTTCTGAGCTACGCGTCGCAAGACGCGGAGGCGGCCCAACGCATCTGCGAAGCGCTGCGGGCGGCTGGGGTCGAGGTGTGGTTCGATCGGAACGAGCTCGTGGGCGGCGATGCTTGGGACCAGAAGATCCGGCGTCAGATCGGTTCGTGCGCCCTGATGATTCCGGTCATCTCGGCGAACACGCAGGCACGGCGCGAAGGGTATTTTCGTTTGGAATGGCGGCTCGCAGTCGAACGTATGCGACAGATGGATGACGACCTGCCGTTTCTCCTGCCGGTGGTGATAGATGAAACAAAGGATGCCGAGGCCTTCGTGCCGGAGCGATTTCGCGAGGTGCAGTGGACCCGGCTGAAAGGGGGAGATCCCTCGCCGGCTTTCAACGCGCGGGTCAAAGAGCTCCTGGCCGGAGGGCAGCGGACAGGAAGCCCAAGCCCTCGAATGCACAGCGCTGATGCGCGAACCCGTAGCCCGCGGCTGGGCCGCCTCTGGTGGGCGTTACCGATTTTCGGAGTGACGATGGCACTGATCCTGGTGCTTAAGGACCGGCAACCGGCGCCGCCCGCCAGCGCGACGCCTGTCCCGGCTGCTGTGGCACCGGTTTCCGAAGCCCGGCAGCTGGCGCGGCGCGCATTTACGCCGGTCGAACACGGTTCGCCGTCGCGCGACCAGCTGAACACCGCCGAGGCCTTGTGCGACCGTGCTCTGGCCATGGATGCAACCGACCACGAGATCTGGACCATCGCGGCCCGGATCGACGTGCGCTTTATCCAGGGCAAATTCGACACGTCCCCCGCCCGACGGGAGCGGGCGCTCAGCCGGGCCTCCCGGGCCATCGGTCTGGCGCCGGATTTGTTCGTGACGCGTCTGACCAGGGCTTACGTGCTCGACAGCATCGCCACGACCGACGCCATGCGGGCCGACGCCGAATCGCAGTTGCTCGCCCTGCTTCAGGAGCAGCCCGAGGACAAAACCACGCTGGCCCTGCTCGCCAACCTGGCGCGGAAGGCCGGCCGCTTTGCGGTCTCGGCGGAGTATTACGACCGGTCCGGTTCGCCGGGAGGCGCGGCGTGGTCCTACTATTACGGCGAGGATTTCCTTCGCGCCGAGGAGGCGATGGAGCGGTCCCTGAAGAAAAGCCGGTCCCCGAGCATGATCGCGCTGAAGGCGCTCCTCGCAGAGGTTTATCGCGAGGATCTCGTGGCGGCGCGCGAGATCTACCGCGAGGTTCCGGCCTCGGCTCTGCTCGAGGAGGGGCCGGCTTTGAACGCCGTGCGGCTCGCTCTTCGCGACCGGAAGCCCGACGAGGTGATTTCGCTGCTTGCCGCCCTGCCGCTGGATTACCTCTCCACCGCCGATTTTCGCGGACCCAAGGCGATGCTCACCGGGAAAGCGCATGCTCTGGCCGGTCGTGCGGCCGCCGCACAAGCGGACTGGCAGGTTGCGCTCACGGTGGTGGACAAGAAGCTGTCCACCACCCCCAACGACCCGGAGCTGCTGTGGCAAAAAGCCGAGTTGCTCGCCTGCCTGGGCGATGCGCCAGGTGCGGAAAAATCGCTGCTTCTGGCCGGACAGCTCGCCGGGACGGGTGCCGCCGAGATCACCGCCCGCACGCTGCCGATTCACCTGCGGCTTGACCACCGTGATGCGGTGCTGGCTTTCCTCGCCAAGACCTTTGCCGCCCGCGCAAACGGCTGGCGGATCCTGCATGCGGCCGCACGTTTTGATCCCGAACTCGACCCTCTTCGCGGTGATCCCCGGTTTGATCGGCTTCTGCGCGACCATCTGCCCGACGGGGCGAAAGCGTTCGAGGATTCCGGGCCGGAGATCGGTGGGTGGCAGGCGGTCACGCTTGATTCGAAGTCCATCGCCGTGCTGCCCTTCGCCAACCTCAGCGACGACAAGGAGAGCGGCTACTTTGCCGACGGGGTGCACGAGGATGTGCTGACCAACCTGGCGAAAATTTCGCAGCTCAAGGTCATCGCCCGCACCTCGGTCATGGAGTATCGCGGCACCACGAAGAAGATACCGCAGATCGCCCAAGAACTCGGCGTGGCCTACCTCCTCGAGGGCAGCGTGCGGCGCGCGGGCAACCGGGTGCGCGTGGTCTGCCAGCTGATCGACGGCCGCACGGGCCAGCATGTGCTCGCACCCGATCCCTTCGACCGGGACCTCGCCGACATCTTTGCCATCCAATCGGATATTGCGCAGGGCATCGCAGCCAAGCTGCAGGCGGTCCTGGCCCCGGCGGAAAAAGCGACGCTGGAGCGCGCGCCCACTGCCAATCTCGTGGCATATGAAATTTATCTTCAAGCGAGGGAGGCTTTGGCCGGATCGCTCGATCAACGTCTCGGAGAGCAGCGCGCCCGACCCCTGCTCGAGCGCGCGGTGCAGCTCGATCCAAACTTCGCACTGGCGTGGCAGGGTTTGGGCTGGCTCCACCTTCGCGCTTATTATCGTTACGATCAGAGCGAGGCCCGGCGCCTTTTGGCCAAGCAGGCGATCGAAAAGGCCTGCGAGCTGGAGCCTAGGAACGGCGAGTCCCTCGCGTTGCAGACCAACTACTACATCGACGTGCGGGACCTGCCCCGGGCGAGGGAGCTGGCGGCCCGCCTTGAGCGCGAACATCCGTCCCTCGCGGTGACCTGGCACGTGCTGGCTCGGCTGAGCATCCGCGATGACAACATTCGCGCAGCCTTGGAGTATTACCGCCGGGCGCGGAGCTTGGATCCGCGCAACGTGGCGGTCTTGGAGTCCCTGACCGGTTCTTTGGTTGCCGCCCGACGCTACGACGAGGCGCAGGCCGTGCTGCGCGACGCCGGGGATCTGGTGGAAAAGGCGACGCAGTTGTTGTGGACCCGCACCGTCCTGCCCTATTACGCGACCGGCTCCACCCGCGAGATGGATCAACTGGCCGTCCGGCTGGCTCCGGACGCGGCCCGGGGCGACGCTCGAGCGCTCTCTCTATTGGCCGGCTTCGCCAGTATCCGGGGTGATGCCGAGGAGCTCGTCCGCCTCTGGGAACGGCATGGGTCGATCGTCACGGTTTGGGGGGGCGATGGAACCTTCACCGTGGCCGTGGCCTTGCTCATCCAAGGTCAGCCCGAGCGTGCCCGGATTCTACTGGAACAGGAACGGTCCCGCTACCGCGAACGACTGGCTTCCCGCCCAGACAATATCGATAACTGGTTTTACCTGGCCGCGACCCACGCGGTGTTGGGCGACAAGGAAGGCACCGCCGCCGTGAAACGCGAAATGCTGGCCGCCAATCCGGGCCTGACCCGGCGGGGGCTGTGGCGTTATGAGGAATGCATGCTGCTCGCCTGGCTGGGCGACAAGGAGGCTGCGCTGGCCGACCTCGCCGAACGACTCGCCCAAGGTCCCGCGCCCAGCGCCATCACCGTTCTGCGTCGCGGCCTGCGTTTCCGGCCCCTGCAAGGCGACCCGCGCTTCGAGGCGATGCTCGCCGATCCGAAAAATAGCGCCCCTTTCTTCTGATGAGCGACTCCCCCAAAGCGATTTTCCTCTCCTACGCCTCCCAAGATGCCGAAGCGGCGCAGCGGATTTGCGATGCCTTGCGCACCGCCGGGTTGGAGGTGTGGTTTGACCGCAATGAACTGGTCGGCGGCGACGCCTGGGACCAGAAGATCCGCAAACAGATCAAGGAGTGCGCACTGTTTGTGCCGCTCATCTCGGCGAACACCAACGCGCGGGCCGAAGGCTATTTCCGGCTGGAGTGGAAGCTGGCGGTGGACCGCTCGCACCTGATGGCGGACGACCAGCCCTTCCTGTTTCCGATCGTGGTGGGCGACGTGAACGACGCCACGGCGCGCGTGCCCGACAAATTCCGCGAGGTGCAGTGGACGCGCCTGCGCCTCGACGAGACGCCGGCCGAGTTGGCGGCGCGGGTTACGAAACTCTTGGACGGGGGCTCATTGGAGGCGGGACGCCCTCGTCCCGCAGACCGGGGCGAGGGTGCCCCGGCTCCAGAAAAATTGCGCCGCAAGCGCGAGCGCCCCGTCTGGTTGCGGCACGCGTGGTCGGTGCTGGCCCTCGTGATCGTGGGCTACTACGCCCTGCGGCCGCTGTGGCACGAACGCCGCTCCGAGCCGGAGACGAATCGTGCCGTTGAGGAGAAATCCGCCGCCAGCGAGGCACGGCAGCTGGCCGAGCGGGCGCGGCAGCTGACCATCGACAAATACAATTCAACGGCCGACGACTTCGTCGCTGCCGAGGCCCTGCTCAAACGTGCCTTGGAAATGGACGCGACCGACGGCGAGATCTGGGCGATCTCCTCGCTTGTCAACACGGCCATCCGGACCCGGGGCTTCAGCGACGATCCGGCGCGGCGGGAAGTCGCCCGCAGTCACGCGGTGCGGGCGTTGGCTCTCGCGCCTGCCTCCGTCGAGGCGAAGTTTGCCCTCGGGCGCTGGCAGCGGGACAACGAGCCCGATCTCGCGGTGGCCGAGAAAACATTCTTGGAGGTGATCGCCCAGGATCCGCGTCACGCCGGCGCCCTTTCCAGCCTGGGGTCTCTCTACAACCGCTCGGGACGCGACGCCGAGGCGTTGGCGATGTTCGAACGACAGGCGGAGATACCCGGCAGCAGGGCCCTGGCGCGCTACAGTGCCTACCTCGTGCACTTCGGCCAGCGGCGCTTCGCCGAAGCCGAACAATGTCTGCGCGACTCGATCGCCGCAGAACCCTCCTCCAATGCCGTGTGCGGCCTGGCGATGGTGCTGCTCACCGGCCGGGGCGATCCGGCCGCGGCCCGGGCCGCCTTGCAACAACTGCCGGCGGCCAGCCGCTCGGAGCATCGGGCCGTGTGGATAGCGGCTTTCACCCGTCTGGCGGCACGCGAACCGGACGCCGCTTTGGAGGAACTGCGTCGGCTTCCCGCCGACTTCATCCAAGACAACTGGTTTGTCGGGCCCCGCGACTACTGGGCCGGCTGCGCGCATGAGATGGCCGGGCGCCGGGAGGCCGCCCGCATCGCGTTTGAGTCCGGGCTGGCGGTGGTTGACCGGCAGATCAAGGCGTTCCCTCGTGATCATGCGCTGCATGTGGCCCGCGGCGAACTGCTCGCGCGGCTCGGACGCGCGGCGGAGGCGCGGCAGTGCGCCCGCACGGCGACCGAGCTGGCGGGGGCGCGCGGTTTGCGGTTCTGGTTCAATTCCCCCGTGCGGATTCATGCGGCTCTCGGCGATGTCGAAGAAGCCTTGCCCCTGCTCCGACGTTTCCTGACCGGCCCCGACCGCGCCCTGCAGTGGCCGCTGACGCCGGCCTTGCTGCGGGTAGATCCGCTGTGGGACAAGTTGCGCGAAAACCCGGGATTCAGGTCTCTCCTCGACGAGGCTGCAGCCAACGAACTTGCGGCCCGGCCGGCCCGCGACTGGCCGAAGCACCCGGAGCTGAAGCGTGCCATGGAGCTGATCGAGGGACTGGAATCCATTCCCGACGATCTCGCGCTCGCCGAACAACTCGTGAAGCCGATCGTCGAGCGCGCGCCCACCGACGGGGAGGCCGTGACCGTGATGGCGCGCGTGCAGTCCCAGTTCATGCGCCGCGGCTTCGACCGGAGCGACGAGCGCTCGGCCCAGGCCCGGCTCTACGGGGAGCGTGCCCTGCAGCTCGATCCCAACGAGCCCGAGGCCATGCTCGCCGTGGCCACTTATCTTTTCAGCCGGGGCACCGGCGACACCCGCGCGGAGCGACTTCTTCGCCGGGCGATGGAGGTTGATCCCGCCAATCCCCGGCCCGGCCGGTTGCTGGCCGACCTGCTGAACGTCACGCCCGGGCGTGAGGCGGAAGCGATTGTGCAGGGGCAGGAAAATGTGCGGCGCTTCCCGAAAGACCCGCTGACCCGCTATGATCTGGCCCGGCACTACAAGGACCAGGGGCGCTACGAGGAGTTTGACCGGGAACTCGACGCCACGCTCGCACTCGCGCCGCTGCCCAACGCCATGGCGTGGAAGGCGCGGCTGCAGTTCGGCCTGCACAACGACTTCGCCGGCATGAAGCGCTGGCTCGACCAGGTGCCCGAGCGGGTGCGCGGCACCGAGCGCGCCGTGTTCGGCTACTTCATCTACGCGGCTTTTGGCGGCGATGCGGAAACAGGTCTGGAGGCGCTGCGCGCGTTCCCGCAGAAATGGTTCACGGATTTCGAGTATGCCGGCACGACCGCGCTGCTGAATGCCTGCCTGCTGGAACGGCAGGGGAAAAACGAGCTGGCCCGCCAGCAATACGAGCTGGCGCTACAAGAAGCCCGGCGGATGAAGGCGACCGACCCAACCCGGCTCTGGCTCAACCATGCGGAATTCTGGCCCCTGCTCGGCTTGGGCCGGAAGGAAGAGGCCAAGGCGGTGTTCCAGCGCCTGATTGAAGCGCAGCGTCGGCCCTATTCGCAGAGCCTGGTTAACGGCTGGTGGTTCACCCTGATTCCCGGCTCGCTGTTGCTGGGGGAACGGGACACGGCGCTGGAGCTGCTGCGTGAGTCGGTCACGACCCTGCCGGAAAGCCGTGCGGCCTTCCGCGTGCGCTTCCAGCTCGATCCTCGCATGGCGCCGTTCCGCGACGATGCGGAGATCCAGGCCCTGTTGGCGGAGCCGGCGGTGAAGCCCTGAGCAGGCATGGATGGAGCCGGGGCGCCCTCGCCCCGGTCTTTCGAAGCGCGCGCAAGCGCACTGCCCACAGCGATCCCAATCCCCGGGACGAGGACGTCCCGGCTCCAGATCATGCCCAATCCCGTCGCGACTGGATCGCGCGACGGGTGGCAAGCTCAGTTGGCTGCAACGAGAGCAGCGGGTGCCGGCAGGGCCGGGCGGATGGTATCAACCTTGAAGCCCAGCTTGGTGGCCACCGCTGCGACAACCAGGGTCGGATCGGATGCCCGGCAGTGGGCGAGGGCCGTGCCGCTGGAGGGCTCATACACGGCAATTTGTCCGTCAGCCGGACGGAAAAACAGGAAGGGCCGTTCGGTCTTGCCGGATTTCACCCAGAAGAGCTCCGACGCGAAGGGCAAAACGCCCGCGGCGGCCGTCACGCCCTGGACGCGTTGCGCGGAGGTCAGCTTGCTGGGATCCCACGGAATGGAGGGAAGGCGGCTGCGCTTGAGGTAATCCTGGGTGTAACGATTGAAGGAAGCGGCCACGGCCTGCCGGAATTTTTCTTCGTCGTTTTCGACGCCGACGGCCAGCTTCGTCGCAAAGACCCCGAAGTATTCGTCGCGCACCCACCATTTGCCCTGCCAGGTCACGACGGCCACGAAATGTCCGCCGCTCCAGCCGGCGGGTGTAAATCCGACCACCCGGCCTTGCTCGGCGGGGTAGGCCGCCGTGAACTTCCGCAGAAAGGTGACGGCCGAAAGGTAGCAGCCGTTCGGCACGTGCACCTCGTCGGCGAAATCGGCCGGCGGCAGCCCTTCAACCCGTCGGGCGGCGAAGGCGGAGGGCAGGCTGGCGAGGCAGACGAACAGCAGGGCGGGGAGGAGGCGGCGGCTGGCGCGGCGGAGACGGGGGAGGGAGAGGAGTTCCATCCGGTGCTCCACCCGCGCCCGGGCCCCGATCTTTCAGGAAAATTAAAAAATTCCTTCCCCGGCCGATTTTTGAAAGATTCCGGCCCGGGAGGGCGTGGAGCCCTCATGACCACCCTCATGCGCCCCGATCCCGGCACCTCGCTCCGCACCCGTCCCACCTTGCTTTATCGCGTGCGCGACGGAAAGGACGGGGCGAGCTGGAACGAGTTCCACCGCCTCTACCGACGGCTGATCTACGGGCGGGCCCGCCGCGCCGGCCTGGCCCATGCCGACGCCGAGGATGTGGCGCAGGATGTGTTCGCCCGCGTCGCGGAAACCATCGGCGACTTCGACCTCAATCCGGACCGGGGATCGTTCCGCGGCTGGCTGATGCAGCTCACCCGCTGGCGCATCGCCGACAAGTTTGATCATCTCGGCCGCACCCCGCAGCATACGCCCGGGCCGCGGGATCCCGAGTCCACGCGCACCGGCACCATCGAACGTTTGCCGTCGCCGGAAGCGGAGGAGGATGAATGGGACCGCGAGTGGCAGGCGCATGTGCTGGCAGCGGCCATGGAGCGGTTGGCGCGCCAGGTGCAGCCGAGGCATTTTCAGGTCTTCGACCTGCATTTCCGGCAAAACTGGCCGGTGCTAAAGATCAGCCGGGAGCTGGGCATCAACCCGGCCTCCGTTTACGTCATCACCCACCGGCTGACCAAGCAGCTCAAGGCCGAGGTCGAGAAGCTGCGGGCGCAAATCGGCTGACCTTTCCCCCGATGTCACCTCCACGCCGCCATGTGACACGAAACGTCGTGGCTAATCGGGTTCACCGCCTGCTCTGTCTTTCCCTGTGAACCCGCCACCCGAACCCGTCCGGGGCGCTACCGCCGGAGCCGCGGTCCCGCCGCGCATCGCGGACTATCAGTTGCTGCGGCTGATCGGGCAGGGGAGTTACGGCGACGTGTGGCTGGCCCGCGGGGTCACCGGGGTGTTGCGGGCCATCAAGGTGGTGTGGCGGGCGCGTTTCACCGACGCCACGCCCTTCGAGCGGGAGTTCAAGGGGCTCACGGAATTTGCGGCGATCTCCCTCGATGAAAGCGTGCAGATGGCGCTGCTCCACGTCGGGCGGAACGACGAGAGCGGCTTCTTCTACTATGTCATGGAGCTGGCCGACGATGTGGAGCGCGGACGCGACATCGATCCGGCGAGTTATGTGCCCTACACCCTCACCGAGCTGCGAGCCCGCCGCGGTCGCCTGCCGGCCGGTGAAGTGCTGCGCTATGGTGTGGAACTGGCGCGGGTCTTGGCCGGGTTGCACCGGCGCGGACTCGTGCATCGCGACATCAAGCCCTCGAACGTGATCCTCGTCGGGGGCGTGCCGAAGCTGGCCGACATCGGGCTGATCTCCCCGGCGGGTGCTGCGCTGACTTACGTTGGCACGGAGGGCTTTATCCCTCCGGAGGGCCCCGGCGCTCCCGCCGCCGATGTGTATGCGCTGGGCAAATTGTTCTACGAACTGGCGACCGGTCTGGACCGGCAGGAGTTTCCGCAACTGCCGGCGGAGCTCGCCGCGCAGCCGGATCGCCGTCTGTTGCTGGAGTTGAATGAAATCATCCTGCGCGCGTGCGACCAGATTCCGGGCCGGCGTTATGGGGACGGGTCGGCTTTGCTGGCGGACGTGGAGCGATTGCAGGCCGGCAGTTCGGTGCGGCAACGCCGGGTGGGCCGGGCCGCACTGCGCTGGGGCTTGGCCGTGAGCGCCGTCGCGGTGGTGACCGCGTTGTGGCAACCTTGGGCGAAGCCTGACCGCATCGTGACGGTTCCGCCCCCGCCTGTCGCGGTCGCGCCGCAGTCCGAGGCGGCCCGACTCGTGGCGCAGGCGCGCGCGATCTATGAAAAGGGGCCCGTCGCCTCGGAAGAGGAATTGCTGCACGCCGAACAACTGGCCCGCAAGGCCACCGAGTTGGAGCCGACCAATGCCGAGGCGATGGCGGCGCGGTCCTTGGTGGCCTGCCAGATGATCCACAGCCGCTATGACGCCTACCAGCCCCGGCTTGATGAGGCGATCAACACGGCCAAACGGGCGCTGGTCTTGGACAGCCAATCGGAGGCCGCCAAACTGGCCATGGCGTTGACTCTTCAATTAAACACGGAGACGAGCCAAGAAGGGATCCGGATGCTTGCGGATCTCGCCGCCCGGAGAGCGGCTTCCGGTTTCGTCCTGCTGGGGCAACTCCGCGTGATGGCGAATACCGGGGAAACAGCCGGTTTCGCCGAGCTGAGGGATCGCCTGCTGGCTTTGCCCTCGTTCGCCGCTTCGGTTCATTTTTTCTGCGCGAGGCAATTGGACACTCTCGGTCGGTTTCCGGAAGCGCTGGAGGAAATTGAGCGCGCTATCGCCTTGGAGCCGGAGTTTGCCCGCGCTTACAACGACAAGATCTGGATCCTGACTCGTCTGGGAGATAAGGCGGCCCTGCGCCGCGCCCTGGAAAGCATTCCCGCCAGAACCCGGATGCACAGTGGTTTGGCTGTGGGGATGTTCTGGGCCTACATGGCGGACCTGCGTGATGGCGACGGGGCGGCGCGCGTCGTCGAGAACCTGTCCCAGGAATTTTTGAACACCGTCAATTATACCGGCCCGCGGGATTTGCTGCTCGGCAAGGCGCATCGCATGGCCGGCCGCCCGGAAGCCGCGGCCGCGGCGTGGCAAAATGCCCTCCGCGTCATGGACCGCCGGCTGGCTGAAAACATGGAAGAGTTGGATGTCTATCTGCGTGCCCAGTTACTGGCTTTGCTCGGGCGCGAAGGGGCGGCGCGGGAGGGGCTCCGGTTGAACGAGCAGATGCGGCGCGTGGAGATCGGCAAAGCCGACCGGCGAACCATCTTCACTTATGCCGAGTTGGGCCTGGAGGAAGAGGTGGCGGCCTACTTCGACAAGATTTTCTCGGCCAAAGCCAGCCGCAGCCAATTCGCCCGGGCGGATGAGTTTCTTACCATCGATTCGTTCGACCGGGTGCGCGACCGTCCGCGTTTGGCGGAGATCAAGCGTCGGGCCGAGCAGATCGTCGCGCAGGGGCGCGTGGGCGCGGAGTCGGTGCCCGCCACCGCCCCGGCCAAGGTCGACGACAAATCCGTCGCCGTGCTGGCCTTTGCGAACATGAGCCCGGATCCGGACAACGCGTTTTTCAGCGACGGCGTGCACGAGGACGTGATCACCCAACTTGCCAAGATCCGCGACCTCCGCGTGATTTCGCGCACCTCGGTGCTGGCTTTTCGTGAGAGCAAAAAGCCCCTGAAGGAAATCGCCGGCATACTCGGGGTCGCCCACATCCTTGAGGGGAGCGTGCGCCGCGCTGGCAATCGCGTTCGCATCACCGCGCAGTTGATCGATGCCGCGACCGACGAGCACCTCTGGGCCGAGACCTACGACCGCAATCTCGACGACATCTTCGCCATCCAGGGCGAAATCGCGGAAAAGATCGCGGCCGCCTTGAAGACGACACTTTCCCCGGAAGAAAAGAAAGTCGTCTCCCGCAAGCCGACGGAAAATTCCGACGCTTACGACCTGTTCCTGCGCGCCCGGGGCATGGGCATGACCGAGCAGGAGAGCGGCGATGAGTGGGAGCGTCGCGTCATCATGCTGGAGAAGGCCGTGGCCTTGGACCCAAAATTTGCCCAGGCATGGGCCCAACTGGCGGCGGCCAACGCCTTTCTCAGTTTTGCCGCCAAATACCGGTTGGGCGAAAAGGGCGATGCCGCGCTGGCTCGCGCCAAGGAAGCCATGGCCACCGCCCTGCGGCTGGCACCCGACGACCCGGAAGTAATCGGCAGCTATGGCACCTATCTTTTTTATGGGTTCGGCGACTATACCGGGGCGACGGCCCAATACGAGCGACAGGCGGAGCTACAGCCGAATTACTCCACGGTCTTCCATTCCCTCGCGATGCTCCAACGCCGGCAGGGCCACTGGGCCGAGGCCTTGGCCAATGCCCGTCGGGCCTGTCAGCTTGACCCGGCCAACATCGGGTTCTTGCGCGCACTTCGATTGATTCTCTCCTTTTGCGGACGGTTTCCCGAGGAACTCGAGATCCAGCGACGCATCGCCACGCTGCTGCCCGATGATCTCGCGGAGCAATACTCATTGGCAGCCAAGCACGTCAATGCCCGCGGTTCCTTCCGCGAAGGCGATGAGTTCTTCCGAAGCCTGCCGCCGACATTGTTCGAAAGCCCCAAAGTCATCGAAATGCGCAAGGATTGGGCTCGGGCGAGTCACAACCTGCAGGAGGCTATCCGGTTGGATCAGCTCCAGCCTTACTTCGATGGCGACGGCGCGCCCCGGTGGGTCCAAGCGTTATGGGCAGCCCACACCTATTTTCTGATAGGCGACAAGGCGGGGGCGGCAGCCCGCCTCGGCGAGTATCAGGCAGAAATTCGGAAATTCGCGGAGGACCAACCGGACAACGTCGTGGCGCAAATGAGTTTGGCGACCATGGAACGGATCCTCGGCCATGCGGAGGAGGCGCGCCGCGTAGCGCGGCGTGCCGCTGCCCTGGATGAGAAAGAAGGCGACGATCTCAGTCATGGAATCTGGCAGGCCCGGTTGGCCACCGAACTCGACTTCACTGGGGATCTCGACGGTGCGCTGGCGATATACAAGGACCTCATCGGCAAACCGTCCATGGCGGGTGGTGCGGTCAGTTTGAGGACCGAAAGGTTTTTCGTGAGCCCGGCGCTCCACAACGACCCGCGCTTTCAGGCGTTGCTCGACGATCCGAGGAATAGCGCGCCCCATTTGGAGCAGGCGGGCCAGGCGCGGCGGCCGCCGCCGAAGCCGGAACCCAGGTTTGTTTCCCCCGCAGCCAAAGCGGACGACAAATCGGTGGCCGTGCTGGCGTTCGCCAACCTCAGCGGGGACAAGGGCAAGGATTACCTCGCGGAAGGATTCAGCGAGGAATTGCTCAACACCCTTGCCCAGGTGCCGGCGCTGCGCGTCACAGCGCGCTCTTCCGCCTTTTCACTCAAGGGCAAGGGCCTCGCCGCGCCGGAAATGGGAGCGCAGTTGGGTGTGGCTTATCTCGTGGAGGGCAGCGTGCGCCAGCAAGGCGACAAGGTGCGGATCGCCGTCCAGCTCATCAAGGCGGCCGATGGTTTTCAGGTGTGGAGCCGGAACTTCGACCGTGAGCTGACGGATATCTTCGCCCTGCAGGACGAGGTGGCGGCCGCGGTGGTCACGCAACTGCGCGAGGCGCTGGGCGGCGCGACGTCCATTGCCCTGCCGGTCGGGGCGCGGGAGGTCGGGGGCACGAATCAGGCGTCGGCCTATGAACAGTTCCTGCGCGGTCGCTTCCTGCTGAATCAATATGGCACCGGCGACGAAAACCTGCCCGTGGACTGCTTCAAGCAGGCGGTGGCGTTGGATCCGGACTTTGCGCTGGCGTGGGCCTGGCTTGGGCGGGCGCTGGCGGTGCGCGGCGGCTACACCGAGTCGGTCGAAGTGCGCGAAAGCAGTTTCACCGAGTCGCGCCGGGCCATTCAGCGGGCCCTGGCGCTCGAGCCCCGGCTGGCCGTCGCCTACCGGGCGTTGATCGATCTGCAGTGGAGTGTGGATCGCGACTGGAGCGGCGCAGCGGCGTCCTTGCGGCGAGCGCTCATGCTCGCGCCCGATGATCCGGATGTGCTGGCCGGCGCGGTCTGGCTCGCCTCCATCTTCGATCAGTCCGAGCAGGGGATCGCGTATTGCCGCAAGGCGCTCGAACGCGACCCGGTGAACGTCGAGGTGCTCTGGCAACTGGGCAACTTCTACGGGCGTCTCGGCCGCTGGGCCGAGGCCGAGGCCACGCGCAAGCGCCGGATCGAGATCAACCCGCGCGGCGGGTATTTCCACCTGGCTATGACCTACAACCAGCAGGGGCGCTACGACGAGGCCCTGGCGGTGATTCAAAAGGAACAACTCGGCTTCGGCCGTCTCTGGGCCACCGCCGTCGCCCGTTGGGGCAAAGGGGAGCGCGCCGAGGCCGATGCGATGCTTGCTCAGATGATCAAGGATTACGGCGAAGTGTCCCCGTTCCAGATCGCCCAGCTTCACGGGCGACGGCAGGAAAGGGACGAAGCGTTTGCGTGGTTGGAGCGCGCGGAGCGCAGCCGTGACCCCGGCCTGAGCACGATCAAGGGCAGCAATTTGAGCCGCTTGCTCTCCGATGACCCGCGTTGGCAGCAGTGGCTGCGCAAGCTCGGGCTGGCCGATGAGCAGCTGCAGGGCACGGTGCTGCCCTTGCCCCGCTTGGGTTCGGAAGATCGGGAGGATCCGGCGGCGAAGCCCTGAGCCAACCTTAATGGAGCCGGGGCGCCCGCGCACCCGTCTATAGGTGCGCGCGCGAGCGGGCGGCCCCCAGTGATACCAAAACCCCGGGGGGGGGCGCCCCCAAGACCGGTGTCGATCAATCCTTCGCGGGCTGGCCGGCGAAGGTTTCGAGATACTTCACGATGTTGGCCTGCTCCTTCTCGCGGAGACGGAGGCGGGTGTTGAGGCGGTCGGTGGCTTTGGCGATGTTGACCTCGCTGAACTCGGTCTTGCGCGCGGGGTCGAGGAGGAAGGCCTTGAACTTGTTGAACAGCGGAGGCTCGGCGCCACCGACGATGCTGATGAGGCCGGCGGTGTATTCCGGCGGGGCCTTGGCGGCGATGGCGTCCCAGTTGCGCATCGCCCAGTCCACGCACAGTTCGCGCAGCGCGCGGGTGCCGGCGAGGCCGTTCACGATGCGCAGGAACTCGGTGGAGTTCATGGCCGGGGTGAGCGAGTAGGCCAGGACCTCCCGGGCGAGGGCGGGGTCGCGGAAGCTTCCGAGCGCGCCGATGAGCGACGAACGGAAGGCGGGCGTCTGCGGCTTTTCGAACAGGGCTTTGAGCGCGGCCAGGTGGACGGCGTCGCCGTGATAGGCGGTGACGCTCAGGGCCGTGCCGCGCAGGGTCGGGTCAACCTGGGCGGGGTTCGCGAGGCAGAGTGCGGCGAGGCGACGACACTCGGCGACGATCTCGGGGTCGGCGCCGGTGTAGCCGAGGGCGTTGTAGAGCGTGACCCGCAGCGGCCCGTGGGATGCCGGCTCGTCGGGCTTCGGTTGGAGACCGAGGCGGTCGAGGATCGGGCGCAGGATGGCGCGGCGGTAGGCCTCGTAGGCGTCGCGCGACTGGTCGTTGATGAAGGTGTTGTCGAGGCCGGCGACGCTGCCCGAGACGCCGGCGTTGACGTCGGGGTCAAGGTCGCGGCCAAAGCTGGTGACGTAGGCGAGGTAGTCGCTGCCGTCGATCAGGCCGGCGTTGAACAGGGCGGAGACGTTGTCGAGGAGGCCGACGCGTTCGATGGGGGCCAGCGCGGCCGCCTGGCGGGCGAGTCGGGCGTTGAGCGCGGGTGAGAGGCTCCAGCGATAGTAGCCGGATTCGTCGGCGTTGGGATAAATCCAATCGGCTTCGGCCAGGCCGGGGATGCGCACAACCTGCGTCGGTTCGGTGAGGAGAATGCGCTCGCGATGGATCTCGCCGTGCCGGCTCCAGTTCAGAATGACCGGGATGCGCCACTGGCCCGGCAACTGGGGATCGCCGAGATTGTTGAAGCGACGTTGGGTGAGGCGGAGCTGGCCGTCGGGCTCGAGGGCGAAGCTCACGAGCGGCACTCCGGGCTGCTCGATGAAGCCGGCGAGCATGCCGGTGATGTCGTCACCCGAGGTGGCGCTGAAGGCGTCCCACAGGTCGGTTGCGATGGTGTTGCCCCAGCGGTGCTTGAGGAAATAGGCGCGCATGGCGGCGCGGAACGGGGCGGGCCCGATCCAGTTCTCGACCATCGTAAGGATGCCCTTGCCCTTGTTGTAGGTGAGCACGTCGGCGAGCTGGGCGAGGTCGCTGTCGGCCGTGACCTTGCGGCGGATGGCGGTGACGGACGGAAGGGCGTCGGTGCGCATGGCGGACTTCACTGCGCGGCTCTCGTTGATCTGCACGCGGAATTCCGGATACTGGTGCTCGACGATGCGGCCGGCGATCCAGTCGGCGGTGGACTCGTTGAGCCAGAGATCGTCCCACCAGGCCATGGTGACGAGGTTGCCATACCACATGTGCGCCATCTCGTGGGCGGTGGTGGTGGCGAGCCAGCGCCGGGTGGTGAACGGGGCCTTGGCCGAGTCCAGCAGCAGGCCGCGGTCGGTCCACGTGATCAGCCCCGCGTTCTCCATGGCGCCGTAGACGTATTCCGGCACGGCGAGCTGGTCCAGTTTGGCGTAGGGATAGGGGATGCCGAAATACTCTTCGAGGCGGGCGAGGATGGGCGGCGCGACCTTGGCGGCCTCGGCGGCGAGGGCGCTCTGGCCCTTGGGCGTGATGATGCGGCCGGGCACGGCAAGGCCGGGGACCGGCACGTATTCGAACGGACCCACGGCCAGCGCGACGAGGTAGCTCGGCATCGGCGGCGTGCGGCCGAAATGAATGGTCTTCCAGTCGCCAGCGCGGGTCTCGTAGGCGACGGCGGCGTTGCTCACGGCTTCGAGCGCGGCCGGCACGGTCAGCGTGACCTGCCACGGAATCTTGAACGACGGCTCATCCCAGCAGGGGAAAGCTTTGCGCGCGTGGATGTCCTGCAGCTGCGTGAAGAGGTAGGGGTCGCCGCGGCTCACGGTCTTGTAGAGGCCGAGGCCGTCGCGGGTGAAGCGGGCGGTGAAATCAATCGTGAGCCGGTAATGGCCGGCCGCGAGTTCGCGCGGGGCGGTGAGCGTGGCGAGGCTGTGCGGGGCGTCGGTCACTTCCGCGTGGAGGACGACGGTTTGATCATCGCTGCCGGTGAGCGTGGCGGTGCCGAAGGTGAGGTCCTGGGCGTGGAGCCGGAAACGCGTGAACGGCTGGTTGGCCTGCAGGTCCACGAGCACGCGGCCGGAGAAGTCGTCCTTGGCCGGATCGAGCGTGAGCTCGACGCTTTGGGCGACGGGCTCGACCTCCCGGGTGAGCCGCAGCGGGTCAACCGTCTCCGCGGCGGAGTGCGAGGGGCTGAGAAGCGGAAGGAGCAGCAGGGCGCCCAGACGGCGCAGGCAGAGGTGCATTTGGCTTATGACACGAGGCGAAGGAGGGGAGGCAAGCCTCAGCTGAGAAGGAAAGAGCCGCTGGCGGGACTATCAGACCAGCTGGTGCTCAGCTACAGATTCGCTGTTCGCAGCCCGGTGGTCACCGCTTCCGTTAGCGGCGCAAAAAAACGCCCGCCGGTTGGCGGGCGCTTCCTGTCCGGGGCGAGGGCACTCGCCTCCAGGAAAACGAGGGCCTATTTCCCCACGGCGCCGGGAACCGTGCCGGCCTTGATGAGGATCATTTTATCGGGATCGAGGTGCTTTTTGATGACGCTGTTCACGCGCTCGCGCGTGAGCGCGTTCACCTTCTCCGGATACTGGTCGAGCCACTCCGGACCGACGCCGCGTTCGACGGACTTGATCAGCGAGCCGGCCATGCCGTCGGTCGTGGCGAGGCTGACCTTGAAACGGCCGACCATGTTGGTCTTGCGCTGCTCAAGCTCACGGGCGGTCACGCCGGCGCCATACCAGTCGCGCAGGTGGCGCTGGGTGGAGGCGAGGCCCTTGTCGAGCAGTTCGGGGGAAAAGGTCGCGGCGATGCGCCAGTCGCCTTCGCCGAACGAGTCGTTGTCGAGCTGGGAAAAGATGCCGTAGGTGAGGCCCTCGGTGTCGCGCACCTGCGCGATCAACCGGCTGGTGAAGTCACTGCCGAGGATGGAGGTCGCGGCGCGCAAGGCCACGCTGTCGGGATCGCTGTAGCGGAGACCGCTCGCCTGGCCGAGAAGGATCGAGACGCTGGTCTTGTCGGGCATGAAGACGTCCACGGTCTTCGCGATGTCGGCGGTCCCGACCGGGCCGGTGGCCGGGCGGCCGACACCGCCGGTCCAGCCGGCAAAGGCCTGGCTAATCTCGCCCCGGGCCGCGTTGGCATCCACGTCGCCCACGAGCACGAGGGTGAAGGCGGCGGGGCCGTAGTGCTTGGCGTGAAAGGCCTTCACTTCGTCCAGCGTGGCGGACGCGATGGCGGCCAGCATCTGTTCGGGCGAGGCCGGTCGGTTGGCGTGGCCGGCCGGGTAGATGGTGCGGCTGAAGGCGTCCTCGGCCCGGTAATCCGTGCTCTCCAGGCTGCGCTGGATGGAGCCGGCGTATTGGGTTTTGGCCTTCTCGAACTCCTCGGCGCTAAACGCCGGGAAGCGCAGTTGCTCGGCGATCAGGCCGATGACGAGTGGCAGGTCCTTGGCGAGGCACTTGGCGTCCACCTCGACGAGATGCTGGCCGGTGCCGAAGGAGAGCGTGGCGCCGACGCTCTCGAGTTTTTCCGCGACGGCGTATTTGTCCTGCTTCGTCGTGCCTTGGTCGAGGAGCAGGCCGCAAAGGGTGGGGACCGCGACGTTGCCCTCGGCAAAGGAGTCGCCCGCAGGCAGCGAGCCCTTGAGGGTGACGATGTCCTTGACGCCGGTCTTGTAGATCAGGACGTCGATGCCGGCGATTTTTTGGCGGACGACGTTGGGTGCGATCTGGGCGAAGGCTGACGCCGCGAGGACGAAGGGCAGAGCAACGAGGAAATGGAAGTGTTTCATGGCGGTGGGCCTGGAGGGTTAATTGGAACCGGCGGCCGGAGCGGCAGGGACGAGGGGGATGAACCAGCCGGTGGTGCTCTGGTCCACGTTGAAGTATTTTTGCGCCACGCGCTGGACGTCGGCGGGGGTAACTTTCTTCAGGGTCTCCTCGAGGGTGTAATAGAGTGTCCAGTCGCCGACGGCGATGGACTCGTTCAGGTTGCCGGCGATGGCGAAGGTGCCGTCACGCTGGTAGGCGGAGTTGGCCAGATACTTGGCGAGAGCGGCGGAGACCTCGGTGACGGTGACGCCGTCCTGCTTGAGGCGGGCGATCTCGGCGAGGGCGATTTGTTCGACCTTGTCGTGAGCGACGCCGGGGGCGAGGGGGATGAAAGTAAGGTGGAGGGAAGGATCGTGGGTGTAGCCGAGGAAGCTGCTCACGCCCGTGGAGAGACTCTGGTCCGTGATGGCCTTGTAGAGCCGGCTGTTCTTGCCGTCGGTGAGGATCAGGTCGAGGAGGGTGAGAGCCGGATAATCAGGATGGGTCGCGGCGGTGATCTTGTGGCCGATGGCTACGACGCCGAGCTGGCCGGCGCGTTTGACGACGACGCGGCGCGGGCCGGTCTGCTCGGGCTCCTCGGTGTAGAGCTGCGGGATTGGTTTCGGCGAACGCGGGATGACGCCATAGAACTGCTTCACCAGCGCGAGGGCGGCGGCCGGCTGGAAGTCGCCGATGATGCTGACCGTGGCGTTATTCGGCCAATAGAAGGTGTCGTAGAACTCGCGGAGTTTCTCGATGGAGACCTTTTCGATGTCGGAGCGCCAACCGATCGTGTTGTGGTGGTAGGGGTGGGCGACGAAGGCGGCCTGGAAGACCTCCTTGAAGAGCGCGCGGACGGGCGAGTTTTCGCCACGCTCGAATTCGTTGCGCACGACGGTCATCTCGGGCTGGCGGTCGGACTCGTGCAGGAGCAGGCCGCGCATGCGGTCGGCTTCCATTTCGACGATCAGCGGCAGGTGCTCGTTGCCGAAGATCTCGTAGTAGTTGGTGCGGTCGAACCAGGTGGTGGCGTTGTTCGTCGCGCCGAGCGGGTCGAGGCGCTGGTCGAGCGTGCCGCCGTGCTCGCGGTTGAAGTTCTTCGAGCCCTTGAACATCAGGTGCTCGAGCAGGTGGGTGGCGCCGGTCGTGCCGGTGACCTCGTTGCGCGAGCCCACGCGGTAGGTGACTTGGAAGGTGATGACCGGGGCCGAGTGCTCCGGCAGCAGGAGCACCTGCAGGCCGTTGGCGTCGAGCGTGTATTCGGAGATGTCGCCGACGGTTTTGACGTGGGTGAAGCCCTCGACGGCGGCCGGTGCGGCACCGAGGCTGGCGGCGGTCGCGAGCAAGGCGGACAAGGCAAGGAATCGTTTCAGCATGGGTAAGGAACGGGTTGGTGTGAGCCGAAACTAAGTCAGCTTCCCCGCGGATGCCAATAGGACAAAAGGTGCCTCGACGGGATGGGCGGCGTGGGGCACAAGCTCTGCCTCGTTGTAGGGCGGGGTCTCCGAACCCCGCCTTTTTTAGAGCGTGACCACACAACAGAGGCGGGGTTCGGAGACCCCCCCCCACAGCAAAAATCAAACAAGCTATCCCGTCACCAACCTCGCCGTGCC